>CAXMRN010000117.1:0-71250 GCA_964195565.1 uncultured Polyangiaceae bacterium | reverse complement strand
CCGTTTGCCGTTCGAAAGCCCCTAGAATCGCAAGCAAATCGCTGGTCTGGCCATAGTACCCGGGCAGGAGATTCGCCCCCCACTTCACCCGCATGTACTCGCGCTCGTACCAAGGGCGATCGGTGTCGTTCTCCTCGATGACGTTGAGTTCTTCGCCCGTCGAATCGGTGTAAGCACGGCGGATGTCGAAGTGCTTCTCGATCTCGAACGCCGCGATCGGCTGCCCGAGCAGCGAGCCCGGTTCCGGCATTCCTGGGTTCGCACCCTCGATGAGCTCGTAGTCGCGGAACGCGAACAAAGAGTTTTCTTCGATCACCCAACGGATGCGTGGCATCGACGCGAGGTCGGAGCCTTGGAAGTCGAGCGCGGCGTCGCCTGGGAATGTTCCGAGCTGCCCGCCTTCGTAGTCGACGTCGATGACGGTGCGACCGAAGTACCAAGACGAATCTCGAAAGAAACTCTTCGCGACGGCATTCGTGCCAGTGCGATCCACGGGTGCCTTTTGGTTTCCGCAGCCCGCAACAAAGCCAACAATCGTAAGCAAAAATAAGGCGATTAAACGCACACCTGCCATCAAGGCCCTCCAACCCACCGCGTTCTGCATTGTGCGCTGCATTCAACTGAATGGGCACCTACAGTGCAGCACAGCGGAGTACTCGATTGGCTTATCGTGCCTGAACTGCCTACGATTTGGATGTGAGGATTCACACCTTGAGGGGGGCACAGCTCGAGGAATCCGTTCTCGGGGCGTCGAGTTCCCGGGCGCGGCCGCTCATCCGTGTGCTCGAAGAAGGACTCGAGGCAGCCGGCCTTGCGGTCCGCGCATCGGCAGGGGCGATCTTCGTTGGACAGGATGTGGACGCGCTTCGCTGCGTCGCGGCTTGCGGCCCCGACGCCAAGCATCTGCTCGAACGTGGGGTCCCGCTCCACCGAGGGCTAGCCAAGCGCGCGCTCGACCGTCAAACACCGTTCGTTGTTTCGTCCCTCGCCTCCGACCCACAGTTCTCGGCACGGTCATCGCACCAGACTCGATTGGCGCTCGTTGCGCCGCTCCACGATGGAAGCCGGTCGCTCGGGCTAGTGCAGCTCGTGAACCCCAAGTCGCCAGCGCGTTTCACAGCGCACGACACGCGTGTCGTCGCGGGGCTTGCTCGCTACATCACGACGTCGTTGATCCAGACTTCATCGCTTCGACGACAAGAAGGACTCGCGGCACACGATCCACTGACCGGACTGCGAAACGTACGAGAGCTCAACAGCCTGCTGACCAGGGCCGTGTCGTCGGCGCGACGCGGGGAACGCGACATGGCGATCATGTTCGTGGACGTCGATCATCTCAAGCGCGTCAACAGCAAGCTCGGGCACGCGGCCGGAAGCGAGGCGCTGAAGCGAACCGGCAAGGCACTTCACGAAGCCGCAGCCGGCGTCGGCGAGGTGTTCCGCTTCGGCGGTGACGAGTTCATCGTCGTGCAGAAGCGGGCCTCCAAAGAAAGCGCCCGCGCGCTCGCGGACCATTTGCGAAGCCACGTCGCTGCCAGCACCGCGGGACCGATGCGACCCGCCGGTGCGCTGCCGCGGATCACAGTCTCGGTGGGCGTGGCCACCCTGCACGGCCTCCGCCACCTCAACGGCCAACCACCACGTGACCTCAAGGCCCGACTCATGACCACCGCCGACCGCGCCCTCTTCCGCGCAAAGGCCGCAGGCCGCAACCGAGTAGTCCTAGCCACCACCCGAGACGACCGCCTCTAACCAAAAAGGGGACTGTCCCCTTACAATTGGCCATATGTGGTTAGGCTACGGCGGTTAGGTATTGTTCGGTGTTTGACTCGACGCGTGCCTTCACTTCGTCGGGGTCTTCTTCGATGAAATTTTCGTCCGGAGTGACTTTGAACAAGGGCTGGCCCTTGGAGACGATGGTGCCGTTGGTGTCGACGAGGATCTTGTCGACCGTACCGGCGAAGGGAGCGTACACCTTGTTGAACATCTTCATGACCTCGACGATGTACAGGGGGTCGCCGACCTCGAAGTGTTGCCCTTCCTCGATGAAGCAGGGCATCCCTGGCGCTTCCTGGGCGTAGTACATGCCACCGCTGACGGCGACGATCTCGTCGGCCTTGTTGACCGGAGGCGGAACGAGCACCTTTTTCATCTTCGCTTGATGGTCGCGATCGAAGAGCCGGTCGGGGATGGTGATGGTCAGGTCGTCCTTCACGCAAAGGTCGAAGAACCCGACCTTGTCGGCGATCAGGGGGAGCAGGCTATAGAGTTCCATGCCGAGCTGGAACCCGAGATGCGCCTCACGCACCAGCTTCCACTGCTCGGCGCTGAAGCCCTTGGCGGGCTTCTTGGCCTTGAGAAGGTCGTCGACCTCGGGCCAGGACAGGTCGCCCACGCGTTGCTGAATCTCAGCGTAGAACGCAGCGCCGTCACGAAGAACGGCTTGGTCCTGCTCCCAGATACGGTGCGCCGCTGGTAGGTCCACAGCAGCATCCATGTGAAGCAGATCGTAGGTATCGGTAAGGACGAGCAGCGGGTTTCGAAGCCAGGTAACCCGGCGGTCGTTGACTTCGAAGTTGCTCTTGTTCGAGCTGAGCCACGCAGAAAGCAGATGCGGTTGCCGGAGGATGCGGCCGAGCGGTCGGCCGAGAAGGGTTCGCTTGAGAACCGAAAGGTCCTTGGTCGCTCGAGCGGCCGCAGTATCTGCCGATGCGGCCTTTAGGTACTGACCGCAAAGGCGATCGTACGCGTAGTCCGGGTCGATCTCGTTGGCCTCTTGTCGCAGCTCTCCCATCAGCGTGAGATATGGAACCACGAACCGCGTCGTCGGCTTCGCATCGACGCCATTGGCCAAGAACCAGTGGACGAGCCCGTAATGGAACTGAAGGTTCGTTTGGAGATCCGGCCCGCGAACGACCGTGCGCCTGAGGACCTCGCGCAAGTGGTCGTAGCTCTGCCGACGGTCGTCCCCGGTGGTGACTAGGAGAGCGATATTGCTGTCGTACGCGCCGGCCAACTTGTAGCGCATGAAGAGATCGGTGTCGGGGTTCTTGAAGCAAATCCCCTGATCGTCGCGAACCTCGCCCTCGATCGGATCCGACCAGGACATGATCTCGCCGCCTGCGTGGGGCGAGAGAGATTGATCCGTCGCATTGAGCCGCGCTTCGACAGCAGCGGCGTCCCTTCGGACCCGTTCCGGCCGCGGAAGCCGAGCCTTGTGCTTGGCCAGCACCGCCATCGCCTCGACGAGCGAGTACACATCGAACGAATCATTCGCGTCGTCGGGGTTGCGAAACCGAAGCGCGTAACAAAGCTCGGAGACGCGATGCTCGACCTGGATGCGCGTGTTGACTTCCATGAAGTAATGGCGCGGTCCATCGACGATGCACTCGAACGTCGAAGCAGAGTCGAGCTTGACGGCCTCACCGAAACGTTCGGCTTCTTCTTCCATCTTTCGGAGGATTGAGAGGTCTTGCTCGATCGCGGCGGCAGCGGTTTCATTGCCCGCAGCCCGTTCCCGCTCGACCGCAGCACCGAGCGTCTCTTGCGTGATCGAAACCTCGAGGAGCTTTTGCTCATGCATCTGTAGCGAGCAATCGCGCCCGCCGAGGGACACCGTCCACTCACCGTTGCCGAGGAGCTGGATCTCGTTGTGCCGCGTGGTCTCGATGTTGAGCTCGACCAGAATGTTCTTGTTGTCACCGACTCCGAGCGCCTTCACTTCGCTCAGAATCTCGCGCACCATAGGTGGTGCTTGGTCAGCGCGGTCGACGATGCGCTGCCCCTTGCCACCTCCGCCACCGATCGCCTTGAGGCGAATGCGGCTGCCTTCGTACTCTTCGAGGATGTTCGTCACCTCGAGTTGAATCTGTTCAGCGAGCTCATCGACCGTGTAGAGGTCGATGCCCGCATCGTAGGAAGCGCTCAGCACCGCATCCGCGAGCAACTCGAGATCCAGCTCGTCGTTGACGAGCTCGGCGACCTCGAGACCGTGCTTCTTGGCGAGCTTGCCCAACGCTTTGCGGTCTCCGTGCTTCCTGAGGAGAAGGCGTCCTGTGGCGTCGTTGATCCCCGGCGTCACGCTGACATTCACCTGCTCCGCGGTGCGCTTCGCCTCGTCCTTGAACCCAGCCGCTTGAACGGTGTGCGAACATGGGCCGATGAACCCAAGGCCGGCTTCCTCGATCGACCGGACGAACCCTTCGTCCTCGGCCATGAAGCCGTAGCCGGCGAAGATGTAATCGTAGCCGTTGTCCTTGGCGATCTGGATGATCTGCGCGATGCGTTCGTTTCGCTCCTCTTTGCTCGCGCCCGAGTAGTCGGAGACCGCATGAACGCGACCGGGGTCCAAGCGGCGAAGCTCCGGCGCAAGCGCGCGCGGGTACACAATCGAATCCTTCTCGGAAAGCAGAATCCCCACGTTGGTCATCCCCATCTCATCAAAGACGTCGAGCGCCTCACGCCGGATGGGGCCTCGACACACGATGAGGGCCGACATGTCCTCGCAGCTGAACGACCGAACCCATTCGGACTCGGACTGTCCGAGTCGACGGTCCCGGTTGATGAGGGGGTTCTGCGCCTGGGCGGTTGAAGTCATCAGTGGAACTCACGCTGAACCGTTTGCAGCGGCTCTGGGGTGTAGTGGGAGAGGTAGAAGTTGAGGTTCTTGGCGAGCGACGCCCTCACCTCGGTCGGCATGACGATTTCGGAGATCGAGCCGAGGCTCAGGGCTTCCCTCGGGTTCATGAGCTCCTTTTCGTACCGCGCGTTGAACGCCGCCTCTTGCGCCTTGACCCACGCAGCCACGTCCGCCTCGGCATCCTTTTTCGATGCGCCGGCGTCGAGCGCGACCTGCAGGCGAGAGATCGCCTCGGCGCGCATGTCTCGCATTTCCTTTTTGTAGACGAACTCCTTGCCGGCCGGGCCCATGACGGCGACTCGCGTCGTCGGAAGCGCCATGACGTGGTCGGCGCCAACCGCGTAGCAATTGAACGCCGCGTATGCGCCGCCAAACGCATTGCGAATGATGAGCAGCAGGCGAGGCGTGCGCAGGTCGATGATCGAGTCGAGCATCGCGCGGCCCGCCTGCACGATGCCGCGGCTCTCTTGTTCGCGACCCGGTAGGAACCCGGTCGTATCTTCCATGAAGATCACCGGGATGTTGTACAGGTTGCAGAACCGAATGAATCGGGAGTTCTTGAACGCCGCATCGACGTCGATCTGCCCGGAGGCCACGGCGCTGTTGTTGCACACGAAGCCCACGACGTGCCCACCAAGGCGTCCGAACGCGGTGATCGTATTGCGCGCGCGCTGCGGCTGGAGCTCGAAGTAGTCGCCGTGGTCACATATCTGCTGAAGCAGGATGCTGACGTCGATCGGCGTGTTGAAAGCAGTCGGCGAGTTGAACGCCTTGCGCAGAAGCGTGTCGATCTCGCCTGTCGGCCGGTTGATCGGGTCCGAAGTCTCCTGATACGGAGCAAACTCGTGGTTGTTGCCTGGCAGGTAGCTCAGCAAACGGCGCGCGGTTCGCAGCGCACCCACTTCATCGCGGACGGTGAGGTCTACGACGCCGCTCTGGCCGTGCACCCCGGGGCCGCCAAGCTCGTCCGCGGTTACGTCCTCGCCCAACACCGACTTCACGACGCCGGGTCCAGTCAGACCGAAGAAGGTGTTCGACGGCTGAATCATGAAGCTGCCCTGCCGCGGCAAGTACGAGCCGCCCCCGGCGTTGTAGCCGAACATGCACATGATGCTCGGCACCACGCCGCTAATCTTGCGAAGCGCGGTGAACGCCTCGGCATAGCCGTCAAGGCCACCGATGCCGGCGGGAACGAACGCACCCGCGCTGTCGTTCATCCCAACGAGCGGCATGCCTTGCCGACCCGCCAAACGGATGACGTTTGCGAGCTTCGTTCCGTTGGTCGCATCCATCGAGCCCGCACGAACCGTGAAGTCATGACCGTACAGAGCGACGTCGCGCCCCTGGACCTTGACGACGGCGGTGACCAGCGACGCACCATCCAGATTCGGGCCCCAGTTCTGGTACAGAATCGTCGGCTCGGTTCCAGCATCACGGACCACGTCCATGCGCTCCCAAACCGTCATCCGGCGCTTGGCGTGTTGCCGTCCGATCGGGACGGGACCGGCCGCCGTGCGTGGGCGTTCGCGGAGCTGCTGCCCGTCGCGTAGGGCGACGTCGTAGGGCCCGCCTGCCTTCGCGTCGTTGGCGGAAGAGCGGTTCTCGCCATCCGATTCAAACGGATTGCGAAGGCTTGGCGTCACGATGTCCTGGTCGGGCATAACTACATTTGCCTACATTGGTCTGCGCCCGAATCGCGGGGCTTTGCAGAGCACGGCCTTTTACGGGTTTTGAGGTCCAAATGCCAGCGAACACGCACGGGCCGCCGAGATGGTGATGGCGTGAGGCCAGAAATCCGCGAAAATGCAGCACTTCATGACTGAGACCGAGGATAGTCGTCGCGCCCTAGAGGTCGCGGAGCGTGTGGCGGTCGAGGCCGGTGAGTTGGTGATGAAAGGGTGGCGGTCCGGCACGAAGGTCTCCCGCAAGGGGCGATTCGACCTGCTCACCGAGTACGACCTGGCGAGCGAGAAGCTCATCCGTGACCAGCTCTCGGCAGCGTTCCCGACGCACCGAATCATCGGTGAGGAGAACGCGGAGAGCGGTGAGGGCGACCTGGTTTGGTACGTCGACCCGATCGACGGAACGACGAACTTCGCACACGGCCACTTCTTCTTCGGCGTGTCGATCGCGCTCTATCGCGAATCGGAGGGGCTCGCGGGCGTGGTCCATGCGCCGGCACTCGGCGTCACCTGGAAGGCGGCAAAGGGAACCGGTGCATTCCGCAACACAGAACGCTGCTACGTGTCCACACGTGGTCAGCTCGAAGAGGCCGTCTGTGCCACCGGATTCCCCTACGATCGCTGGTCGACCGCCGACAACAACCATGCGGAGCTCGCTCTGTTTCTTCAACGCGCGAGAGGCATTCGACGCTGCGGCGCCGCCTCGGTCGACCTCTGCCTAGTCGCCGACGGGACCTACGACATCTACTGGGAACAGGCCCTCAACGCCTGGGACATGTGCGCGGGCGCGTTGATCGTCGAGGAAGCCGGGGGCCGCCTCTCCACCTACGAAGGCGAGGCGGTCGACCCGCGAGAGGGGAAGTTGATTGCATCCAATGGGGTGTTGCACGATGTGGCGGTTCGCACGATTCGTGAGGCACGCCACAAATTTCTGTCCCACAAACCGTGAATCGCTCGCTCTCGGCCGATACACTGAATCTGTGGGGAAGGGCTGGGAGCAAGAGCAGAGTTCGAAGGACGGGCCCGGGCCTTCGGCCGAGACCCTCGCCGCATGCGTGCCCTTGAGCCGCAGCGAGCGACAGACGGTGGTGAACACGATCACTGGGCGACATCTCGCCACCTTGGTGATCTGCGCCGGCATCGCTTACCTCGGACTTGCCGCGGGTCAGTGGTCCCCCGACCTCAGTCAAACCGGACTCAAGCTGATGACGATGTACGGGCTCACGGGCGCGGCCATGCTCGCGCTCGGGTGGCGTGCGCATCGCCAACCACTTCCACTCATGTGGTCGGTGCATGTCGCGGGTGTTGTCTTCGTCGTCGTGACCGCCACGGTCACACTGGGCTACGTGCTGAGCGGCGATCCGTCCACGCTCTACTTGTATGTGCTCGTTCAGTTCGCAGCGGGCGCGCTGGTTCACGATCGAAGATGGGTGATTGCGATCATGGTTCTGGGGGATCTCGGCTGGGGTGCTGTGTCGCTTCAGCTCGAAGACGTCAACTGGGTGAAGAGCGCCGGCTACCTGATCGGATTCTCCGCGGTCACGATCGGCATCAACTACGCACGCGCCCGCACCCTGGTTCGTATGGAGGAGCTGCGGCTCGCTGCGGAACGGGCGTCGGACGCCAAGACCGAGTTCTTGGCCAACATGAGTCACGAGGTACGCACGCCGATGAACGGCGTGCTCGGACTGAGCGCTTTGCTGCTCGACACCGAGCTCGACGGCAAGCAGGAGAAGATGGTCACCGCGATCCGCGAGTCGGCAGATGCCCTGATCGGCGTCGTCGACGAGATCCTCGACTTCTCGCAGCTTCAGAAGGGGCAGGTCGAGCTCGCGCAAGTGCCGTTCGACATGAGCGTCCTCATCGATGGCGTGACCGCCCTCATGCGGCCGCGCGCCGCCGCCAAAGGCCTTCTGCTCGATTCCGAGATGAAGGGGTTCACCAGCCGACGCTTCATAGGGGATGGCGGTCGTATTCGACAGGTTTTGCTCAACTTTGTGAACAACGCGATCAAGTTTACGGAGTCGGGTTCTGTGATCATCAGTGCGGAGGTCGTGGAGAGGTCCGACACGACTCGCGTCCGCCTTCGCGTCAACGACACCGGAATCGGAATTCCAGACGAGTCGTTGCTTCGTATCTTCACCCGATACCATCAGAGCGACGCTGCCTCGCAACGTCACTCCGGTGGCAATGGCCTGGGCCTCGCGATCACCAAGCAGCTGGTCGACCTGATGGGCGGGGAGCTGGGGGTGAAGAGCCAGCTGAACCAAGGGACCAGCTTTTGGGCAGAGATCGAGCTAGAGCCAGGACCCGAGGACACGCTTCGCGTCGCGGACGCGACAGGGACCGGCGATCTGCTGATCCGCGAAGGGGCGCGCGTTCTCATCGCCGAAGACAACCCGACCAGCCGGATGGTGACCGAAGCGCTGTTGAAGAAATTGTCGTGCGAGGTCGACATCGCGACAGACGGCCGCGATGCGCTCACGATGACGAGTGAGCACGACTACGACATCGTGTTCATGGACTGCTACATGCCGTTGATGGACGGCTTTCAGGCGACGGAACGCATCCGCCGTTCGCCGAAGACCGAAGCGCTTCCCGTCATCGCATTGACAGCGAGCATCACGGAAGAGGACCGGGCACGCTGCCTCGAGGCGGGAATGAACGACACGGTTGGCAAGCCGGTGCGCATCTCGATGCTCGCCAAGGCGCTCGAACGATGGGTGCCGGTGACCGGGCGCCCCTCGATGAGGCCGCTGTCGACGCTACCGCCACCCTCGGCGCTCGACCTCGACATGGTTCGCCAGCTGGTCTCCCTAGATGGAGAAGACGACGACTTCATACAAGACGTGATGATGAGCTACGTCGACCAACTCAAGGACTCCGTGAAGAAGATCGCTCGTTCGTTGGACGAAGGCGACATGGAAGCCGTTCGCCTGACCGCCCATTCGATCAAGGGCGCGAGCAAGCAGATCGGCGCAGCTCGGGTAGGCGACCTGCTCGGCGCGATCGAACGCGAGAACGACGTCGTGACTGCAAGGCAGGTCCTCGACCAGGTCGACGAAGAAGTCCCCCGAGTCGCCGCTGCCATACAGTCCCTGCTCCGCCGCTCCCGACGCACCGGGTAGCGCGCGCGCGAAAATCTCTCGCACACTGATGTGGAGCTAGATATCCAAGTTGGTGACGTTTAGCGCGTTGCTCTCGATGAAGGCGCGGCGAGGCTCGACTTGGTCGCCCATGAGCACGCTGAATAGCTCTTCCGCCTCGACCGCGTCTTCGATGCGTACCTGAAGGAGGGTTCGCATCTCCGGGTCCATCGTGGTCTCCCAGAGCTCCTCCGGGTTCATCTCGCCGAGGCCCTTGTAACGTTGAATGCCGAGGCCCTTTCGCGCGCGCGCATCCATCGTGGCCCACAGAGCCTCGATGTCTGGAACCTCGGTGGGCTCGCCTGTTGGCTTGCCGGCCTTGTCGAGAACGCTCAGCACGAAGGGAGGCTCTCCGAGCGCTCGGATGCCTTGATAGATCTGACGCAGCTCGGAAACGTTGCCCGCGGAAAGGAAATCGAAGTCGAGAGTGGTGACCCGATTGGTGGCGCCATCTTGGGTCTCGATGATCACGCGCTGCCGATCGTGCTCTTCGTCTTTCTCGATGGTGGCCTCGAGTTCGCCCTGACGCTTGGAATGAACAAACTTCTCGAGTGCGGCAATCCCCGCCTCCACCTTCTTTCGGTCGGCCAGATCCTCGACCTTGAGGTCCGTCGCGGTCACGAGCGCCTCAACCACCAGCGGATCGACCCTATGGCCAATGTTCTCGAGGAGGAGACGGAAGCGAGCGACGTCCTTGACCAGCTTGCGAAGAGGTTCACCGGCAATCCGAGCACTGCCCCCTTTCATGCCTAGCTGGACGTTGTCGGTGCCGAGCTCGATCAAATGGTGGCGCATCGCGTCGTCGTCTTGGAGGTACCGGAGCTTCTTGCCCTTCTTCACTTTGTAGAGCGGCGGCTGCGCGATGTAGAGGTAGCCTTTGTCAATCAGTTGCGGCATCTGGCGATAGAAGAACGTCAGCAACAGCGTCCGGATATGCGAACCATCGACGTCGGCGTCCGTCATGATGATGACCTGGTGGTATCGGAGCTTATCGATGTCGAAATTGTCGCCGCCCTCGACGCCGCACCCGAGTGCGGTGATCAGCGTTCCGATCTCTGCGCTCGAGATCATTTTCTCGAAGCGTGCGCGCTCGACGTTGAGGATCTTTCCACGCAACGGAAGAATGGCTTGGAAGCGGCGGTTTCGCCCCTGTTTCGCACTACCACCTGCCGAATCACCCTCGACGATGTAGATCTCGCTCTCGCTCGCGTCCTTGCTTTGGCAGTCGGCCAGCTTCCCAGGAAGCGTGCTGGCATCGAGGACGCCTTTGCGCTGCACCATCTCGCGAGCACGGCGCGCAGCTTCGCGAGCGCGCGCGGCGAGGACGGTCTTCTCGACGATGCGCTTGCCGGCCTTCGGTTCTTCCTCGAGATACTGACTTAGCTTCTCGTTGAGGACGCTCTCGACGATGCCCTTCACTTCGCTCGACACCAGTTTGTCTTTGGTCTGGGACGAGAAGGCAGGGTCCGGGTGCTTCACGGAGATGATCGCAGTGAGCCCTTCGCGGACATCCTCTCCGCTGAGCGGGTTCTTGAGGTCCTTCAAGAGCTTCTCGCGCGACCCGTATTGATTGATCACGCGTGTCAGCGCGGTCCGCAGACCGGTCATATGGGTGCCGCCGTCCCGATTGAACACGTTGTTCGTATAAGGAAAAATCGACTCGTTGTAGGAGTCGCTCCATTGCATCGCGAGCTCCACGTCTACACCGTCTTTGACCGCGTGCAGGTAGATGACGTCATCGTGGAGCGGGGTCTTCTTCTTGTTGAGCGACTCGACGAACTCGCGAATCCCACCCTCGAACCTGTGGGTGACCTTCTTGCCGTCGCCCCGTTCGTCTTCGAGTGAAACGTCGAGGCCCGCGTTCAGAAAAGAGATCTCGCGCAGGCGGTTGTTCAGGACCTCGAAGCTGAAGTCCATCATGGTGAAGATCTCAGAGTCGGGCTTGAACGTGACCTTGGTTCCAGTCTTGTTGCTGGTGCCGATCGCCTTCAGCGGCGCCTTTGGGGCGCCACGCTCGTACTCTTGAAACCAGAGCTTGTCTTCGCGGCGAATCTCCAATTTGAACCATTCGCTCACCGCGTTGACCGCGCTGACGCCGACACCGTGCAGCCCGGCGGACACCGAGTAGCTGTCGCTGTTGAATTTCCCGCCGGCGTGAAGCTGGGTCATCACGACCTCGGCGGCGCTCACGCCCTTGTCGTGCATGCCGACTGGAATGCCTCGCCCGTTGTCGACCACCGTGACCGAACCCTCGGAGTGAACGACGACTTGAACGGCGTCGCAATGACCGGCCAGATGCTCGTCGACGGCGTTGTCGACGGCTTCCCAAACCAAGTGGTGAAGGCCGGTTCCGTCGTGCGGATCACCGATGTACATGCCCGGCCGCTTCCGCACCGCCTCGAGCCCTTCGAGCACCTGAATCGCGCTTTGATCGTAATCAGATGCAGCCGGAGCCGGTTCCGCGATGGGGGGGTCAGCCATGGGTGAGTTTCTAGCCTTGAAGGGGGGGCGATGCAAGGCCTGATACGGGCTCTAACCTATTGATCTGACAACTGAATTTCTGGGTGAAAGCAGCTCAGTCGCCGAGGACTCGCCGACGCGTCAATCGGACCGCTAGAAGGGTGCACGGAACAAGGAATAGAGCCGTCGTTCCGAGCAGGCCGACGAGGTGCGTACCAGGGCTTCCGACCACCAATAGACCACGCGCACACTCTGCTAATTGATACACTGGATTGATCTGCATGAGGGCCCAAAGCGCGGGGCTTTGCGGGTCGATCGGGAAGAACGTGTTGCTCACCAGACTCAACGGCCAGCCGATCAGGAACACCGGGTAGTTCATGTGATCGATGGCGGGAACGATCGCGGTGAAGATCAAGGCGAATGAAGCAAAAGCGCAGCCAGCAACGAACCCAAGAAACGGCATGAGCACGAGGAACTCTACCTTCACGTCGACGAGGCCGAACAGGTCGAACACCGCAATGACCGCCGACACGATCGAGATATTCACCATCCCTCGCACCGCACCCCAGAGGATCTCGCCCCATACGACACTCGGGAGCTCGACTTGAGTTGCAAGGATGCCGTCCCAAGTCTTTTGGTAGAACATGCGAACGTACGCGGAGTAGAGCGCCTCGTAGTACGGCGTGCCGAAACCGGTATATGCGATCAAGCCCGCGGCCACGTAGGTCGCGTAGTTGATGTCGACGCCACGGTAGCTGAGGTCCTCGATGTGCCCGCCGAAGCCAATCCCGAAAGCGACGAAAAAGATCACGGGCTCCATCGCAGGGGGAATGACCGCGGTACGCCAATTCCTCAGGAAAACCAGGGCATTCCGGCGAAGCACGGCCCACGATCGCCAATCGGCGACCGCAGTGAGGCTGTTCAGCCCGCTCACTCGAACCTTCCATTGCGGCGCGCGAGCGCGATGAAAAGGTCGTCGAGGTTGGGCGGGCGCACCTGCCAAGTGGCGTCGGTGAACCGCGCGGTCAATTCAACCAGGTCTTCCTTGCTGACCGGAACGCGAAGCTCGCCGAGAACAGTTGCCACCTGCTCCGCTCCGCGCGCGTGCAACCACGTTGCGATCTCTTCGCGGGCCGGCTCACCGCGAGGGACAATTATGACGTGGTCACCGAGCACACTATCGATGACGCGATGGGGCTCGCCGTGCGCCACGTTTCGACCCTCGTGAATGACGAGAAGCTCGTCGCTCAGTCGTTCGGCCTCGTCCATGTAGTGCGTCGTCAGAACGATCGCCAACCCCTCCGCGCGCATGCTGTCGATGAGCTCCCAGACGTCGAGGCGCGCGCTCGGGTCGAGGCCCGTCGTGGGCTCGTCGAGGAACAAGATGCTAGGCCGGTGCACGATCGACCGGGCGATCAACAGCCGACGGACGAAGCCACCGGAGAGCACGTGCGGCGAGGCATCGGCGTACTCGGCGAGGTCGAACCGATCGAGGAGCTCCGCGACGCGACCCGGGAGGTCTTCGACTCTCGGCCGAAAGTAGCTCGCATAAATCAAGAGGTTCTGCGCGACCGTGAAATCGTAGTCGAGGGAGTCTTCCTGGGTGCACACCCCGATCGAGCGCTTGGCCTCGGCACGGTCGTCATCGAAGCGCTTGCCTGCGTAATGAATCGAGCCGCCGTCAGGCGGCACGAACCCGTAGAGCATCCGGAGGGTGGTCGTCTTGCCCGCCCCATTGGGCCCGAGAAGCCCGAGCACGGTGCCCCGCCGACAGGAAAGGTCCAGGTGATCCACGACGACCTTGTCTCCGTAACTCTTGGTAAGGCCGCGTGCTTCGAGAATTGCTGTCGTCATCGAGAAACCGCCTCGGAAGGTGACGGAACATGCGCGAGCATCCTACAATGGCAACGCGATCGCGCACGTTCTGAAACCGTGGCGATGCGGAGCACCGATGGCCCACCCTCCTAGAGACCACGATGGGAAACCTCTGAAAAGCGTGGGGCGCGTCTTGGACAGCCGTTGGATGATGGCGTTCTCGGTGCTTGCGGTGTTGGTGGCCATCGCCTGGGCGCTGATGGAGCGCGACCTCGGAGCAGGGGGAATCGTGGAACCGGCCCCCGACGCGGCAATGGCGACGGTCGAGTTGCTCGGCATCCCGCCCGGGGCGGAAGTCTTGCTCGATGGCAGGGCGATCGAGAACACACTGTTCGGCGTGACCCCCGGTACGCGGCACGCCCTCGAAGTGGCGGACGCAAATGGTCGAACTTGGCGGCAGGTCTTCCTCGCCAGTGGATCGTTGTCGATGGTGGTCGAGCTCCGCACCCACTTCATCGAGGTCGAAGTCGCGCCTACCGATCCGAAGGCCGAGCAGGATTGACGTCGTAGCCGCGAAGCTGCGCAGAGACCTGCACCACACGATCGCTCAGGTTCGAGCGCATCGTTGAAACGACTCGCACGGGGCCGACTCGTGGGCAGTACACCGTGCTGACTTCGAGCTCGAGCTCCCCGCCGGTCTCCGCGACTTCAATACATTGGTCGAAGGTGCCGGCAGGCGTCTCGATGGTCATGCCGGTCGAGACCAACCGCGCAGCACGTCCGCCTCGGCCTGGCCACGTCGCCCCTTCGACGAGCGGCACGCGGACCAACCAGGCGTCGTCGGGAGGCACACGGATGCCTTCAGGAAGCACCTCGTAGCGCACGACAGCGCGCCCGGTGTGCACCTCTGCGATGCGCCCGTCGAACGCCTCGACCCGAGTGATCCCGAGGGTCGTCGAGGCCTCACCGGTGTCGACGTCGTAGGACCATGCGTTGCCCGTTTTGAGCGGGTAGAGCTCGCTTGGCGCGAGCACGCTGCGCGATGGCGGCGGAGGGTTGTGTCCGGCGCACGCGCCCGCACAAGCCAGCGAACAACAGAGCGCTGCGATGGCAACATGGGCACCGGGCGTCATACGAGGTGAGCGTAGCAGCTCCCATGTAGGCAGTGAGCGCATATTCGCGATGGGCAAACCTCCTGTTAGGATGCATGAGTGACCGCAAAGAAGACGATCCTCGTTCTCGATGACGATCCCTCGGTGCGCCACATGCTCGAGGTCATGCTGCAACACGACGGGCATACGGTCATCGCGGCGGGCGACGTCGGTTCGGCGCTGGCGCAGTGCGCGGTGCAGTTGCCGGACTTGATGGTGGTCGACCTGATGCTCCCCGTCGAAGACGGCGAGATGTTCCTGCGCGAATTCCGCCGCCGGTGGAGACACACCGATGTGCCGGTGATCCTCCTCAGCGCGAGCACGGCGCGAAACGAAATCGCGCGCCGCCTCAACGTCGAAGCCACGCTCCCGAAGCCTTTCTTCGCGGAGGACTTGCGCGAGCTCGTGTCTGGCCTGATCCGGGACACCGAAGCGGCCGCGGTGGTCTGATCCGGGACCGCTCGGCGGTCTGGGAGTCGAATCGTCGCGCCTCATGCGGCGTGGTATGAGCGGCGACATGGACCAGGTGTACGCGGACGGGTTGTTCTCCGACGAGGTTGTGTTGATCACGGGAGGCGGAACGGGCATCGGCCTCGCCTCCGCGACCGAGATGGGCCTCTTGGGCGCCAAGATCGCGATTTGCGGCAGGCGCCCGGACCCGTTGAAGGAGGCGGTCGCCGAGCTCGAATCCAAAGGAATCGACGCGTTCGGCGCCCCGTGTGACATCCGGGAACCTGATGCGATTGCCGCGTATGTAGAGTCGGTCCTCGAGCGCTTCGGACGCATCGACGTGCTGGTCAACAACGCAGGCGGGCAGTTCCCCACCACCGCCGAGGCCCTTTCGACCAAAGGCTTCGCTGCCGTCATTCGCAACAACCTCATCGGCACGTGGAGCATGACCCACGCCGTCGCCAACAAAGCGATGATCCCACAGAAGCGAGGACGAATCGTCAACGTGATCGCGCAGGTCAACCGTGGGTTCCCTGGCATGGTGCACACGGGTGCGGCTCGCGCCGGTGTCGACAATATGACCAAAACGCTCGCGGTGGAATGGGCCGTGCACGGCATCCGCGTCAATGCGTTGGCGCCCGGCGTGATCGTCACCAGCGGCACGAAGCAATACCCACCTGAGCTCCTCGACAACGCGGAGAAAGCCAACCCTCTGCACAGGCTCGGCACCGCTGAGGAGGTGTCTCATCTCATCACCTACCTCGCTTCACGCTACGCGGACTTCGTGGTGGGCCAGACGTTCTACATCGACGGTGGCGCCAGCGTTTGGGGCGAGAACTGGTTCATCCCTGACGATGTGCCGAAGTTCCCGCCCTACCCGGTGCCCGAGCGCGGCTAAGGCACTGGTTTCTTCTGGAAAATCGAGATCAGGTACGCGCAGCCAACCCCGACGAAGTAGAGCAGCACCAGCGGGATCAGCATCATGACCATCGTGTAGACGTCCTGCGGCGTGAGCAGCATCGAGATGAACGAGGCGCACACGATCCACCAGCGAGAAAACTTCAATAGCTGCTGCCAAGTCACCATTCCCGCGCCCGCGAGGAATGTCACGACGACGGGGACCTCGAAGACGATACCGAAGGCCAACAACATCCTGCGGAAGAAGGGCATGTAGTCTTTGACGAAGAGCGTCGCGACCAGGGTTTCGTCGCTGAATCCCAGCAAGACGGTAAACGCTTCGGGGAACACGAGCTTGTACCCAAAGACAGCGCCACCCGCGAAGCACACGGTGGACGCGACGATGAATGGAATCGCGAGCGCCTTCTCTTTCTTGTACAGGCCGGGCGCGATGAACATCCAGAGCTGCCAGAAAATCCACGGCGACGCGAGGAGCACGCCGGCGATGAGGGAGTTCTTCATGTACATCATGAAGGCGTCCGCCGGCCCGGAGAATCGCAACACCGCCTGACCCGGCAGCTCGAGCTTCTCCCAAGCAGGCTGAAGCGGCGCCACCAGGAAATCTTTGATCTCGGTTTTGAAGAACCATCCGACCGCGACGGCTGGAATCAACCCGAGGACCGAACGGAGCAAGCGCGAACGGAGCTCTCCGAGATGTTGGAAGAAAGTCATCTCCTCTTCTTGCTCGGGAACCGGCGGCAGCTGCGGTTCGGGGATCTGGATCTGGTCGGAGGTCATGAATGGTCGGCCTCGGTCGGCGGGTCCGCTTCCGCTTCCGCAGCAGGCTCGGGCTCACCGCTCGCGGGCGACGTCGGAGACGGAGTCGGCGCCGCAGCGTCCGACGCGGCCTTGGTCGCTTCCGCGCTCGGCGGCGGAGCCGGCGTCTTGTCGGGCAACGGAACGGGCTTCGCTCTTGGAGGACGAACCGGCGGAGCGCGGAATGGGTCCCCTTCACGCATGAGGTCGTCGAGCCCGATGGCGTCCTTGAAGTCGCGGCTCGCGTTGCGAACTTGGCGAAGCCCCTTGCCGACGGTCCGCATGAACGTGGGCAGCTTGTCAGGGCCCACTGCCAGCAGGACGATCACGAGGAAGAAAGCTAGTTCGGTTGGGCCAATGCCAAACATGAGCCCCAAAGATGAATCGTTGCACCCCCGAAAGGCAACCGGAGCCCCCGGCGGGGACCTTGCAGGAACAACCGCCCTGTATTGACCGGGATCACGACGCGAAACGAATCTGACGAAGCCGCTCGAGCGCCTGGTTCATGGTGCGGACGCGTCTCTCGTAGTCGCGCGTCAGCTCCTGAATCCGATTCGCCGCGGCCAGCGTCTGCTCAGAGCTCTCCGAATGCTTCCGGTGAGACTGGTGGAGCTGCAGGACCATGTCGGAGATGTTCTCGATCGCGCCAGTCATCTGGCGTCCGCCCTCGGCCTGCTCTTGGCTGCTGCGCTCCATCTGCTGCGTGATCAGGCGCATGTTGTCGGCGCTCTTCATGATCAGCTCCGAGCCACGCGCCTGCTCGGCTGTCGCTGCGGCGATCTGCTGAACCGTCTCTGCAATGCGCCCGATCGCATCGGTCACCTGCCTCGATCCCTTGGCCTGTTCGACCGTCGCCCGTGCAATGCCGCGCACCATCGCGGTCGACTGCCTCGACGACTCGAGGATCTTCTTGAGCGCGCTCTCGGCCTCCGCGCTCACGGTCACGCCTCGGTCTACCGTGCTCGCGCCCAGCTCGACTGCCTCGATCGCGTTCTTGGTCTCTTCCTGGATGGTCTTGATCAGCTCGGCGATCTCTTTGGTCGAGGCTCCTGCGCGCTCTGCGAGATCTTTGATCTCGTCCGCGACGACCGCAAAGCCTTTGCCGTGCTCGCCGGCCTGCGCCGCGATGATCGCCGCATTCAGCGCCAACAGATTGGTCTGCTCAGCCACATCGTCGATGACGTTCAAGATGTCGCCAATCGCCTCGATTCGGTCGCCCAGGTTGGAGATTGTGCTCACCGCTTGCAACGACGACGACTTGATGCGGTTGATCTCATCGGTGATCTTGTGAATCGACTCCGCCCCCGTCTCCGCGTCGCTCGCCACTTCCTCAGATAGACGCGCGGTTTCGTTCGCGTTCGATTGAACCTGATCGATCGAGACATCCATCTCGTTCATCGAGGACGACGTCTCTTCCGCTGTGAGCGCGAGCCCGTCGACGTTTCGTGCCACCTCTTTGATGCTGTACGTCATCTCCTCGATCGACGATGCCGTTTCACGAACGCTCGACCCGAGATTGCCCATGTTCTCAGCCACTTCGTGGTTCGTCGCGGTCATTTGCAAGATGCTCGAAGAGCTCTCTTCGGTGCTGGACGAAAGTGCTTCTACGCGATCGCTGATCGCTTGCAGCGAGATCGCCGTCGATTTGAGAGCGCGGGCCGTCTCTTCAACGGCAACCATCTGCTCACCGAGGCCGCTCGAAAGCGCTTTCACGTTTTCGCCGATGACATCCTCGACCCCTTCGATCTCAACGTGGATGGCACGAATTTGTGCGTCAACCTCTTCAATCTCGATCGAGAGGGGCAACCCCGACGCGATGATCAGGAGACCCAGCACCCCGAGCACTGCGGCGAGGACGCCAGCGATGGAAGCGGCCTGTGGGCCCACCAGCATGCCCGACGCGACCCCTACGGGACCGACGACGAACGCGAGTGCGAAACACAAGAAGCCCGGAACGAGATAGCGACTCTTGGCAATTGCCCGAAACATGATCCCCCGTTGACGAGGATCAGAGTATCGAACCCAGGGAGGGCCGGGCAAGTTCCGCCGCCTATGGCCCACTCATTGGTGAAGCATCGCCCCCACGCAATGGAGAACTTCCGTTCAGAGGGGGTTCGTCAGAAGTTGCATCGAAAGCTGGAGCGCCAACGAATAGTCGCCCTCCATTTTCAGCTTCCCGCCCAGGAACAGCTCCTGAACCGTCAGCTCGCCGCGCTGGACCATTTCCAGGTCCGCGAACTGCAGCTCCGCCGTGAAACCAGGGTCTTTCGGGACCTCGGGGACGTTGAAGCCAACGCGGACCTCGACGTCTCCGACGTCTGGGACCCCCCGAAGCGTCACAAAACTGGTCATCGGCCGGCCGGCAAGCGCGTCCTCGAACCGCTTCGAGGCGGTTTGGGCGGCCCCGATGGCCACCTCGTCATCCTCGAGAGCCCCGGTTTTCGCGATTTCCCCCAGCAAAAGGGCAGCAGCATCGCCTGGCAGCGCCGCGACGATCTTGATCGGCACTCCTTCACCAGGGTCGTCGCCGGCGCTGAGCACCCCCGCACTGGCGGAAAGCACGATCGGCGACTCATCGTCGATCTGGAGGCTAGCGGCGCCCGTGACGCCCTTGACGTCATCGAGGATACGCTGGGCTCGGTCATCGCCTCCCGAGGCGCGCGCCTCGAGGACTTCCACCCCCCGGGCGAAAAGCTTGGGAAAGCTCTCCCGGAGGAACTCAATTGGTAGAACGGTCATGCGGCGCGGAGCATAGCCAACAACGCGCGGCGCACCAAGCTGGCGAAATCGACCAGAATCGGCCACCATTCGGACGATGTCGGATGAGGAGCACCGGCCTACTGTTTTGATGGTGGGCCAGGGCGAACCGATGCAGACAGCGTTGGGGGAAGCGCTTCGGCGCCATGGGATATCCGTCGCTGGTTGTGCAACGGCAGAGCTCGAACAAGCAGTCCGTGTGTACGCGCCGGACTTGGTCGTTCTAATTGGCGACGCTGCGGTGCGCGGTGGCGCGAGCGTGGTGCGACGCATGGCCGCGAATCGGGCGACCGATGTGCTGCCGGTCGCGGTCGTATCGAACGACGCGGTCCTCAAGCACGAGGGGCAGGACTTCCGAACCGGGGCAGTCGCGATCGTGCCACGAGGCGCCGGCGCGGACGCCATCGCACGGAGGCTCGCCGAACTCGCGGACGAAGTTCCGGAGCGACCCGGGCTCATGACGGGCAAGATCAACGAACACAACTTGCAAGACGTCGTCGACCTCATCTCCAACGACATGAAGACCGGGATCCTGAGCGTGCGCTCGCCGGAGGGAGTGATCGAAGGCATGCCGGTGGTCGTCGAAACCGAGCGCGCCTCTGCGCACAACACGGAGCTGATTCTCGACCGCCTGCGCGAAGCCATGGGGGAGTCGGAGTCCCTCGAATACGAGTTTCACGAAACCAGCGGAGGCCGGCTCTCCGCGTTGCCGGCGGCGATGGAGCCTGTAGAGGTCGACCTGAGTGGTCTGCGAGGCGCGCGCGTGGTCATTCTCGATTCCGATGAACTCCGGGCGGAGAAACTCGCGCACGTCTTGAGCGCGCGCGGCGTTCAAATTGCGGCAGCCGACTTTTCTACGGCGGTCATTCCGAGGATTCGAGAAGTCGACCCACAGATCGTCGTGTTGGATTCTAGCGCCGTCGGTGCGCATGGCCTCGAGTTCGTGCGCGCGATGCGCAAGGACCCCCAGCTTCGTTGGGCATCGATGCTCGTGGTGCGCTGGGAAGACTTCTGGCCAACCTCCGCGTCCGACGCGGAGCCCGACCTGGCGCAGCTCGCCGGCCGCATCATTCCAATGATCGACCAGGACGCCGAGATGGCCCGCCGTGTCGAAGATGAAGTCGACTTTGACACGCGGCTCGAGCTCATCGGCCCGGGACGTTTGTTGCGGGCGCTCGGGTCCATGCCCGGGGTGCGCCACTTGAGCATTGGCGGACACAAACGCAGCATCGAGATCGACATTGCCGACAACTCGATCGTGGGCGCCTACGCCACACTACGCGAGGACGGCACCCAGAACTTGCAAGGCATGCCGGCCCTCCTCGCGCTTTGGGGTCTCAACTCCGGCCGCGTATCGATCCGCGAGCAGGACCTGCCTTCGGTGGCCAATATCATGATGCCGGTCGACGAGGCACTCGGCGTCGTTTCGCACGAGCTCGGGTTCGCGGATGGCGCAGCCAGCGTCGAGGTGAACGCCGCGACGATTCCGCCAGTGCAGCCTGAAGTCGAAGAGCACGCGACCGTTCCACCCGGGGTAGACCCAACGGCCGGACTGGAAGCGGCCCGGACCATGGCGCCGCCGCGCTTTGAACACCTCCAAGCGGCCGTCGGTGGCCCGCAGCCGCAGGCGTTTCCTGAAGAAGAGGAGCCGACGAACAAGGTGGCACAAATGCTCGGACGCGTGGAGACACGGCGCCTTCCAATCCCGGCCAACGCCGCGATGCAGGAGCACGCAGCCGACAACGGCCACACCGACCACGCGATCAAGCGACAGCCGAAGTCCACTCAGCTCGGCCTGGCGCCTGCGTTCGAAGTGCTGCCAGACGAAGGCAAGACGACCCCAGCGCCACGTAAGCCGACCCCTCCGCCGCCTCCGCCCCAGAGCCGAAAGCCGGCGCCGGTTCCGATGTACCAAGAAGACCAGCAATTCGAGCCTGAGCTGGCGCGGATGCTCGAAGGCCCGGCGACCCTACTGGGACCGGCACCCACGTCTCATGGCATGGCCGCATGGATTCAAGTGTTGATCCTGGTGACCGTGCTCGCCGGGCTCGGCGTCTTTGGTTGGCAGCTCTGGGCACGGAGCAACCCCGACACGGTGGCCTCCGCTGCCGAAGGCGAGAAGGGCCCCATCACCGGACGGGTCAACGGGCTCGAAGCGGTCGAGCAGCGCGAGCCCACCGACGTGGAAGCAACGAAAGCCGAAGCCGCGCGACCGGCGGTGACGCCTGCCAAGCCCGCCACCAAGGAGCCGGCGAAGGAGAAGGTCAAAGCCGAACCGCGACCGGCACCCAAGGCGAAAGAGGCGGCACCGAGCGCCCCCAAGTCGAAGACCCTTGCGGTTCCCACCCACAACCTGCCGCGAGACCCCGCCAAGGCCTCCGATGTGCTCGTACACCGTGCACTCCCGATGATCCGGAGCGGCCAGCTTCGCCTCGCCGAGGCGACCCTCGACCGCGCTTGGGAGCTAGACCCGAAGAACCCGCAGGCCATGGCCGGCTACGCAACCTTGTACATCGGCAAGAAAGAAGGCGAACGGGCCGCCAAGTGGGCCAAGAAGGCCGTGCGAAAGCGACCGCGCCGGGCGGAGTATCACATCCTGTACGGCGACGCCCTGCGGCTCGAGGGTGATATGGACGCGGCACGCAAGGCCTGGCGTAGAGCGTTGTCCGTCGACCCGAAAAACAGGGCAGCTCGAGCCCGACTGGCCAATTAGTTGCGCAGTGCCGAGCCTCGGGCCTAGCGTCGGCCCATGGCGAGACAATTCTGGTGGGCTGGCTTG
Organism: uncultured Polyangiaceae bacterium; assembly: GCA_964195565.1. Taxonomy (GTDB): domain Bacteria; phylum Myxococcota_A; class Polyangia; order Polyangiales; family Houyiibacteriaceae; genus SG8-38. Next base: position 48,658 of record CAXMRN010000117.1, on the reverse strand, counting down.
TTGGTTGGGCTCTGTGGCTGCTTGCTTCAGAACCTCAGCCCCGAAACACGAATGCGTGATTCGGTGATCGAGCTCAATGAGGGCGCGCGGTGGGGTCGCATGGACGTGGCGAGCGGGTTCGTGGCGCCTCCATTTCGACCGCAGTTCAAGCTCTCGCATGTGCGCTGGGGTCGAGACATCCAGATCGCAGACACCGAGATCCTCGGCATGAACCCTCACACCGACGAGGAAGGCGAAGGCGCTTTCTCACGCGTGGCCGTCCGTTGGTACGACCAAAGCACGATGGTCTTGGCGAACACGGTGATTCGACAGACGTGGCAGAAACACAAGCAAACGTTTCTACTCACGAACGAGTCGGTTGAAAGCGGCCACCCGGGCCTGCTGGTCATCCCCGAAGTCGAACACTCGAGCCAGCCTGCGCAACAGCAGGAAAACTACGAGAACTTCGACGATGACTCTCAGTGGAGCAGCGTCTACTGACTCAATCGATGCCGACCGCGCTTCGCACACGCTGAATCGTCCTGCGCGCGATCTGGCGTGCTTTGTCGGCACCGGCGTCGAGGATCGCGTCGAGCCCGGCCTCGTCTGCCCGAATCGATAGGTACGCTTCTCGTTTGGGGCCGATCTCCGCTTCGATGGCTTGAAAGAGATCTTCCTTCGCATGACCCCAGCCGTAACCTCCGGCGGCAAGCTTTTGCTTCATCTCGGGGGCCCGTTCGGGAGCGACCAGCTCATAGAGCTCGTAGACCGTGGACCCCTCGGCAGCCTTGGGATCTTCCAGGCCCTCGGAGGTGGTCTTGATGCCCATGATCACTTTGCGGAGCTTCTTCGGCGACTCGAAGAGCGGGATGCCATTGCCTTTGCTCTTGCTCATCTTCTCGCCGTCTGTACCCGGAACGAGCGGAGCTTCGCTGATCAGCGCCTCGGGGACGACCAGGGTGCTCTCGCCGTAGATGTGATTCAATCGCATCGCCACATCGCGCGTCAGCTCGAGGTGCTGCTTCTGGTCTTTTCCGATCGGCACGACGTCGGTGTCGTACAGTAAGATGTCGGCAGCCATGAGCGCCGGATAGTTGAACAGGCCTGCGCTCGGTGATTCTCCGCGCGCGAGCGCGTCCTTGTAAGCGTGACCACGCTCGAGTTGTCCCGTGGCGAGAAGACAGCTCAACACCCAGGTGAGCTCGAAGACTTCAGGCACATCGGACTGCCGGTAAAGCAGGGTGCGTTCTGGATCGAGACCGCACGCGAGCCACGTCGCGGCCACGTCGCGAACGTAGCCACGCAGCGCGTCTGCGTCCCGAACCGTCGTCAACGCATGATAGTCCGCGATGAAATAGAGAGTGCGGTACTCGTCGACCAGCGACAGCGCAGGCCTAATCGCGCCCAAGTAATTGCCCAGGTGTGGAAGGTGCGTGGGCTTGATTCCGGTGAGAGAGGTCTTCACGGGGCGAGAGGCTGTCCCATGTGGACATGCGCGGCAACCGGGGTATGTTCGGACGCTCCAAAAGAGGAAGCATGACCACTCGTCCGTTCAAGGTTTTGGGAATCCAGCAGGTCGCCGTCGGCGCCGCCGACAAGAGCGCTCTTCGCCGCCTCTGGGTCGACACGCTCGGGCTGACGCCGCACGGCAACTTCAAGAGCGAGAAGGAAAACGTCGACGAGGACATCGTGACGATGGGAGCGGGGCCCTTTACGGTCGAGGTCGATTTGATGCAGCCTATCGACCCCGAAAAGAAGCCCCGGGTCGACACGCCCCCGCTCAACCACATCGGCCTCTGGGTAGACGACATCGACGCAGCGGTACTGTGGCTGGGCGATCAAGGCGTGCGGTTCACGCCAGGGGGCGTCCGCGCCGGCGCGGCAGGTCACCGGGTGTGTTTCATCCATCCCAAGGGCGACGACGCCGCCCCGATCGGTGGCGAAGGTGTCCTGATCGAGCTGGTGGAAGCCCCCGCAGAGGTGCGTGAGGCGTTCGAGACGATCAGTCGCGCTTCCACGCAAGCCTGAGGTTGGACACGTCGAGGTCCGACTTCCTCGGACGGACGATGACCTCCTCGACCTCCGGCGTATCGAGTTCGGCATCCGCTTCGAGGGCCTGCACCTCCGCTTCGAGCTCCAGCTCGAGTGCCCTGTGTGCCTCCTCGAGCTCTCGCACCCCTTCTTCGGCACGGCGGACATCCTCGCGCTCACGGGCGACTCTGCCCGCACCGCGAGCCGCTGTCGTGATTCCGCCCATGCTGCGCTTGCCGAAGATCGCGCCCAGGACCGAAGCGCCCATCGATATCCCGGTCTGCAACTTCTGCTGGTCCACCTGACCCTGCTCTCGCTCCACGCGAACCTCCGCGCGGCGAATACGCTCGTCCATCTGCCGGACCTTCTTCGCATACCGGCCGCGAAGCTTCTCGACGGCAGCGTCTCGTTTCTCGCGCCGGACGAGTTGCGCTCTTGCGCAGAACTCAGCCTTGGTCTCGTTCGGCTCGGACCGAAGCTTCAAAGGTTTGCAACTCCAGAGAACCTTCGGCCGATTCTGATAGAGATGCGTTTTGATCTGTTTGCCGTAGCTCCGGAATCGTGCCTTCGCGACCGAACCCGACGGCGGTGCGACGAAGGCAGCATCGTCCGGAGCATCGTGGTCGAGTTCGAGCTCGCTCGGACCGAAGAGGGTGGCCGCGTCCCATGGCGTCTCGTCGCCGAGCGGCGCGAGAATCAGATGCTCCTCCCACACGTCGAGGCCGTGAGATGCGCGCACGTAGTGCACGGAGACGGTGGCCACCACGTGCGGACGATAGGTGCCGGGTTCGCCGCTCAGGAACGCTTCCTCGATGCCGGCGGGGAGGACCGGTCGAGCGCCCTTGGACGCCGTGGCTTCACCGCCCGACCTGGGCTCCGTGGGTGTTTTAGGCCCGGGGCGCGTGGCCGGCGGGCTCAGACGCTTGATCTGCCGGCGCGTAAGCGGCCCTCGCAGATAGGACATCGCCCAGCGAGTGTGGAACAGAATGTGTCCGTCCTCGTGCGCATTCTGCAACAGAAACACGCGGCTCCGAAGCCCGGCAAGCAGGCGCTCGATCTCGCCGCGGTCGAGCGCGTTCCCGGCCGCGGACGAGGCGCCTTCCAGCCCATCGATGACCCGCGCGACGTCGCGCTCGGTCTGCAGCCGTCCGAGAAACCACGTGCCGCAGTTGGAGAGCGCTTTGTAGTCGAGATCGACCGGGTTCTGCGTTGCGAGGACGACGCCGAGGCCGTAGGCGCGCGCCTGCTTCAGAAGCGTGAGGAGCGGCCTCTTCGAGGGAGGCTCAGCAATCGGAGGAAGAAACCCGAAGACCTCGTCCATGTACAGGATCGCACGAAGGCTCGATGTGCCGGTCTGAGTGCGCACCCAAGACACGACCCGGTTGAGCACCGTGCTCACGAAGAACATGCGCTCCGCCTCGCTCAGGTGCGCGATCGACAGAATCGTGACCCGAGGTTTGCCGTCTTCCGTCCACAGTAGGCGCTGAATGTCGAGCGCCTCGCCTTCGAGCCACACGGAGAACCCCGGGGACGCCAATACTCCGTTGAGACGCATCGCGAACTTCTGTCTGTCGGAGGCAGGGTAGAACGTCTCCAAACCCATGACGCCGATCCGGTCGAATGGCGGGTCCGAGATCCCTCGGACGAGATCGCCCAGCTCGAGAGATTCGCCTCGAGACCACGCGTGAGAGAGCAGGTTCGAGAGGAGGATGTGCTCCTTGCTGTTGACCGGATCGGGGTCGATGCCGACGAGCGCAAGGAGGCCTGAGACTGCACCCATGATCTCATCGCGTCGCGCGTCCTCATCGGCCTCGTCACTCGGCGGCTCGAGCGACTCCAACACACGAAGCGGTCGGCCGGCCGAGCTCCCCGGCGTATAGATGGCGATGTCGACGGCCTCTTTGAAGCGAGCGATGCGCGCGCCATCTTGGCCCCACTCGGCGAGGCCCTCTCGCCAAAGCGACGACACCGCTTCAGCCTGCTCGCCCACCGAGCGGCCCTTTCGCTCGGCTTCCGACGGGTCGATCCACGGCTCGAAGTCACTCGGCCGGAGCTCGGGAAAGGTGAGCAGGAGGTTGCCAAGATCACCCTTGGGATCGATGCACAGGGCGGGGATGCCATCGATCGCCGCCTCTTCGAGCAGGGTGATACACAGGCCGGTCTTGCCGCTTCCGGTCATCCCAACGCACACCGCGTGCGTCGTGAGGTCCTTCGAGTCGTACAGGACGGGAACCTCGTTGGGCTCGCCACGCCCGGGCTCAAAGTGCCGTCCGAGGTAGAACCGTCCGAGCTTCTCGTAGTCGATCACGGCTTCCGCTCGTCGGTCCTCTTCTGCTCCACCAGCAGTTTCCGCGCCATCTCGTACTCGAAGAAGCTCACCATCTTGGTGTCGAGCACCCGCTGGAACTGCTCGTTGGCAGCCTTGCGTTCCCCGGCGATGAAGAGCCGGCTGCCCTCGTAATAGAGCGCCTCGGTCTCCTCGCCGAGACTCGACGCCACGCTGAGCAAGCTCTCGTAATCGAGGTCGCCCGCGCCAAAGCTCGCAAGTTTGCCCCACCAGCTCGAGCTAGCCCCGAGGCGCCGAAGCAGGTCGGTGTGCTCTGGGGCGGGAGGTTGCCCAGCGCGCGCCGTGATCAACTGAATCCACAGGGTGAAGTAGACCTTCCATTCGGGCGGCAAGGTCAGGTGCAGCTGCGACCTCCGCCAAACCGACCCCGCCAGCTCGAAATCGGGGTCGGACGAGACGAGGTGCGCCAAGATGCCCGCATACACGTCGCGCCACTGCGGCGCATGGGACATGGCGTTCTCGAATGCATCGACCGCTCGCTCGTGATGACCGAGGTTGTCGAGAAGCACGCCGCGCCGCATTTCGACGAGCGCTGCGGTTGGCCCCTCCACCTGGTCGCGTGCTTCGGTCCACGAGCCGAGCGCCGAGGTGTAGTGCGCGGTCATCTCGCCGGTCCTGCCTTGACTGCGCGCGGCGTTGCCCAAGTTCTCGAGAATGTCGGCACGTTGTAGGTCGTCGGCCAGGGTGTTGGACGGCGCGAGCTCCAAGGCTCGCCGGTAGCGTTGCTCCGCCTCCTTCGGGTGCCCCGTGCGCTCGAGCAGAAGGCCGAGTTGCGACAAGGCGGCCGGCTCCTCGTCCCTTAGGAGGCTCTTCTCGAAACGTTGTTGGGCCTCATCGGCATGACCCGCGTTCATCTCGAGCATCCCGATCAAAAACTCGAGCTCGTTGGTCGCGATCGGTGGCGTCGTGTCCGGCCACCGCTTCTGCCGCTCCGCGAGCATCGTCTCCGCGCCGCGGGCCAACGCACTCGAACGCTCCGGGTGTGGGTCCGCCAGCCGCGTTTTGATGAACTCGTCGAGCTGGCCCAAGGCCTCGTCGTAGAGGTCGATCAGCTCTGGGGAGAGCTCGATCGCGATCACGTACCACGCCGTCGCGTCTGCGAATTGCTCGGAATCCGCGGCCACCCGCGCCATGCAAGTCGGGAACCGATGATCCTGAGGGAAGCGGAGGAGCGCCGAGCGGCACAAGCCTGCTGCGACGTCCGGACGCGCCACTCTGTAGCCCTCGACGAGCTCGAAGGTCGCCGCGGCGCCGACCTCATCGGCGCTCCCAGCAGCGCGCATCAGATCGAGAAGTCGAACCTGTAGCTCCCCACCGGCGCTCATCGATTCAACCTTCGCGACGGCGGAGTCGAGGTCGCCGTGCGCGAGGTACACCGCCGCGACGTTCAGTGGCGCCAGCCTCAGCTGCCGCTCGCCTCGAATTCCGAGCCGGTGGCGATTCTCGGCGCTCTCTGCCGCTACCGCATCACGCCCCGCGATGTGCAAACCGGCAAGCGTGTCGAGAACGTCGGGAGCAGGGGTCAAGTCCGCGTGGTCGGTCCACACCGAAATGAGACCCGCATATTGCTCGGATACCGTGTCGAGGTTCGCACGTGCCTCGCGTCCCCAACTCGCCACCACGTCGTACTGCCGCTCGTACAATTCGTCGCCGGTCAAGCGTTCGAGAATGTAGTTCGCAGCGAGAACGTTACCCTCGTCGCCGAGCCGGCCTCCTTGGTCGACGATGTGCTTCGCGATGGGCTCGACGTACTTCGGAAGAACGCCCGCGGCGTACTCGGAAGGCGAAAGGAACATCGTCAGGCGGCTCACCTCGACAACGACGCCCTCGTAGTCGCCGACGTCGGCCAGGCTCTGTGCCTGGGACAGCACCGAGGCGATCAGGCGGTCTCGCAGCTTCACGCGCTCGGGATTGTCGATGGACATCCGCAAGAATCGCCGAGTCTCGTCGGGATACTCGGCCTGCGGGACCGGCTCCGCGCTCTTGACGCGGGCGCCCGCGGTACCGCGAGTGGACGACTTGGAGTGGGCACACGCGACCGTGAGGCTCAGCAACCCAAGAATGATCAGGAAACGGATCCTCATACTGCAGAGCCGCTATAGCAGGGTCCGCCGATCAAAGCAGGTTCATATCTTGCCCGGCCCCCGGGGGAACGTGTCAGGCTACGCCTTATCGTGGGCGGATATCTGAGAGCTTTGGTCATCGCCTTGGCCGTCCCGGTCCTCAACCATCTGTTCATGGGGCTCGCGGGGTTTCTGCAGCTGCGAAGCATATCGGTCCCCTGGGGGGAGGCCATCCGCGCGGCCGCCCAAGCACCACTGAACTACGCGCTGGTGCAAGCCGCAAGCGTCGGCGTGATCTTCATCGTCGCATTTCCGCACAGACGGCGTGAGGGAGGTCTTCTCGAGTCAGTACACGTCCGCCCATTGATCGGAGGCATGGTAGCGCTGTGCTTCGCCGCAGGGGCGTTCATGCAGCTCCCACTCGCCGAGATCGGCAATCTCGTACAGGAGGTCTGGCCCATCAGCTTCGACGAGCTCGCTCGGCGACACCGGCTGATCAACCCGACTACCTGGTGGGGTGGGGTTTCCGCTCTCCTCGCCCTCGTTTTGGTAGCGCCCGTCACCGAAGAGCTACTGTTTCGGGGCTGGCTCCTGCAGGACCTGAAGGATCAGTACGGCAGCCGTCGCGCACTGGTCTGGAGCTCGCTTCTGTTCGGGCTGGTACACATCGAGCCCGCCGCGATGCTTTACGCGACCCTCGGCGGACTGGTGCTCGGCGCCGTCGCGTTGCGAACGAAGTCCACCCTCGCGAGCATCGCCATGCACGCCGGCGTAAATGCCGTTCCCCTCCTGCTCCCAGCCACCATGATTCGCATCGAGGGCTTCAACACCCTCACCCAGCGGGTCGAGCACATCAGCTGGTGGCTCCTGCTCGGGGCGCTTGGCGGAGCGGCCGGCGCACTCGCGATCATCTGGCGCTCCACAGAAGACGGCGCTGAAACCCCAACCTGAACCCCAACCGGGGCCTCGGTTCTCTACACCCGCTCCACGTCGATCACGCCCTTCAACTTGGCGACCCCTCGCATGATGCCCCTCAGCCGATCGACGTCGCTGACTCGAAAATGAAACATATTCTCCGCGCGGCCGTCCTTGGACAGACATGACGCCTCGCTGATGCTGATCCCATTCGAGGAAAACACTGACGAAACCAAGGCGAGGATCCCCGCGCGGTCATCGGTCATGACGCGGAGGGAAACCGGCAAATCCACGTCAACATCGGCGGCCCAGCTGACCTGGACGCGGCGCTCCGGATCGAGCTCCAGCACTCGAGCGCAGCCCCGACGGTGCACGGACACCCCGCGACCACGGGTGATCCAGCCGGTGACGGCGTCGCCCGGAACGGGAGTGCAACACTGCGCGAACCTCACGAGCATGTTGTCCATGCCTTGAATACGGATGCCAGTGCCGTCTACATCACCGGAGACGCGCTGGACGGTTCGCTCGATGAAACCGGGTCGAAGACTCTCACGCTCCGTGTCCTCGCTCGGGATGATCTCTTCCATCACGGAGGGCAGAGCAAGCTTGCCGATGCCGATCCGCGCGTACAGCTCGTCTTCGCTGCTCGCGTGGAAATGCGAAAGGACCTCCTTGGCGCGCTTGCTCTTCAAGAAGCGCGACAGCGACATGGTGTTCTTGCGTAGCTCCTTCTCGAGGAGCTGTTTCCCGAGTTTAACAGCTTGCTTACGCTCTTCGGTTCGCAAGTAGGTGCGAATACGGCCTCGGGCACGGCTCGTGCTGACGAACTCGAGCCAGTCCTTGCTCGGGTGATGGTTCTTGCTGGTGATGATCTCGACGACGTCACCGTTCTGAAGCTTGTGGCGCAATGGAACGATCGCACCATTGACGCGAGCACCCGAGCATCGATGACCGACCTCGGAGTGGACCGCATACGCGAAATCGACCGGGGTGGCGCCCCGTGGGAGGGTCTTGACGTCTCCCTTCGGCGTGAAGACGTACACATCCTCTGGGAAGAGGTCGACCTTCACGCTCTCGTAGAATTCTTCGGGGTCTGCGACCTCCTTCTGGAACTCCAAGAGCTGCCGGAGCCACACGAATCGCGCTGCGTCCTTGGGGTCTATGCCACCGGTGTGCTCTTTGTACTGCCAATGCGCGGCGATGCCGTAGTCGGCGGTCCGGTGCATCTCGTGCGTGCGGATCTGGATCTCCACGCGTCGATTCACAGGGCCGATGACGGTCGTGTGAAGCGACTGATACATGTTGGACTTCGGCAGAGCGATATAGTCCTTGAATCGCCCAGGGACGGGCGTCCATTCCGAGTGGATGACCCCGAGGGTCGCATAGCAATCGGCGACGCTCTCCGTGATGACCCGAAACGCAACGAAATCGTGGACCTGCTCGAAACCGATACCGCTCGACTTCATCTTGCGGTGAAGCGAGTAGAGATGTTTGCGGCGCCCGCTGACCTCCGCCGAGAAGCCGCGCGTGACCAACATCTTCTTTAGCTTGGCAGTGACCTCCGCGATGTAGCTGTCGGTGTTCTTCGAGACCGCCTGGACCTGCTCGTCCAAGACGGCGTAGGCCTCGGGCTCGAGATGCCGGAAGCTCAAGTCCTCGAGCTCGGCCTTGAGCCATTGAATCCCGAGACGCCCGGCGAGCGGCGCGTAGATCTCCAGTGTCTCTCTCGCGATTCGTTCCTGCGCGGACGTCGACATGTGCTCGAGGGTCCGCATGTTGTCGAGCCGATCGGCGAGCTTGACCAGAAGCACACGGATGTCGCGTGACATCGCAACGAGCATCTTTCGGAAGCTCTCCGCCTGCCTGTCTTCCCGTGACGCGAAGTTGACGTTACCGAGCTTGGTCACACCATCGACGAGGAACGCGACCTCTTCGCCGAACACCGATTCGATGTCGGGTAGGCTCGCTTCGCAATCTTCGACAACATCGTGCAGCAACGCGGCGCACACACTCGATGCATCGAGTCGCATGTCGGCGATGATGTCCGCCACCGAAACCGGATGAATGAAATACGCATCGCCCGACTTGCGCGTCTGCCCGTCGTGCATGCGCGACGCATACACGTATGCCTTGTTGATCAGATCGGTATCCGCGCGGGGGTGGTATCCCTGCACCTTTTCAAGAATATTGGTGAGGCGGACCATAGCGGGGCACTAACGGGGCAAACTCCAATTTAACACCGTCTCTAATTGGTGCCAAGGTACTGGACCCTTTGGGAATGTGGTGAAAGTCGGCTGCATGTCGGATCTGGGATCAAACATAGGGCCATCGTCAATGAAGCGAAGGATCGCCTCGGTGATTGCCCTGATCGGCGTAGTGTTCGTCGGCAGCCTCCTGGCAAGGGTCTGGCCGCGGGAGGTGGAGGTCGCCTATCAGCTGGATCCGGGCGTCACCGAGCTCGACATCGACTATCTACAGGATGGTGTGGCCGCCGCGAGCTCACGATTTGACCAGACGGTCACGAAAACCAAGGTGATTCGGCACAGCGTGCGCCTCCAGCCAGGCGAATATGAGGCGCGAATCACGGTCTATGGGCCTGGCGAGCGCGCGGTTGAGCACGTCAGAGTGTTGGTGGTCCCGGCGGAAGGCCTCACTCGGTTCGACCTCAGCACTCGGTCACCATGAGCGGCGGACGAACACCTGAGAAGCCCTTTGCCTTGCTCACGGCGGTCGCGGCTACCGCGGCCATGGCCCTGTGGATGGCCAACCGGGAGCCATTCCCGTTTGGCCCGCTATGGGGCACGTTGATCGTCCTGATCGCGACCACCGCGTGGGTCGCCTGGCTCATTCCGACGCCCGACGGCACCGCAACCGGATGGCAGGAAACCACCCTCGGTAAACGGGCCGACGAGCGGTTGTCTCCGATCGCGGCGACGGGGTTGTCGCTCGGCGTCCTCATCGCAGGGGTTGTCATTGGTGGGTACGACGGGTTGCCGATCACGATCGTGTTGGCGTTGCTCTGCTTCGTTCCCCCTGCCCTCAGTCGACCGGGTCTCCTCGTGATGGTCGCGATCTGCGCGATCTACCTACCGCTGCTGGGCACCACCGGCCTCTGGGACCCGTGGGAAACCCACTACGGCGAGGTCGCTCGCGAAATCCTCGCCCGGAATGACTGGATCAGCTTGTGGTGGGCGCAGGACAAGTGGTTCTGGTCGAAGCCGGTGCTGCTCTTCTGGATGGAAGCGTTGAGCATGGGCTTCCTCGGGGTCGACTTCATGCCGGACGCCAACCCGGCGAGCCCGGAGTGGGCCCTGAGGCTTCCTACTATCGCGATGACCCTGGCCGCGCTCGCCGTGATCTACGTCACCACGCGCCGAACCTTTGGGCCGCGCGCCGCTGCGCTCGCCACGTTGGTCACCGCCACGATGCCGCAGTTCTTCTTCATCTCTCATCAAGCGATCACCGACTTGCCGTTGGTAGCGGCCATCACGATCGCCGCCTGTTGCTTGATCGTATCGATGCAAGAGGACCCGAAGCGCGAGGCGACGATCTTCCAGGTGGGCAGATGGAGGTTCTCGCTCCAGCACGTCGTCCTATTCTCGATCGTCTTGATGATTCTCCCGCAAGCGGTCTATCTGATCTCCCGCAACATCTCCTGGGTCGACGGCTATGGCCTGGTCGCCCACCCCGACCGGTTCCTCTACGGCTCCGCCGGCAATCTCGATGTCCCCGGAAACCCAGGCCCACGCGACCAAACCCCACGCGTCGGAGGCCTTGGCGGCCAGCCGTTCGTCCAGGGGGTTCTGTGGCTCGCCGTGCTCGGCGGGCTGGCGATGGTCCTGCGCAAAGAACGGCGTGTGCGGCCGCTCTTGATGTACGCGTTTTACTTCTTCTGCGCGATTGCGTTTATGGCCAAGGGGCTCCCGGGGCTCGCCATTCCCGGGGCGGCGGCTCTCTTCTACCTGATCGCTGCGCGGCGGTGGTCATTGCTCGGCGACGGGGAGCTTCGTGTGTCGATGGGCGCCGTCATCGTGACGGCGGTGAGCCTGCCCTGGTACCTCGCGATGTACGTGCGGCACGGCCCTGCGTTCACCAACAGGCTGTTGATTCACGATCACATCAACCGACTCGCGAGCGGTGTGCACGGCGACAAGGGAACCATCGAGTATTTCCTCGCGCAGATCGGCTACGCCACTTTCCCTTGGATCGCGCTGTTGCCGGCCGCTCTGATGGTGTGTCTCTCGCTTCGATCGCGATCGAATCGGGATCCACGAAGCGAGATGGTGCTCTTCCTCGGGATGTGGCTGCTGTCCTCATTCGTGCTCTTCAGCGCAATGGTGACCAAGTACCACCACTACATCCTTCCCACGATCATTCCGGCGGGCATTCTGATCGGCATCGCGCTCTCACAGTGGTGGGGTCCGAAGCGACCGACGGCGACCCTGCTCTGCGGCGCAGCGGCTCTTTGCATGGTGGCTGGGTTCGCTTGGCTCGCGGGAGATCTTCGCGGAATCATCCCCGTGGACGCCATGCAGGTGGAGGATTGGGTCCTCCAGCAGGCCCAGCCGATTAAGGCGTATGTGCTGATCGCCTTCGGCGTCGCGTTCGCCGCGCTCGGGGCCCGGGACCTTGCGAAGGCAGAAACCGAGCTGGCCCCTGCGGGCTTTGATGTGGGCCTGGGCGTCGCGTTGCTTCTCGGCGCGTGCGTGACCGCGTTCGTCGGACGCGACTTGAGTTGGGCGACCTCGGCGCGGCCCCAGGGGAGCGAGCGACTCGCCCAACTCTTCGTCTACAACTATGGCCGACCCTGGCCCGAGCACTTCGACTACCGCCCCATCCTGACAGGCTTCGCGGTGGCAGCGAGCGTCGCGACCGTGGCTGCAGCGTTTCGATACTGGCGGCCTGCGGCCACGCGCGCCTTGGTGGGGATCGCGTTCCTGTTCTGCGCTTGGGGCCTGAATGTGTACATGGTCGACCTCTCCGACCATTGGGGGCTCCGCGATCTCGCGCAGCGCTACTACGAAGACAGAGAGAGCGCGGACGAGCCGTTGGTGGCTTGGCAAATGAACTGGAAGGGCGAGAACTTCTATACGGGCAATCGGGTCTACGTCTTCGCCGAAACCGACAACAAGCGCGTACGCAAGTGGCTGACCGAGAACCAGGGACGCCGGGCGTACTTCGTCCTCGAGCACAAGCGGCTCCGCAGCTTCCGGAAGCTCGTGGCCGACAGGCAGATCCGTGAACTGTCGACCAAACGGGACTCCAACAAGTTCGTGTTGGTCGAGCTTGAGATCTGACCGCGAAAGCATCTATAATTCCGGTGCCGTGTAGGATTCGGACGTACTGAACACCAAAAACTGGACCGATTTTCAGTACTGAGCGATCTTCTCCTTCCAATGCAAATCAACGAAGAAAAACTAGGTTGGCAGCTGCTCGAGACGCTGTACGAGGTGGGCCGAGCCGACATTCAGGCTACCCCTGCTGTCCTGGCCACCTGGCTCGATGTTCCGGAGACACATGTTCAGGAACTCCTGGCAGGCCTCGACGCCCAGGGCTTGGTCGACGGACCCCGATGCCGTCTATCGATGCAAGGTCTGGTTCTCGCCGTGTCGCTTCACGGCGCCCAGAAGCTAGCCAACCAGTCAGCGGCCGCCTAACCAGGATATCGAGCGTTTACGACGGACTCGGTGCGGAAGAGAGGACTCGAACCTCCACGTCCTTGCGGACACATGAACCTGAATCATGCGCGTCTGCCAATTCCGCCACTTCCGCACGAGAAGAGAGGGCGAGATAGTGGTTGCCCTGCACCCTGTCAAGCCAGGTCGTCCGACCCAGACCAGAACCGGCGATGATCGAGCACCTCTGTATTTTTTTCATAGCGACCGCATATTCTGCATAGCTGCGCAGATCGTCCGAGCGGCTAATCACTCATAATTTCCAGTAGTTCGAGTTGCTACCGTTTCGGTACGAGTGTTGCAGATAGAGAGGGATGTGCTTGGGGAATCCAGGAAGAGACGTGAAGGGTTTACGCTCGTTGAGCTGATGGTGGTGCTCGCGGTCATGGGGATTCTCGTGAGCGCGGCGTTGCCAAGCATGGCCGAGGGGTTCGCCGATCGGCGGGTGTCGATGGTGGCCCGCGATGTGGTGTCCCTGTTTCAGCGTGCCCGTTACATGTCGATGGCATACGGCCGCGCGCATCGAGTGATCTACATGAACGACTCGGGAACCGGTCTGAGCAGTCAGGACTGGGCCTTCGAGACCTTGCGGGGCACCAGCGGCGCGTGCTCGCTTGCGACCTTCGAGAACACCGCAAACATCGTGCTCGACGACCTCGACTGCGGCGGAAACTGGCGCTGCGTCGATTTCCTCTACGCCGACACCTACGACGCCGACCCATCGGACAACGAAACCGTTCGTGTCGACGGTTGGCAGAACACAGCCTTCTGCTACGAGGCCGGCTCGAACAACCAGGTCTTCAGAGACACCGCGTTGTTCGCCAACTGGCAGGCCCCCAATGCTCAATCCGGGTTTGGATTCCTCGCCTATCGCGAGGTTGGCGGCAACGCGGTGGGCGTTGCTCGAAAAGTATTGATTCCGCTTGGCACCGGGTCCCCACGGATGCTGCGATGACGGGTTCGACAACGCGCAGCCGAGCGGGCTTCACGCTGATCGAGGTCATGATCGCGATTGGCATCATGACCGTCGGCTCGCTTGGCATCCTCTCGATGCATCACGCGGTGAGCGGCGCGAACCGGTCGGCCCACGAGCTGAACACGGGACTGGCGATCACCGAACGATGGATCGAGCGCATCGAACGAGATTCGCTTGCGTGGTCGACGCAAGGGTTGAACACGAGCCAGTTGATCGGGACCGCGTATCTTCGCGAACTGGCGGGGACCGTGTCGGCGACCGATTGGTTCACGCCATCGCCCTCAGATGCCGATGAACATTCCGGCTTCAACTATTTTGGCGAAGACACGGATACCTCCTCCGAGATCAAGTACTGCACCAACCTGCGTTTGAGCTGGCTGAGGCAGGGGAGTTCGGCCCGAGTCGACGTCCGCACCTTTTGGTACCGCGCGGGACATCTGGGCGGCAACGCGACCCACCCGAACTGGGTGTCGGGAACCGATTTCCGCGGCGCCGCATGCGACGCGGCGACCGCCGGCGGATGGAACATGGACACGGCGCCCAACGTCAACGTGGTGTACGCGTCGACGGTGGTCTCATGGCTGAGGAGGGAATAGGCATGAGGAAGAGCGGTTTCACTCTCATCGAGATGATGGTGGCCATGGTCGTAGGGCTCACTGCGATCACCTCCGTGTACGGCCTCGGCTCTGCGATGAGCAGGCAGTTCTATGAAGAGCAACGCGTGGCGACCGCGCAGGGCACTTCGCGCGTGGCGATCATGGAGCTCCGCAAAGAAATCTCGCGGGCTGGTCTCTTTGGCTCTCCGAACGGCACTCTCGAGTCTACCTGTGACACCACCCCTCCGACCCTTCCAAAGCTTGGCGGAAGCACGTTCCCGCTGGGTGCGTTTCAATACTACCCGGACCAAGACCTGGGCGTTCTCGATCCGGATAGCCTCAACACCAACTCCGATGTGCACGCGGACCGACTCCGGGTGCTGACGAGTCTGTACTTGACCGACCAACTGCTGGTTCATTCCGCGAGCATCGACGGAGCCGTGATCGTTCTGCAGACCGGCAACCAGGCGTACCGTCGCACCTTCTCGTGGGGCCAGGTCGCCGATGGCTTCACCAGTGGCAGCGACCCGACCTATCTGACCGGCGACCTCGATTGGGACAGCGCCTGGAGCGGCGAGAGCGCGAGCTGGAAGGGCATCGCGCAAAAGGGCGCGAGAGCATTCCAGACCGGCTCGGTTCTGCACATCGAGACCCCGGCAGGACGACACTTTTTTCGGTCGGTCTTCGGGAAGCAAGGCAATACGCAAAACGAAGTCCGCATCACCGTAGACCCGGTTCTTCCTGTGGGCACGGCGTGCCTTCCCGGGGCCGCCGAGGGGGCCACGGTCGCGCCGCTACAGTGGATCGAATACGCGATCGTCGACCCCTACGACAACACCGAAGTGGGCGGGAACTTCATGGCCGCCGACGACCTGTTCTATATCGATCTGGACCCGTCGAATCCCTCTTCCCTGCTGACGACTGCCGACGGTGGGGCGAACAAGCTCGAAACACCGAACCGCGTCCTGGTTCGCCGCGCACTCGACTCCAGCTCCGGAGCTGTGAGGCTCAACTCCACCCAGGTGGTCGCGGAGTACGTGAGCAGCTTCCGGGTGAAGTTCTTGATCGACGCGAACTCTGGACAACCGACGCCGGACATCTCGAGCGACCCGATCTACGGGACGTCCGGCGCCGCGACGGTCAACGCCAACCCGGAACAGGTCCGGTCCGTCATCATCGAACTGGGCATCCGCAGCCCGGTCGAGGACCCGTCACTCGACTACGCGTCGATGAGCGATGGAGGAACCCGTTTCGACGTGAGCAGCGCACAGAAGGGCTCCGCTCGCGTCCGTAAGATGCGCATCGAGATCCCGGTCATGAACGTGGCGAGGAGGAATCTCAATTGAAGCATCGTCAAAAGCAGGAAGGCGCCGCGCTCTTCATCGTTCTCATGATCATCATGGTGGGCACGGCCAGCGCCGTGTTCTCGGCAAACACCGTGTCACACGAAGTCCGAGGCGCTGGGTTCGCGCGGCAGCAGATGCAGACACGCTACGTGGCTCGAGCCGGCCTGATCGGCGCCCTCGAGTGGTTCGATATCTTTGGTCCTTCGACCGTCCGGAACCTCATGCTCACGCCTGGGAGCACCGAAGGCGTGCAGTTCCCCGCCTGCAACGCCACCACCGGCTGCTATCCGGAACCGCCGTTGGCCAACAACCGGCGCGCCTATCGGCTCTACCCGGAGCACTTTGATGCCTTGCTCTCGCAAGACGGCGGCATCACGCCCGGGTTGCTTGCAAACTTGCCGGTCGATGGCGACTCTTCGTTTGGCTCGACGTCCGCACAGACGCCTATCGTCGTCATCGACATTTACGATGAGCACGTCGTGAGCAAGCTCGCCCCGGGTGCGGCGGCGCAAGGCGGCACCAAGTTCAAATACATGCGCACGACACTCACCGCCCGCGGTCGGGCGCGGCTGAACAGCGCCACAGATACCGCTCATGTCGAAGACCACGGCCGCGAACCCCACGAGACCAGCGCGGACATGCGCGCGTACATCGTGAGCGGGCCTTTCATCACGGGGTCCCAATGAGATTTTGGCTTCACTTTGCTTTGACTAGCTTGCTCCTGGCTTCGCTCGGAACGAGCACGGAGGTCTCGGCCCAGGACCCGGACATCCGCAACATTCGTCCGCACTTCGTGCTCCTGGTCGACACGTCCGGGTCGATGGAGCGCAAGCCGGACTGCATCTGCAGCACGCCGGCATGCCTCGAATGCCTGCCGGTATGTGGAGCGGGCGCCTACGAACAGAACCGTTGGTCCGTCGTCGCACAAGCGCTGACCGGCGAGTTCAGCCCATACGAGTGCAACGCCGACACGCGAATCGGTGGCATCTACTCGGGTCAGTACGACGAAGGGTATTTCCTGCCGCACATCCAGCTGCCTCAAGAGATCCCCGCGTACGCTGGGACGCAGAGCGGGAACGGCGTGCTCGATACCTACCTCGAGCGCATCAAGTTTGGCCTGATGACGTTCGACTCGATCGGCACGTTGACCGATCGGCCCCCGTTGGTCCTCCAATCCACTTTCCAGACCGCGCCCTTCCCGGCCGAGTCGATCGGCACCAAAGGGATGTACTCCTTCGCGAGCGACAAGCCGTACACCTTCCCGGGCGCTGGCGGGGCGGTCTACATGCTCAACAGCGGCGCGCGGTCAGCCACGGCGCCCGAGGGCGGCCTGGTGAGCGTGGGCGCGGACAGCACCGCGGCAATGACGTCCACCAACGCCTCGATTCAAGGGACGATTCTCGGCGACAGCGGCCTTGGCAAGAACCCCTTGCGCCCGTTCGGTTCGACGCCCACGGCCGCGCTGGTCGCTGACCTGGAGACCTTCCTTCAAACCGACGCCGACATCACCCAGAAGGTCGCGGACCCAGGGCCGGGCGATCCCTACTATGGTTGCCGCGCGCGCAGCGCAGTGCTGATCACCGACGGCTTCCCGAACGGCGACATGCGTGGCCCCCCAGTCAACTGTGAGTTGCTGGGTCAGCCCGTCGGCGCGACCGGGTGCCCCTATGAAGAGATCGTCGACACCGTGTCTGCGATGATCGCAGCCGGAGAACTCGACAAGTTCTATGTCATCGGCTTCGCGCTCGACGGCACCCCCGCGGAGGTCGCGGCGGTCGAAACCCTCCTCAATGACATCGCCGCCGTAGGCAACACCGATCAGGCCTTCTTGGTCGCCGATCGCGCCGAGCTCGTGACCGCATTGAGCACAGCGCTCAATGAACAGAACCCAGGCGCCACGAGCCGAACCGCTCCGGTGGGCACGGGGCTGACGCCGGGCCTCGTTCAGGCGGAGTTCATCTCGGGCTTCAATGCGTCCTTGGATGCCACGGACCCTTGGGATGGCATCTTGGAAAGGCGCCGCATCGAGTGCATCTCGGGTATCCCAGTCGCCCAGAACGTCGTCGACGCCGACCGTTTCCACGTGCAGCTCAACGGGCAAACGACGGCCCCAGGCGACGTGGATCCCGTCGGGTCGGACCCGCCCGCGGCCGTGGCGTTCGGGGGTACCTTCAGTAGAAACCTCTGGACTGTCCTGCCCACCGACCCCGCGAAGATCAACGGGCACCTGGCCGGCAACGGAAGAGAGCGGCTCACCTCGCTCACCAACCAGGGCATCGACGTTCCGACCGCGGGAGCCGAGCTCAACAAGGTTCCCATCGGGGAGTTCAGCAAGCTGGTGTCACCGGAGTACTTCTTCGGCGTGGGGAGCATCGACACGGTACAGCGCGATACGGTCGTCGATTGGGTGCACGGCGTTCCGGGCAGCGGCCGCGAGGACGAACGCCTCGGTGATATCTATCACTCGACACCCGCGATCGTCGGGCCAATAGTCGATGACCTCGAGGACCGCTCGTACAACGATTGGCGTCTAGGGTTCGCCCACCAGGAGAGCCCGGACCCACTCGAAGACCTATCGTCGGACGGATGGGCGCTGAACCGGCGCCCGCGCGTGATCTACGCATCGACCAACGACGGTGTCATTCACGCGTTCTTGGCCGATGACCACGCTGCCGGCGAGTTTACCGCCGGCAACAACCTCGACGAGTTCGCGTGTGCCAACAACCAGAATGCGGGCACCGAGCTCTGGGGCTTCATCGCCCCGATGTTTCTCGACGACCTCGACGACTTGCTGTCGGGCGGCAGCAAGCAATGGTTTGCGGACGGCAGCATCATGGTGCGCGACCTGTACGACGTACGCTCGTTCGCCCAGGACGACGGCGGCGGCGGAACGGAGGACTCCCCCGCGGGCGTTACCAACGTCTGGCGTACCATCCTCTTCCTGAGCTTTCGAAACGGCGGCAACGGGATCGTTGCGCTCGACGTCACCAACCCCTGCAAGCCCGAGTTCCTCTGGCAGTTCACGGACGACAATCTGGGCGACACCTACGGCCAGCCCACAGCGGCGCAAATCTTCCTCGAGGATAGCGACCCCACGCCCATGGGGAACTCCGGCGGACCGACCGTATTCAAACCCAGGCAGTCCCACGGCGTGATCATCGTGCCGGGCGGGCAGGGCGTAGGAGGCGCGGGCGCCTGCACGATCGCTTCGGGCGACCAGCTCCCCGAGGACATGGACGACGCCCTTGGCGTCGGCATCAGCCCGCGCGCGGATCGCCGCTGTTGGCGAGGGACAGCCTCGGTCCCCGCGGAGACACAGCACGGTAGGGTCCTCTACTTCGTCGACCTGGCAACGGGCTCGTTGATCCGGGAAATCGGGGAGAACACATTCCCCGCACCGCTGAACGGCGCGATTTCTGTGTTCCGAGGGGACACGGGCACGGTGGGAAGCGCGGCGTACACCGTCGACGCGGACGGGGTGCTGTGGCGGGTCGATATGTCCTCGCCCGATCCGGAGGACTGGGACGCCGAAGCGCTCCACGATCTGTACTACGCCGAAGGCTTCGATGAGGCTGAGCCAACCTATTACCCGCCCGCCCTCACGGTCAACGACAATGGCGAGATCGTCATCCTGGTCGGAACCGGGAACATCGACGTGCTCGACGATGCCTCGGCCAAGAACCGAGTCGTGTCGATCACCGAGAAGCTCACCTTCGACACCGATGGTTTCGTGGACACCCTCGAGGGACGGCTCAACTGGGAGATCGTTCTCGACGCCGGCGAGCAGATGACCGGGCCCGTCGAGCTCTTCGGCGGACAGGTCTTCTTTGGCTCCTTCAAGGCGGGCGGCGGCACGGCGGTCGACGCCTGTCCGTTTGGCGGCAGCCGAGTCTGGGGCGTTCACTATCTAGACGACCCGACCAGTGCGGGGGACCTCGTTCCGCTGCTCGTCAACTCTCTCGGCAATCCGGCGTCAGTGCTCGATTCAACAGACATCCCGGCGCTCGAGAACGCCCTCCTCGTCGGGCTCCAGGTCACTCAGCAGCCAGTCTGCACCGCGACGAGCGGCGTCAATATCACCGACCCCTTTGACGGCACGGTTTCGACGTTGGCCATGCCGTACGCGACGAGCGGGCGCGAGTTCAAGCTCATGGGCCACCTCAGCGGGTCGGTATCGACCAGCGGTGGCTTGTCGATCAACATCCTCGAAGAGGCCATCACTGCACCCGACGGCTTCACCGTCGTCTCGGGCATGGCGGATACGCTGGAATGATCACTCGCCTGCTCATTCTCGCTCTCCTCGGAGCGCTCGTGGGTTGCACATCGGAGCCCGAACGCCGCGCCGACTCCGAGCGGGCGGATGCCCCTGCGGCGAAGGTGGATGAGGGGACCCAGGCCCGAGAGCCCATGGTTCGTAACTACGATCCACAGGGCAAGCTCCTTCCATCGGACGACTACATCATCGGCATCCGCCTCCCGCGCGGAACCGAGGTCTACCGTGAAGACGGGCTTCAGCACGTGTATCGAATCCAGGCACCTATCGACAAGGTGCTCGCGTACTTCGGTCCGATGATGATCACTGGCAAGGTGGAGCGCCGAGGCGAGGGCGCGATCTACAAACGGGCGAGCGTCCGCGGCGCGGAGGTCAACCCCACCAAGGTCGACGTCTCGATCCTCGAAGTGGGGAACAGCTTGACGCGGATCTCGGTCACCGAGCTCCCACCCCCGCCCAAGCACGCTCCGAACGTGGACCGCACCAAAGCCGCCGCGCAACAATCCTTCCGCAGGCTCGACTGACGCGAACTGTCCTCGTCACAGGCCGCGATACGCAGCAAAGGTGCATTGCACTGCGCCTGCGCTGAGGGACTGTGTGACGACCATCCCGGTGGACACTCGCCCGGGGTCTTCCATTCGACGAAGGCGCTCGACCAAGAGCGCGACACGTCGCGCCCATACCCGGCTCCGGAGCTCCGGGACCGCGACCTGGCACGCGACGGGGCCGTGCGGAAACGCGGCGAGCAGCCCGTGGAAACGCTTGACGGTTGCGCTCGACACGCTCCCCGTGGAGGTGAAGAAGCGCTCGGAGCGGACCAGCACCCCGGTGCCGATGCGATCGGCGGCAAACCCCGTGACCAGCGCGGTCTCGACGAGCTCGGTCGCGGCGCCGGGACGAGGCTCCGGCCACTGCGCGCGCATCTGCCCGATCAAGGCCTCGGTCTTCAGCAGGAGGGCCTCCGCATCCTTGGCCGAGTGAGGGCGTCGGCGCGCGAGGACGTCGGCGTGCTCCCGCAACGGCGCGAGCTGCTCGTCGGTGGCGCCGAGGGCCTCCGCGAGGGCGACGTTGAGCCGCGCGCGCGTCAAGATCGCATCGAGCGTGGCTTCACTCATGGTCGGTCCGTCACTCAACGCGGTCAACCGCTCCGCCTCGTGAAGCGCGACCGCCCTCGCCTCGTAGCGTGAAATATCTCGCGCCACCATGGCAGAGGCCTCTTGGTCCCGGGCGAGCTGCTTGGCCCAGTGCTCTTCTTCGCGTTGAAGCTCGGCGCGGCGCTGGTCGAGCTGGACCCGTTCGGCTTCTGCCACCGCGGCGGTCAGCCAGAGCTGTGCCTCGGTGCGCTGGTCGTTGGCGGCAGCGTCGTCTCTATGTCGCTGAGCCGCGTCGGCTTTGGCCCACGCAGTCTGTGCTTGTTCGTAGAGATCCGGTGCGTGCTCGCGCGCCTGCTCGGCCGCCGGGGACGTGAAGAGCGAGTCCGAGGTCCGCGCGGTTTGCTGCGCCGCGCACCCGAGTCCCACTATGCATGAGACGATCCACGTCGCGCGGAACATCACGGCCGCACTCCTTCACGAGCGATCGCAGCCCTGTCCCTCATCAGAGCTTCGAGCGCACGCCGCTGCGCGTTGGCCCGTTCACGTGTCGCGGTGAGACGGCGCTGCGTGGCGAATAGCTCGGCCTGTGCGCGGCGACGCTCGAGCTGCCGTTCGGCCAGCACCATGGCCGCCCGTGCGATCTGTTGTTGCCGCGATACCGCTCCCGGATCCTCGGGGTCGCCCGTCGCCACGCTTAGCGCGCGGCGGGCATGCTCGAGGGCGCCCTTGGCGTACTTCGCGTCGTCCCGCGCCTCGAGCCGCCCGAGTCTCTCTTGAAGCTGGGCGGTCTTCGCTCGAGAGGCCGCGTCGTCTGCCCGCCCGGATGCTCCCGAGAGAGTGCAGGCGAGCGCAATCAGAACGAGGCACGCGGCGCGCGCCGACCCTCGATCACTGATAGGTGAAGCGAAGCTCGTAATCGCAGATGCGATAGACGTCGCCTTCTTCGATGCGCTTGGATTCGACACGTTGACCCGCGAACTCGATTCCATTCGTGCTGCCCAAGTCTTTCATGAAGTAGGCGCCATCGTGAAACACGACGGCGGCGTGCCTTCGCGAAATGTTTCCGTCGCGAATTGCGAGGTCTGCGCTTCGCGCGCCACGCCCAATGATAAACTCGTCTTTATCGAGCGGAAAGTCTTGGTCATTGAACTGAAGAACCAGCACCCGGCGACCCGCCGCATCGGATGGGCGGCGCCCGGGAAGCGGCGGCGGCGCCGTCACGCGTGGCTGTGTTGGCGGGCGATGCGGGGGCACTGGCGTGAGCATGGGAGCAGGTCGCGCGCCGATCGGTTGCGCACTCATAGGCGCCGCACCGGCCACGGCAGACCCGAGGAGCTCTTGCGCGTCGACCGCCGCTACCGTCTGCTCGCGAGCGCGAGCGTACTCTCGCATCGACTCGTTGATCAGATAGTCGACCGAGCACTCGAGCTCAGAGCTCATGCGATCGAAGATCTCGAAAAGATAGTCGCGGCACTGAAATGCACGCACTGTTTTTCTGTCGCCTTGATCACCCATCGGTTCGAGTACTCACTTGTTGTCACCCTGCTCGCGCGCCCGAAGCGCCTTGATGGCCGCATCGGCAACCTGACCCACGGTTTTCACCGGCGGATTCAGCTCCGACCAACCTTCTCCCGAAACTTCGGCCTCATCCGACATTAGTCGCTTCATGGCAGGAACGTCTGCCTCCCCACCTCTGCGTTCAAGATAGCGCAATGCGACCACACGATTCCACCACTGTTGCGAAT
Source organism: uncultured Polyangiaceae bacterium (assembly GCA_964195565.1). Taxonomy (GTDB): domain Bacteria; phylum Myxococcota_A; class Polyangia; order Polyangiales; family Houyiibacteriaceae; genus SG8-38. The sequence continues at coordinate 25,618 of CAXMRN010000117.1, read as the reverse complement.
CGAGCAGCGCGATGACGGTAGATGTAGGCGGAGGTGTCATCTGACTCATCCGGGTGGCGTAGCCTTCGAGCTCCTCTGGCTCGTACTGGATCCCCGGAGATGCTGGTAATCGTTGGGAAAATGGCTCGATGGTGGAAGGGCCACCGAGGGACAGCACCAATTCGCCGGCTCGCCAGCGCAGGCGCTTCCCGAGCTTGTCCGACGAGGAGCAGGAAGCCGCCGAGCACCCGGTGCGCTCGACGAGCGCCCAAAGCCGGGGGATCGCCTTGCGACTTCGGATGTCGCCGACGCGATCAAACGCGTAGTCGCGAACCTCGATCGGGTTGCTCCGATCGAGCGCGATCGAAAGAAGGCGGTTGAGGTGTGCACGTGTCACGTGCCCCTCGAGCGCCTTGAGCGCGGTGGCCCGCCGGGCGTTGAGGCGCTCGACCCACGCCTTGCCATCGTTCGGTCCAGGCTTGGTGTCCGCGATGCCCAACAACCGTGTGGCGACCACCGCTTGGTCACCGAGATGCCGCATTGCCGGGAGCGCACCTTGGTTGATGTAATTCTCTCGATTGAAGAGCGCCAATGAGCTCACACGCGCGGCGTCCGCCATCTCCCCTGACGCATCGATCGATGCGCGAACCTGAGCGGAAAGCCATTTCACGAACGAGGCCTTCTCCATCTCCTTCTCGATGGCAACGAGTCGCTTGCCTGCGCGTTCTTTGGTCTCCTGACCGCCGTCTTCTCCGATAATTTCGGCGATTTTGATCATCGCTTGCGGCGGCATCTTCTCGTGAAGCGCATCGACGAGCATGCCCGCCGCCTCCGCTCCAAGCGCACGCGTGACTTGCTCGGCGCTGTAGTCTCCCGCGAGGCTACGGCCTTCGAAGTCCGCGGAGTACCAGCCGACAACCGAACGAACGAGGGCCTCCCTGGAGCCCTCGGGGGCATACGGAATCACCATGTACGCGGCATCCTTGGCGCGCACCTGGGTCGGATCAGGAACCTTGTCTGCTTCGCTGGGCTCTTCGGACAACAGTGCCTCGAGGCGCGGGATCATCCCGCCGACGATCGCCTCGCTCGTGCCTGGGTCCTCGCGGCGAAGGTCATCGAGCGCGCCCCGCAGAAGGGCCAAAGCGTCGACGTCGTTTCGGTCCATCTCGACCATCGCCACCGCGGCCTCGGTCCGGAGCTCACGGGGATAGCGGTCGCTTTTAAGTACGGCGACCAGTCTGGTGGGGCCTTTGACCGTCCCCTTCCACTGTTGGACATCGTCGCTGTCGACCTGGCAGCCCGAAAGCATCACACCCGGCATCACGCCCAGCATCACGCCGAGCGCCGAGCAAAGAATGAAGTTCTTCGACGTCCTACCCATCCGACCTGCGGAACCATCCCCCGTGGGCATGCAACCCGGCAAGATAATAGAGGATTCAGCCAAGCAATCAAGAACGTCCCCGAGCTGAGATTTCTTGACCAATCGAGGCCGCGGCGCATAGCCTCCCCCGTGTAGGAGGCCGCTTACTTGAGCGCACAAGAAACCACCTCTTCGGGCGATCTGGTGGCGCCGGAGGGCAGGCGGCAGGACGTCCTTGCGATCCTGACCTTGACCGCAACCGTACTGCTGACCCTCGCGCTGATCTCGTATGACGCGCGAAACGGGAGCGCGAACCTTGTGGGCCCAGTCGGTCATCGGTTTGCCCGGGCGCTGATGCTCGCGTTCGGGTTGGTAGCTTGGTTCCTGCCCCTCGAGGGCGGGCTGCTCACCTATCGATTGTTTCGGAGGCGCTCCGCAATGCTCGGCCTTGCCACGATGGCGTCCACCCTCGTGCTCGTGATCGTTGGCGCGGCGCTCGGACATATCCTGATCGAGCCGCAGGCGGTGTGGGGGGCATCGCCCGGTGGCGCGGTCGGAGAACTTCTGGGGGAGGTTCTTCGATCACTGCTGGGCTTCTATGGGACGGTGATCATAGGCTTCGCGATTCTCGGGACGGCCGTCATTCTGAGGACGCCTTGGACACTCGAAGAGGCAGCGCAGGCATTCGTCCGCGTGGGTCACGCGGCATGGGCGAAGGTTCAGAGCGTGTTCATCGCGCTCCGCGAAGCATGGGCCGAAGCACGTGAGCTCCACGAGGAAGAGGTCCGACTGAGCCAGCCCCGCATCATGGGCGGGCCGTTCGACGATGAGGAAGAAGAGCCTGAGGAGCGGCCGCGGGCGTCGGTGGTCATCCCTACTCCTCAACCCAGGCTGCAAGAACCGAAGCCAGACGGCGCCGCGGGCCCAACGATCGTCGCGCCTAAGGAAACCAAGCAGAAGCCTCTGGAGATCTCGACGCGCACCCGCCGGGACCACCGCGAGTTCCGTCTGCCGCCGAACAGCCTTCTCGATGAGCCCGATTCCTCGGTAATCCACGTCGACGCGGAGGCGCTTCGGGAAAACGCCGAGCTGCTCACCGAGAAGCTCGCCGCGTATGGCGTGCGAGGTCGCGTCGACGAGATCCATCCTGGGCCTGTTGTGACGATGTATGAGTTCGAGCCTCAGAGTGGGACGAAAGTCTCCAAGATCGCTGGCCTCGCCGACGACCTGGCCATGGCGTTGGCCGCGCAAAAGGTCCGCATCGTGGCGCCGATCGCGGGCAAGGCGCGCGTCGGCTTCGAGCTGCCGAACGACATCCGCCAGAACGTTCATCTGCGAGAGATTCTCGATGATCGCCGCTGGGAGAAGCACAGCGGCGCGCTCCCGATGGCGCTCGGCAAGGACATCGGCGGGCAGCCTATCTACGCGGACCTCGCGCGGATGCCGCATCTGCTGGTCGCGGGCGCAACCGGTTCCGGTAAGAGCGTCGCGCTCAATGTGATGCTGACGTCGATCCTCGCCAAGAAGACGCCGGAAGAGGTCCGGATGCTGATGATCGATCCGAAGGTCGTCGAGCTGCAGGTCTTCGACGGCATTCCCCACATGCTGTTGCCCGTCGTCACCGACATGAAGAAGGCGTCGCTCGCGCTCCGTTGGGCGGTCGACGAGATGGAACGCCGCTACCAAATGTTCGCCGATGCGGGCGCTAGGAACATCGACACTTACAACCGGCGCGTCGACCGCGTGCTGCAGGGCGATCTTTCGGTCGAGAAGTTCATGCCGAAGCGCAAGGGCAAGGTCAGCGCCCAGGACGCCAACGGGCAAGAGATTCTGCTCGACCCCGCCGATGGCGAGGCTTCGGATGCGGAGAACTTCGAGCCGGAGAAATTGCCTTCGGTCGTGGTCGTCGTCGACGAGTTCGCCGACTTGATGATGGTTGCGGCCAAAGACGTCGAGGCTTGCATCGCCCGACTCGCCCAGAAGGCACGGGCCGCCGGCATTCATGTCATCCTCGCGACACAGCGCCCGAGCGTCGATGTCATCACCGGCATGATCAAAGCCAACTTCCCGGCCCGCATCGCCTTCAAGGTGGCACAGCGCCAGGACTCGATGACAATCCTCGGCCGCTCCGGCGCCGAACATCTCCTCGGGATGGGCGACATGCTGATGATTCCGCCCGGGGCGAGTGACCTTCAGCGCGTCCACGCCGCGTACGTGAGCGAAGATGAAGTGAAGGCGGTGTGCGACTTCCTGCGCGAGCAGGGCGACCCTGAATATCAGGACGAGATCCTGAAGCCGCGCGAAGAGGAGGGCTTCGGCAGCGAGAGCGACGACCCACTCTACGACAAAGCCGTCGCGGTCGTCGCCAATGCCGGGTACTGCTCGATCAGCCACGTCCAGCGGCAACTGAGCGTCGGATACAACAAAGCTGCCAAGCTGGTGGAGCGCATGGAGCAAGAAGGCGTCGTCGGACCTCCGAGCTCGAAGGCCGGCGGCCGAAGAGAAGTCCTTGTCGGCCCCGCCTAATTTCAGAACTGCGGATCGCGGCCACTGGCACTGACGCTGGCACCGTCACTGGCAACTGTCACTGACGCTGGCACTGACACCGTCACTGGCACTGCCAGTGACACTGACGCTGGCGCTGGCGCTGGCGCTGGCGCACAGTGGCTGGATGTCCTCCGATGACGAGCTCATCGCTCTCGACCGGGCGCACCTGTGGCGACCGTATACATCGAGCAACGATCATGAGGCTCGGCCTCTGTTGGTCGTGGATCGGGCGGAGGGGCCCTGGTTGATCACCAGCGATGGGCGGCGGGTGCTCGATGCCAGCGGGTCGTGGTGGTGCAACAATCTTGGACACGGCCATCCGCGTCTCCGGGACGCGATCACTCGGCAGTCGGAGCGGATGATGCACTGTACGCTGGCCGCTGCGACGCATGAACCCGCTTCCCGGCTTGCCGCCGAGCTCGTCGCGGCCGCTCCGGACGGCCTTACCCGGGTCTTCTATAGCGACAATGGGTCGACGGCCGTGGAGGTCGCGTTGAAGATCGCGTTTCAGTATTGGCAGCAGAACGGGCATCCCAAACGCAAACGCTTCCTCGCCCTGCCGGGGGGCTATCACGGCGACACGCTAGGCGCGATGAGTGTCGGCGACGTCGACGAGTTCACTGCCGTCTTCGGCCCTCTCCTCATCGACGTGCAACGGCCACCCGATGCGGTCGACCACGAATGGGAACCGGTGTTCGGGCAACTGCTGGCGCTTCTGCGCGACAAGCCAGACGAGATCGCGGGTGTGATCATCGAGCCGATCGTGCAGGGCGCTGCCGGCATGCGGATGTATCCAGCCGCCCTGCTCGCGGCACTGCAGGAGGAAACGAAGCGAGCCGATACGTTTCTGATCGCCGACGAGGTGTTCACTGGGTTTGGCCGAACTGGGCCCATGTGGGCGTGCGAGCACGCCGGAGTCACGCCGGACCTCCTGTGCACCGCTAAGGGACTCTCCGGGGGGGTGCTCCCCTTCGCTGCCACCCTCGCGACCGACCGCATCTACGATGGCTTTCGGGGCGGCAAGGAGCGCGCGCTGATGCATGGTCATACCTTCTGCGGAAATCCCCTGGGCGCCGCGGTGGCACGCGAAGTCCTCGCGATTTACCGAGACGATGACGTTCTCGAGTCTGCCAAGCCCAAGGCTGCCAAGCTCGCAACACGGATCGAACGCATGACCGAGATCTCGGGCGTGACCGCGCCGCGCTCGCTAGGCATGTGTGCGGCTTTCGACGTCGGGGCCCCCGGGTACATGGGCACTGTCGGCTGGGAAATCTCGGAGGCAGCCCTCGAACTCGGTGCTCACCTCCGGCCGCTCGGCAACACCGTGTACGTCGTTCCGCCGCTCAACATCGAGGACGCGGACCTCGATCGCCTGCTCGACATCGTGCACGAATCCACCGAACGCGTGCTAGTAACCGCCCAGTGACCGAGACTCCCACTCCACCCGCGAGCGTGCCGCCTCGTTATCAAGCCTACGGCCTCGCCGTCCTTGGCGGGACCCTCTACTTTCTAGGCTGGGCCGGCTTTGGGTTCTGGCCGCTTTCGTTCTTGTGCCTGGTTCCACTCTGGCGCGCGTTGGAGCTCGGCCTCACGCGGAGCTGGGGCCACACGCTCCGGGTCGCGTGGTTGTACGGGACTGTGACCTGCGCCGGCGGCTATCACTGGCTCGTAGAGTTCCTCGACGTGTTCTCGGGATACGGGTACGCCGCGAGCGCTCTCTTTTGGTTCCTGTTCTCGGCCTACCTCGGGTTCAATTTCGCTGTCTATGGTCTGATCTACCGCGCCCTCCGGCGCCGAGGTTGGAGGGTGAGCATCGTAGCCATCCCGGTGTTGCTCCTGATCGAGTGGCTCTATCCATCTCTTTTCCCCACCTATCTTTCCAACAGCCTTCAGCACCAAACCGCGCTGGTTCAGATCGCGGACCTCGGCGGCCCGATGCTCGTCACGGTCGTCATCGCGCTCGTGAACCTCTCCATCTACGAGGCCTGGGAATGGCGGGCCCGGCGCCGCGGAGCACCGAAAACGTTGTGGGGACTAGCGGCTGCGGCATTGGCCTTCACCCTCATCTACGGGGCCGTGCGGATCGCACAGGTCGAAGCGCAGATGGACGCAGCGCCCGTCCTTCGCCTGGGGATTGTGCAGGTGAACATGGGGATCTTCGAGAAGCGCGCTGAGGCGCTCGAAGGCCACCGCCGCCATCTCGAGCAGAGCCGCCAACTGGAGGAGGCGGGCGAGCTCGACCTCATCGTGTGGCCTGAATCGGCGTTTGTCGGCGGGCTGCCTCGCAGGTTGCCGACGGATGCAAGCCGGGTCCGGCGAGGTCTCCATACACCGGTCCTCTTTGGCGGAGTGTCGACCGAGCTCGTCGACGGTGAGCGCAAGATCTACAACACGGTGTTCCTCGCCGACGAGGACGGCATGGTCGAGTCAACCTACGACAAGACCTATCTGTTGATGTTTGGCGAGTACCTCCCGTTGGGTGACAGGTTCCCGATCCTCTACGAGCTTTCTCCGAACAGCGGTCGCTTCAGCGCGGGAACTCACGTGCGCCCGATCACGTTCGGCGACTGGCGCATCTCCACGCCGGTTTGCTACGAGGACGTGCTCGCGCGCTTCACCCGGCGAATGGTTCGCGAAGCCAATCCCCACATCCTGATCAATCTCACCAACGACGCTTGGTTTGGCGACACGCAAGAGCCGGCAATTCACTTGGTGTTGTCACAGTACCGCGCCATCGAGCATCGCCGGTACATGGTGCGATCCACCAACAGCGGCATCAGCGCGGTCGTGGATCCGCTCGGACGGGTGGTCGCACAGACCGGTGTGCTCACGCGTGAGAATCTACGCTACGACGTCCACATGCTCGAGGGGGAGACAGTCTACACTCGCTTCGGTGACTGGCCGGGGTGGCTCGGTCTCGCAGCGATCCTGTGGATGCTCATTCGTCGCGAAGGCGCGGCGCAATGAGCAGCCGATAGCTTCCGTCTTCGCCCGACTCGGTCTCGGCGACTTGGATGGAGCGGCCCGCCGATCCCTCGACGGTTTTCAGCACGTAGGCGCGAATCAACGCGTTGGGAACGACATCTCCATCACTCGCTCGAATCACGCCCTGCACCGGAATGGGCGGGTCCAGCCGATAGCCTCGCACCGAGTCGCCTTCCTCGGGGCTCATCGCCAGCTCCGGCTCGACCAGCCACGCAAAGCCTGAGTCGGGCGAAGTCTTGAGGTGCATGTCGTAGAGTCCGACATCCACGCTCATCGCGAACGCGCCGATATCGTTGGACACCGTCTCTTGCGACCTAGCCCCCAAGTCCTCGCTCATGCGGGCCCGAGCAAGGATCGTGACCCCTGGCGCGGACTCGTCGCGGAACGTCGTAATCCAACCTCGAAGGCCGATCTGCGACGGGACGATCAACGTGTCGCCTCCGGTGAATTCTTCGCCAACGAGAGACTCGGCGCCGAGAACGCCCCAGGCGTTGTCCGCGTCTTCGGGTGGGGTAACGGCGATCGAGTAGTAGCCCGAGAGGAGCTCGACGCCGAAACGGCCCTCCGCATCGGTGGTGGCGGACCCGCCAAATGACCCCTCTAGCCCAAGCTGATTCCCGCCAAAGATGCCGGTCGACAGGAACCGTACCGTTGCGCCCGGCACCGGCCTGTCCTCTTCATCACGCACGCGACCAGTGAACTGAACGGGACTGAGGCGCGGAATGTAGATGCGCTTCTCGTCGGGGTCGTTCGCGAATGCGACGTCCGGGTCGACCGACACCGCTGGGAAGGGGTCGCGGCCGGCGCTGGAGGTGACGCGAATCAGATAGTCGGCCGCAGAGTCGCTGACTCGAATCGTGAAGAGACCATTCTCGTCGGTCTCGGCAATAGAAGAAACGACGCGTGCGCTGGTCTTTTCGATCGCGCGCACCTGCAACCCCGCCTCGGGGATCTCCACCTCTCCATCGAAGCTGAGGACTGTGGCTTCCAGGCTGCACCCAATGTCGACGTTCGCTCCGCAGGCGTCGGCAAGTCCTGGAGGAAACATCACGTCAAACCGCAAGGGCTCGGGGACGTCGTCGCCTACCTCTAGATCCAAGTAGAGCGGCGGGAGGCTACGAATCGCAGGAGCGGTATCCTCCATGGGAGCCATCACCGTGTCGCTGCTCGGCAGGACGGTCACGTGGTAGGTCGCGCCCGCAACCAATACAGTGCTGAAGTCGTCGCCCTCCGCGCCGGCGCTGGCGTCGCGGACGGTGTCGACTTCAACCGCAACCGGCGGCAGCGGCTCCACGGAGCTGTCCATCCGGCGAACGAAACGGAGCATCGCCGGAATACGAACGCCATCCCAGCGAACCGTCCCGACCACCTCGCGAGTCGCGGGAAGGACGAGGTCACGCGTGCTCGAGCCCGAAGCCGGCTCCGCGCCAAACGCCCAGCTCGCCGGCGTGACCCCCTCAGTATCTGAAGAACCTCGAAGCACCTCGATCGCGACCTCTACCGACGCGCCGGAGTCGTCGATGCAGATCTGACCGTCGCAGACCCCCTGCTCGCAGGCCGCGTCACCCGCGCATGAGTTGTCGAGCAGCGGCGACGCCTGATCAGCGCCAAAGTCACATCCGACGGCGGTGACGAGAGCCAGTAACCACAGCGACTTCCTCATCGGCACTCCACCGTGATGACGGGGTTGTCGGAATTGGTCACTTCGACCCACCAGGTCGCCTGGTCGATGTCGCCCTCTTGCTCCGGGCGGCGCTTCTCCACGTTGCTCGCGAACCTGCCTACGACGACGAGCTCGATCTTGTGGCAGATGCCGGGCTCGAGGAGGTCGTAGGGGATGGCGAACTCCGAATCGCGCTCGAGGAACCCGCTCGGGTCGAGCTCGCCTTCCTGTATCTGAAGCTCTGCCGCTGGCGGCGGCGGCGCATCGAGAAAGATTCTGTACTCGAGAGTTTGATCGAAGTTCGGATCGCGGATGATCACCTGAAGCAACATCTCCGGTACCTCGACCGGATCGTCGAGATTGATCTGGCCGATCTCGTTGAGCGGAAAATCAGCGAGGGGCTGACTAATGATCGAGGGCGGGAAATTCTCGTCCGACTCGAACTCGATCGTGCTGGTCGCAATGCAGCCACTAGCCGAGGCGCCTAGCGCCGTACATGAAGCGAAGAAAAGCATTCCGGTTAATTTAGAAGCAAACGCCATGCCGCGGCTCCGACGCCCAAAACCCTTGGGTTTTCAACATTGTTCCACGAATTCGGGGTATCACCTATGACATTAATGTCAGCCCCCGGCGGGGCCACCGGGCTCCGGGGCGTCCGGATCGCGCTCCAGGTAGCGAAAGACCGTTCGCGGATCGACGCCCAGCTCGCGGGCCGTCCGGGTCCGATTGCCGCCATTGCGTTCGAGGACATCGAGGATGTACTGCCTCGTGAAGTCCTCCCGCGCCTCCGTGAGCGGAACCACCGCACGTCGGCTATCGCTACCCAAGTCGAGATCTTCGGGTCCGATCAAGGTCTTGTCTGCCAGTACGATGGCCTTCTTGATTCGGTTCTCCAACTGACGGACATTGCCCGGCCAGTCGTAGCCGTGCATCGCTTCGAGCGCCTTCGGTGTGAAGCCCTTGACGGGCGCGCCAAATTCCGCCGCGTACTTGTTGAGCAAGAACTTCGCAAGAATGACAATGTCGTCACCGCGCTCCCGAAGCGGCGGCAGGTGAAGGTTCACGACATTCAGTCGATAGTAGAGGTCCTCGCGAAATGTCGACTCCTTGATCGACGCTTCCAGATCGCGGTTGGTCGCGGCGAGGATGCGGATATCAACGGACTGCGGCTTCGTGTCCCCAACCTTGACGATCACGCGCTCCTGGAGCGCGCGCAAGAGCTTGACCTGGAGCGCCGGCGGCATCTCGCCGATCTCGTCTAGGAAGAGCGTGCCTCCGTCGGCCGCTTGGAAGCTTCCCTGGCGCGTCGAGACCGCACCGGTGAACGCCCCGCGCACATGACCGAAGAGCTCGGACTCCATGAGGTTCTCGGGGATGGCACCGCAGTTGACCACGACGAACGGTCCCTCTGCGCGGTTCGAGCGACGATGGAGCTCCCGCGCAAACAACTCCTTGCCGGTGCCGGTTTCACCCGTGATCAGCACGTTGATGTCGGCCGCGGCAACCTTTTCCACACGCCGAAACACCTCCTGCAGGCTCGGGCAGCTCCCAATGATGTCGCCGAACTTCTGCGCCTCGAGCTCTTCGGCGATACGGTCGCGATCGGTCGTCAGCTGATTGAGCAGAATGGCGTTCTGCAAGATGAGCGAAGCCTGGCCCGCAAACACGGTCAGGACCTCGAGGCTCGACTGCTCGAACAGGTTTACCACGTTGTCGTTGCCGACGTAGATCAGTCCGAGAAGCTGAGTCTGCGCAATGAGCGGCGCGACCATGACCGAGCTGAGTTGTAAATCGAGCACACTCTCGCTCGAGTTGAACATGGTGTCGTTGACGGCATCGCTAACGATCAGCGGCTGACGCGTGTCGATGCAGCGCCTCAGGATGCTGTCCGAGAGCTGTGTGACCGCGTCTGGAATCGTCTCGCGATCGACGTTTCGCGCTGCAGCGATCTCTGGGTCGCCGTCGCGGAGCAGGATCACGAAGCCCTTGTTGGCGTGTACGACGTCGATCACCGCGTCCAGCAACGTCTCGATTTGCTCGGGGATCTCCCGGATCTCGAGTAGCCTGCGATTGAAATCGCTCAGCTTCGTCATTCCCTCGATCTCCGAGGTGTGAGAAGCGCTGCCTTCGGTGTCGACGTCTCTGGCCGTGCCGCTCTCGTCGTAGAGCGAGAAGACCAGATCGACGTCGCCGAGGGTCAGCTTGTCGTTGTGGAAGATCTTCGACTTCTTCTTCTTCTTCCCGTTGACGTGGAGCACCGCCCCGGCATCGACGGCAGCCACCGAAAAATCGCGCCCGTCGAACACGACCTGTGCGTGATGCGCCTCGAGCGAAGCCGATTCGATAACCACATCGTTGGCCCCCGCCGCCCCAATCGACGTCACACGCTTGTAGATCCCAAACACGCGAGGCCGGCCCTGAGGCACCATCCATTTGAGGCTCGGCATACCGCCGGCACTCTATCAGACCCCCCCCAACAACCTCAAACCGCAGACCGCGCACCGCCGACCGCAGACCGCCACTACGAGCACTTAGCAAAAGGCCACCTGTTTTTGGGGGTCAGGTGGCCTTTCTCACGCGTTGCGCGCGTTGAGAGGGAAGCTCAACGCGCGTTAACTCAAGTACGGGCCTCCGATGTAACTCGAAAGCTCCCGAACCTCTTGGCGTAGATCGTACTGGGTCGCCTTCGTGAGGTCTCCGATCGATACGAGCCCTATGAGGCGGCCGCCCTCCATCACTGGAACGTGACGACAACGGCGGTCGGTCATCAGGCGCATCACTTCGAGCAATGTATCGTCGGGCGTCGCCGTATAGAGACGGGTCGTCATCACGTCGCGCACCAACGTTTGTCTCGGGTCGCGGTGCGCGGCAACGACGCGCACCAACACGTCACGTTCAGAAAAAACCCCGATCGGTTCGCCACCTTCACAGACCAATACCGAACCCACGTGATGATCATTCATCGTGTTCACGGCGTCGATGACGGTTGCAAGCGGGCCGACCGAGTACACCTCTTCGCCCTTTCTGCGGAGAATGTCGCCTATTCGTGTGTTCATCATCGTAGGGCCCTCGCCTGTCGCCGATTATACAATCATTCGGTCTTTTGAGAAGCCTGAAAAACGAACTGTAAAATCACACACAACCGATCGGGCTATCACCCCTTGTGGACTAGCTTTTCGTCGCATGTCTCGGCACTCTGAAACCTCGATGGGGCACGCCCGGGCAGAACGAGACAGACGATCGAACCACCGAGTGGACCTCGACGGGCGAGCAGTTCTGTTTCAACGGGGCGACCACGTCGGGCAGTACACGCTCGAGAACATCTCCGCCGGCGGCGCGATGGTCAGCGGTGATCGCGACTTGCGCCCGGGTCACCTCGTGCACCTGCTCATCGATCTCGCGACCGGCGAAGACACCATGAGCTTGACCGGTTCGGTGCGTCGGGCGCGCGACAGAAGCAACGGCGTAGGTCTTGCCATTGCGTTCCCGGTGTTGTCCGCCGACCAGGAAGACGCGATCCACAATGCTGTCTTGCGCGCGCTCCTGCGGCGCGACGCGGCGACCTCACATCTGCCGCTCTTGGTCTTTGAGCCCCGTCGCCGGGTCCGCGAAGAGATCGAGTCGGAGATTCGGAGCTTTGGTCTTCCGGTTGCGGGTGTCGATTCGCTCGCAGACGCTGTTCGCGAGCTCGAGGACGAGGAAACCAAGTACGCGGGCCTCGTCATTCATTCAGTGACGCACGACCCGCGTGCGATGGATGTGGTCGAGTTCTTCACGCGCTCCGAGAGCCTTCGGACGATCATTCTGCCCGAGCCCGATGGGGCGCTTTGCGAGCGAGCCGAGCGCCTGTCCAAGCTGTCCGAGGTGCGAGTGCCGCACATCTGGAGCCGCGCCGAGCTGCGACGCGCTTTGAGCAACTAATTCCGGTCGAACGGAACGACTTCGAGTGACCGCACACCGGGGAGCCGCTCGAAGGCGGGCGCCACCTCGCTCGCCGTCGCCACGACCACGATCGTGAGGTCACGAGGTGAGATCCTCGCGCGCGTCGCATCGTTGGCCTGTTCCCTCGTGACCCTCCCGATGAGCTCGTCGTACTTGTCGACGTAACTCCGGGGAATGTTCAAGAGCTCTACATCGACGCGCGACTCGACGCGCTTGGACGGTGTGTCGCGGTCGAAGCAGTGACTGTTGATCAGGTAGCGTTGGGCGAACTTGAGATCTGCCTTCGTCGTCCCTCGCTCGACCCAGCGCTCGAGCAAGTCGAGTTGAAGAGCTGCGCAGTCCGCGGAGTACTCGGCAGCCGGTGCCGTCGACATGTACCAGGCATCCCGTTGCGTGGAGTGGAGCAACCGGCTGTACGCCCCATAACTCCACCCTCTCGCTGCGCGCACTTGTTGCATCAACGGGCCGCTGAAGGTCCCGCCGAACGCGGTGTTCGACACGATGAGGGGAAACAAGTTGCGGTCGCGCGTCCGCGCGCCGAGCGTCCCGATGAACAACTGGGTCTGCGTCCGCTCGGGCTTGTCGACGATGACCACGTGCCGGCCGCGGCGCACGCGCGTGGCAGGAACGTCCGAGCTCTTGTTCTTGGCGCGACGGCTCTTCGGAAAATGGGACGCGATGAGGGCCCTAACCTCGCCTTCGTCTGCGTCCCCCGAAACGCCGACGAGAAACGAACCCCTAGCGATGTTCCGTGCGTAGAAATCTTTGACCTGTTGGACCCCGATGCGCCGAAGGCTCTCCCCATGCCCGCTCAGCGTGCGTCCGTAGGGGTGATCCCCGAACAGAGCCTCGCGAAAACACACCGCACCCAACGTCTGATCGTCGTCGAGCCGCGCGACGAGCGAGGCCTGGGCACGTCGCTTGAGCTTCGCGAAGTCGCCCGCGCGCAGTGCCGGTTCCCAGACGACATCGGCCAGGAGTCCGAGCAACGGCTCGAGGTTACGTCGAAGGACGGTGGCGCGAACACGGGTCGAGCGCATCGACACCTCCACGGACATTCGAGCGCCCAGGCTGGCGAGTCGGTCCTCGAACCGCTCCTGCGAAAGCCCGCGAGGCCCGCGTCGCATGAGGTGCCCGGTGAGCTGCGCGAGCCCTTCCTGGCCGGCCGGGTCTTGAAGACTTCCCACCGGAAGCGCGATCTCCAGATCGACGATGGGGAGCACGTCGCTCGACTCGATAAAGACGCTCATGACGCGTTTCGCAGGACCTCGACTCGTGTGCGGCGAGAAGGACGAAGGTACTTCACTACGACCCGCTTCACGGCGTCGCTGGTGACACCGCGGTAGGCTTCGAGGCGATCGAACACGGCGGCGCCATCATCGGCGACGGTCTCGTAGAATCCGATCTGCTCCGCCTTCCCGCCGGCCGTCTCCATGCTGTGCAAGAAGGAAAGCTCGAGTTGATTGATCGCTTTGTCGAGCTCCAGCGTGGTCGGGCCCTCGGATCCGAGTCGCGCGATCTCCCGGTCGAGAAGCGCAAGTGCATCCTCTTTGCGCTTTCCTTCTCGGAGAAAGATCCACATCTCGAAGAGCCCCGGATCGATGAACGGTGAAATCGAACCACGGACGGACAGCGCGAGCTCCTCATCGAGACAGAACAGCCGGTGGAGTCGCGAGCTGAGACCCCCGAACAACACATCGTTGGCGATAACCAGAGCCGGGGTGTCTGGATCGGAGAACGAAGGCGCGTGATACCCGAGGAGGAGCTTCTCAGTCGGTGTCGGCGCTGAAAGCTGGAGCACACGCTCTGCGCGTTGGGTCGGCTCCTCGGGTTGCTTCCGGTGCCGGGCCGTGCGCGGAGCGGACATGCCACCGTAGTGCTTCCGCACCAGGGAGAGGGCTTTGCGTTCGTCAAAGTCACCGGCGACCACGACGGTGCAGTTACTCGGCGCGTAGTGCGTCCGATAGAAGTCTTGGCAATCTCGCACGGTGAAGCCGCGGATGTCTTTCATCCAACCGATGGTCGGCCAACGATACGGATGGCGCCGAAACGCGTTCTCGTACAGCAGCTCGAGTGCCTTGCCTTCAACGTCGTCGTCCACGCGCTGCTTGCGTTCGTTGGCGACGACCTCTTTTTCAGAGGCGACTTGCGGTGTGCGCAGCACGAGATTCGACATCCGGTCCGCTTCGAGTTCGATGAGGAGCGGTAACGCGTCCCGGGGCGCGTTCTCGTAGTAGCAGGTCCAGTCGGTCCAAGTCGCCGCGTTGGCTTCCGCGCCGGCGCTCTCCATCAAACGATCGAAGTCACCATTCGGGTGGTTTTTCGTCTCACTGAACATCAGATGCTCGAACAGATGGGCGAGCCCGGTCTTGCTCGGACGCTCATGCCGCGAGCCGACGCGAAACCATGTATGGTAGCTGACGGTCGGCGCGGAACGGTCCACGAGTGTCAACACGGTAAGCCCGTTGCCCAGTTGGAACCTACGGAGGGTAAGCGCCTCGCCAAACGCCTGGTCGCGCACGAACGTCAGCTTCGCGTTGCGCTTTCGGACGCCGCGGTTGAGCCGCTCGATCAGAACCTCAGGCGCTCCCATCAGCCGCGGAGCCTGCGCAGCCATTCAGCCCCGGTCAAGGGGATTCACGCGTGAAATTGGGGGCCTCCGGGCCGGGGGGTTAACGTTGCGCCAAGAGGCTTTATCGATCGTTCGGTCTGAGGACCAAAAAAAGGGAGCGTCATATGAAGTTTGCCGTAATCGGAGCGCGTGTGTTGTTGGGATTGATCTTCGTCGTGTTTGGTTTGCACGGGTTCTTCCAGTTCAGTTTCATTCCGGCGCCGGAGATGAACGAGGCCGCAGGGTCGTTCATGGGCGCGTTGGTCGGGACCGGATACTTCATGATCGCCGTGAAGTTGGTCGAGCTGGTCTCGGGACTGATGATTCTGACCGGGCGGTTCCTTCCCCTCGGCCTGATTCTGCTGGCGCCTGTGTCGGTCAGCATCCTGCTGTTCCACACGTTCTTGGACCAGGCAGGGTTGGGCATGGCGATCTTCCTCGTCGCAATGCAGCTCTTCTTGGCGTGGAGCTACCGCGACTCGTTTAGCGGCGTACTTCAAGCAAACCCGACGCCGACCGGCCAGGGCTAGCCTGCCCTTCGCTTGACCCGGTCACGGGGGGCAGGTAGCTCTCCGGCCATGTCGGAAGTTCGCGTTCGGTTTGCGCCTTCGCCCACGGGGTACTTGCACATCGGTGGGGTGCGGACGGCGCTCTACAGTTGGTTGTGGGCGCGCCGACACGGGGGCTCCTTCATCCTCCGAATCGAGGACACCGATCGTGAACGCAGCACCGAGGAGAGCATTCAGATTGTGCTCGAATCAATGCGTTGGCTCGGCCTCGACTGGGATGAAGGCCCGGGGGTTGGAGGCGACCACGGCCCCTATGTACAGAGCGAGCGGCTCGACATCTATGCCGAATATGCCGAGAAGCTGATTCAGTCTGGCCACGCCTATCGTTGCTACGCGACCAAAGAGGAAATCGCCGCGGCGCGGGAAGCACACCAGAAGAGCGGCACCAAAGACGGCTTCCGTTTTCAGAGCCCGTGGCGGGACCGAACCGACGCGCCCGAAGGTCCGGACGCCCGTCATGTAATCCGGTTCCGCGCCCCGCACGAAGGAACCACGAGCTGGGTCGACGAGGTGAAAGGCAAGATCGACATCCTGAACTCTACACAGCAGGACTTCATCTTGCTTCGTCCCGATGGGATGCCGCTCTACAACTTCGGCTGCGTGGTGGATGACCTGACGATGGGCGTTACCCTCGTGGCCCGTGGTGATGATCACATGATCAACACCGCACCTCAGATTCTTCTCTACGAAGCGCTAGGCGCGAGCGTTCCGACCTTCGCGCACATGCCGATGGTGCTGGCACCTAACGGCGAGAAGCTCTCGAAGCGCCACGCCGCGGTAGGCGTCCTCGAGTACCGCGACATGGGCTACCTGCCGGACGCCGTTCTCAACTATTTGGCTCGCCTCGGCTGGTCGCACGGGGACCAGGAGATCTTCACCCGCCAGGAGCTCATCGAGAAGTTCAGCTGGGACCACGTAGGCTCCACGGCCGGTCGGTACGACGCAAAGAAATTCCTTCACGTGCAGGCGGAGCATCTTCGAATGCTCTCCGACGAGGAGATTGCGCGCGGGGCGGTCCCCTTCTTGGCCGCGATCGGGATCCAAATCGAAGCCGACGACCCCGTTCTGCTGAAGGCGGTCCCGTATGTGAGGCCGCGGGCCGAGACCTTCGTCGACGTCGCCGAAGCGCTCGCGTACTTTTTCCGGGACGTCGAGTTCGAGGCCAAAGGAAAACGAAAGTTTCTGGTGCCCAGCAATGCGCAGGCGCTGCTACAACTCGCGGACGTGGTCGAGAGAGTCGAGCCGTTCGCCAAGGACCCCCTCGATGCAACAGTGAAGGCTTGGCTCGAGGAGAACGAGCTCCCCATGAAGGCAGTCGCGCAGCCCGCGCGCGTCGCGATGACGGGGCGCACCCGAAGCCCAGGGCTCTTCGAGGTGATGGAAGTGCTCGGAAAAGAGAAGACTCTCGCGCGTCTCCGAGCGGCCGCCGAGATCGCAACAGCGGCGGAGGTGCCCTCCGCGTAACTTCGCGGCGCATCTTTCATATTCGTGGAAACCATCGTGCAGACACTGGTCATCGTTCTTTACTTGGTCACGCTCGGAGTGCTGGCGCTGTACGGGGTTCATCGAACCGGGTTGCTGTGGCTGTACCTGCGACACCGTCGGGAGCAGACGACTCCTCGATCGCGCTTCGCCGAGGCTGATCTGCCGGTCGTCACCGTGCAGCTCCCGATGTTCAACGAGTTTTTCGTGGCCGAAAGGCTGATCGAAGCCGCCGGGCGGCTCGACTACCCACGCGACCGCCTCGAAATCCAGATTCTCGACGATTCGACGGATGCGACCTCGATCCTGGCGAGGGCCAAATGCGACGCGCTACGCAAGGACGGGCTCGACGTCGTCTATCTGCACCGCGATGACCGCGTCGGCTACAAGGCCGGCGCGCTCGAAGCCGGAATGGAGCGAGCCAAAGGGGAGCTCATTCTGATATTCGATGCAGATTTCGTCCCGGGGGCCTCGATCATCCGGGACTTGGTTCACTTCTTCGAGGACCCCTCGGTGGCCATGGCGCAGGCCCGATGGGGCCACCTGAATCGCGACCGATCGGCGCTGACACGCTGCCAGGCCATGCTCCTCGATGGGCACTTCGTCATCGAGCACGCCGCACGCCACCGCTCGGGGCGCTTCTTCAATTTCAACGGCACGGCTGGGATGTGGCGCAGGACAGCTATCGTCGATGCAGGTGGCTGGCAGCACGACACGATCACAGAGGACATGGACCTCAGCTACCGGGCGCAACTCGCGGGTTGGAAGTTCGTCTACGCGCCGACAGTGACCGCGCCCGCGGAGCTCCCGTGCGACATGAACAGCTTCAAGGGGCAGCAATACCGCTGGGCCAAGGGCTCGGTTCAGACTGCACGAAAGCTGCTGGGCCGGATCCTCTGCGCGCCGGTGGCGTACCAAGTGAAGGCCGAGGCAGTCTTGCACCTGACCAACAACTTGGCGTACGTGTTCCTTCTCGTCTTGGCTGCGCTACAGCTGCCCAACATGCTGATTCGTCGCAAGCTGGAGCATCCCGAGCTGCTGATGCTCGACGCACCCCTGTTCTTGGCCACCTTCGGCTCGGTCGCGGCGTTCTACGTCGTCGCCCACCACGATCTGTACGGCGGGTATTGGCAGGCGATGAAGCGGCTGCCGCTGATGATGGCGCTTGGTATCGGGCTCGCGATCAACAACGGACGCGCGGCTGTGGAGGGGTTGTTCGGCCACGACGTCGAGTTCGTTCGAACCCCCAAGCGCGGCGATGTCGGCGCAGAGCTGAGCTCGGGAGCGGAAGGCTACCGGGGGCGATGGCCCTGGCACACGACGGTCGAGCTTGCGTTCGGGCTCTACTGCACGGCTACGCTTGCCATCGCGATCGCCACCCAAAGTTGGGCGAGCGTGCCCTTCCTGCTCCTGTTTTGCACTGGATTCATGTATGTGGGCGTGACGAGCCTCCTCGAGGCGAGTCGCCCCAAACCGACTCAGGGCGACTCGGAGCTGACCGAGCAGGCGCCATCCACGCACTCTTCGCCGAGCCCGCAATCGATGTTGAGCTGACACTCTGCCAGCACCTCACTGCTACGGACGCAAAGGTTCTGCTCCTCGACGGGCGCACAGAAGCGGATTGTGGCGTCGATGCGCGCGCATTCATCGTCGGTCTCACACGGGGTGCGGCACTGGCCACGGACACAAACTCGGCCCGGCTGACACGCGTTGTCGGGGCAGAACTGTTCAGGACGCGTGTCCGGGATGCATTGGAACGAGCTGCAGTACTCGTGGTCGGCGCAGTTGGCGTCGTCAGTGCAACTCGTGAGGCAGCTCTCGTCGGCGCACGGGCGGCAAGCACCGGCCACACACTCCTGCGTCTCCGGGCAGGGCGCGTCGAGGCAGGTGCTCAAACACTCGCCGTCGATGCAGATGCGGGAGTCGCCACACTCGAAGTTGAACTGGCAGCGGAAGGGAGGTGGGTCAGGTTCTTCTTCGAGGGGGTTGAGGCAGAGTCCGTTGTCCGCGCAGGTCGTCCCAACCGGGCATTCGTATTCGTCGGCGCATTCACCGACGCAGCCGAGGGTGGTGCAGACTGCCCCCACCGCACAGTCGGTGTCGGCGACACACAGGGCCCGCTGCGGCGCCGGTTGGGGATCGCACTCGTCCCCCTGGCATAGGAAGCAGCCGCGATCGCTGAGCGGTCCGTCCGAAATGCAGACGTATCGTGAGTCGTTGTTGCAGCCAGCGAGGCCAAAGAGCGCGATGATGAGAATCCCGAAGCGTTTCATAAGAGGTTCGACGCATGGGCGAATGGCGTATTCACTGGCTAGATCGGCTTGAAAATCAATGAATTCCATCGGATAACGGGGCGGCATGAGTGGCCACAGTAAATGGTCGACAATTAAGCGGCGCAAGGGTGCTCAGGACGCCAAGCGCGGCAAGTTGTTCACGAAAGCCATCAAAGAGGTCACCATCGCGGCGCGCTCGGGCGGCGGCGATCCGGATGGCAACGCGCGGCTGCGGCGGGCGATCGACTTGGCCCGCGGGGTGAACATGCCGGCGGAGAACATCACCCGGGGGATCAAGAAGGGGACCGGCGAGCTCGAGGGCGTCCAGTATGAGGAGCTGCTCTACGAGGGCGTCGGCGCCGACGGAGCTCTGTTCCTGTGCGAGGTGGTCACCGACAACCGCAATCGAACGATTGCCGAGGTCCGAAAGGTGTTCGACAAGAACCACGGGCAGATCAGCAGCAACGGCTCGGCGCTTTGGGCGTTCGAGCAAAAGGGCATCATCCGGGTCGACGAGAACGCGGCCACTGAAGACGAGCTCTTCGAAGCAGCTGTGGGCGGCGGCGCAGAGAACATGGAGCTGCTCGGAGAAGAGTGGGTGATCACGACGGCTCGCAACGATCTCGATGTGGTTCGCGACGCAATCGATTCGGCGGGCACCACGGTGCGTGAGGCCGCGCTCGCCTACATCCCCAACAATCCCAAGGTCGTCGAGGGAAAAGACGCCGAAAGACTGGTCCAGTTGTACGAAGCGCTCGAAGACAACGACGACGTCCAGAACGTATTTTCCGACTTCGAACTCAGCGAGCATGCGCTCGAGGAAATGGGCTGAGCCGCCGATGCGTGTGCTGGGCATCGACCCAGGGAGCCGCCGAACCGGTTGGGGTGTGGTGCAACTCGAGGGCACCCGGCTCCGTCACCTGGGGGCGGGGACCATCGCCGTCCCGGAGAAGCTGCCGCTCGCGAAACGGCTCTACATGATCCACCAGGGCCTCCGCCAGGTCATCGCCGAGCACGAGCCGGGGGTCGTCGCAGTCGAAGAGATTTTCTTCGCGAAGTACGCAAACGCGGCCTTGAAGCTAGGCCACGCCCGCGGCGTGGCGCTCTTGGCCGCCGCGGAGTCCGAGCTCGAAGTGCACGAATACCCGCCCGCGATCGTCAAGCGCACAGTGGTCGGACGAGGGGCGGCAGACAAGACGCAGGTGGGTCGGTTGATCACCGCGCTCCTCGGATTGAAACAGCCACCCGAGGAAGACGCGGCAGACGCGCTCGCCGTCGCAATCACTCATATCCAGGCAAGCCGCTCCAGCGCCATCGCCCGCTGACGCACGCCGCTTATCGCCCAGCCGCGAGCCGCCTAGCCGCAGACCGCCCAACCGCAGACCGCGAGCCGCCTAGCCGCGAACCGCCTAGCCGCCTAGCCGCGAGCCGCCTAGCCGCGAGCCGCGAGCCGCCTAGCCGCGAGCCTCGGTCGGCGGTCTGCGATCAGCCGGTCGGCGGTCGGCGGAGGCGCGGTCGGGCGGATCGCGGTTGGCGGCCGCTGGCACTGGCACTGGCACTGGCACTGGCACTGGCACTGGCACTGGCGCTGGCGCTGGCGCTGGCGCTGGCACTGGCGCTGGCGCTGGCGCTGGCACTGGCGCTGGCGTTGGGGCTGACACTGGGGCTGGCCCACAAAAGGGGACACCTGTTCAGTAACCTGATAGGCTCGGCCCCGTGATCGGGAGGCTTACTGGGGCGATCGAGCATCGAGAAGGGGATGGCTCGGTCATCGTCGACGTGAATGGGGTCGGGTACGAGGTCTTCCTGCCGCTTGGCGCGGCAGGACGCGCCGGGTCCGAGCCGGGGCAGGTGGTCTCGCTGCATATTCACACGCATGTGCGCGAAGACGCGATGACTCTGTTCGGCTTTGCAACGTCCGACGACCGCACCGCGTTTCGCGCTCTGCTCAAAGTGAGCAGCATCGGGCCGAAGCTGGCGCTCGCGATCATTGGAGTGATGAACGCCGCGGAGCTTCAAGATGCGGTCTCCCGCCAAGACAAGGCGGCCTTCAAGGGGATCTCTGGCGTCGGCAAGAGGACGGTCGAACGAATTCTGCTCGATCTGGAGGGGAAGCTCGACTTCGCAGCGAGCAGCAAGACGGGAGTCCGGCTCCGGGCGGTGCCAAGCCCGACCGGCTCTACAGGTGACGCGGTCGTTGGTGCGTTGGTGCAAATGGGATACAAACGAAGCGAAGCCGAGGCCGCGGTGGGCGGCGCCAGCGACTCTTCGGGGGATGACAATGTCGAAGGGTTGTTGCGTGCTGCGCTGTCGGCATTGTCATGAGTGAAATGGAAGCCAGAGCGAACGAGAACGTGAGTGTCGACGAGCAAACCGACGACGGCGTGCTCGACCGCAGCCTACGTCCGGCGCGCTTCGACGACTTCGTCGGGCAGGAGCGGATCAAAGACAACTTGCGGGTGTTCGTCGAGGCTGCGCGGCGGCGAGGCGAGCCGATCGACCACACTCTGTTCTGTGGGCCGCCCGGGCTCGGCAAGACCACGCTGGCCCTGATTTTGGCAGGCGAACGCGGGGTGACACTCCACTCCGCCTCGGGCCCGGCGATCGAGCACAAAGGTCAGCTCGCGGCACTTCTCACCAAGCTCGAGCCCAACGACGTCCTCTTCATCGACGAGATCCACCGGCTCACCGCCACTGTCGAAGAGAACCTCTACACCGCTGTGGAGGACTTTCGCATCGACATCGTCAACGGGGATGGACCGTACGCACAAACGCTTCAACTTCCGTTGAGCCCGTTCACCCTGGTGGGCGCAACCACTCGAACCGGGCTCCTCACCAACCCAATGCTCTCACGTTTTGGATACGTTGCGCGCCTCGACTACTACCCGGACGACGCGCTACGCGCGATCATCGAACGAAGCGCGCGCCTGCTCAAGTTTGCGGTCAGCACCGAGGCGGCGCAGGAGCTCGCGCGACGGTCGCGCGGAACACCTCGCATCTCCAATCGTCTGCTGCGTCGCTCGCGTGATTTCGCGGAAGTGTTGTCGGACGGCAAGCTCGACGCCGACACTGCGCGTGAAGGTCTCGATCGCCTCGACGTCGACGACGCCGGCCTCGACCAGATGGACCGGCGCTATCTCACGGTGATCATCGACCACTACGACGGCGGGCCCGTGGGAATCGAGACGCTGGCGGCGGCACTCAGCGAGCCGCGCGATACGCTCGAGGATGTGTATGAGCCCTACCTCCTTCAAAAGGGGCTCTTGGCGCGCACGGCGAGGGGGCGTGTGGCGACCCGACATGCCTTCGAGCACCTCGGCAAAAAGCAGCCGACCGCCAAACAATCCGGGCTGTTTTGAGTCACCTTTAGAAGAATCTCCGCTGGCGGGCGCCCTCCTGATACAGTCGAGCCCCCATGAAACAGAGGCGTGGCGCGGTCGAAGAGGGCCTTTTGTTCGCTGCCGAGCGTTGGACGCCTGCCGACGCGGAGCTCTGGGGACGCTGGCGGGGATCCCTCCGCCCCGAGCAACGGACCGGGGCGCTGCTGCCTTTGCAGGCCGCGCTTTCAGGGCTGGTGGCCTTCCGCCATCTGGACAACCGCCCGCGGCCGGCGCCGGTAACCGATTTTCGTCCGCACCTGCACGCGGTGCGCGTGGCCTATGGCTGGGCGCTCGAGCTCGTCGGTCAACTACGAAGCGACGACGAACCACTGGGTGAGCCCGAGGCGTCATTGCGCGCACTCGAACGCTCGCTGACCGACGCGTGCCGTGTGAGCGAGCGGCTCTTGGAGCTCCCGAACGTGGACGCCGGCGCGTTCGAATCGAGCTGCGACCTCTTCGCGCGCGACGTCGGGCGCAACGTGTTCTTTCAGCCCCCGGAGCCACTCGAGTTCTCGAACGTGATGGAGCTGGTCCGACCTGACGGACTCGTGCCGGAACTCGAATCTTGGAAGAGCGAGGCGGCAAAGATGACGACCTTGGTCGCCTTCCTCGCTTTGCTGCGCAGCCATCGGTTCTTGGGCATCGCCGACCGCCAGATCGGCGAGGCGCAGGGGGTCTACCGTGCACACATCGTGGTCGCGGCGGTTCGCAGAGAGCTTCGGACGGTGACTCGGTTTCTCTTGGTGCAAGGAGTGGAGACGTTTGCGGACGAGCTCGAGGCAAGGCTGCTCTGCGTCGATGCACGTCACATCAGCGGGGCTCGAACCGAGTTCACCAGGGCCTCCAGTGAGCTCAAGGAGCTTCGGGGGTCGGTGGAGGCTCTCGCAATGAAGGTTGACGCGAGAGTACGAACTTCGATCGACGGAGCATTGCCCGAGGTGGACCCGAGAGGCGGCTACGCGCTACGCGCGGAACGAATGCGAAACGGTATTCGCGAGGTGCGCACGACCGTAAAGGACGCCGCCAAGCAGCTTCGCGGACTGGGCCGCCCTCCTCGCGAAGCACGGACTGTGCGCAAGAGCGAGCGGGTGCCGAAGAACCATCACCAAGACATCTGGTCTTTCCGGTTCATCCTGCGCGCGTTCGTCGCGAAGGCGTCGGTGGCTTCGGTAGACGCCGACCATTGGAACAGCGCAGGAAGCCTCGAGTTCGTCACCGAGTTCGTTCGCCATTTCCGCGTGTTCGGTCCCGAACTGACCCGGGCAACAGGATACTCACGCCGTGGCCCGCTCACCCACGCGGTGAGCGCGCTCAGCCGCCGCGAAGCCATCGACACGACGAGCCTCGATCTCGCGGCCCAGGAGTGCAGCCTCTTTCTCGAACACCTCGACGAAACCCTTGCCGAGGTGCCCCAATCGATGTTGGCGCCTTTCGACAAGGGCAAGGCCGCCGCCGAGCTCCGTGGCTATCTCGCTGCCGCCGGCGACCGCACGGCCAGCGACCGAGCGGCGGCGGGCGCGTTCGGGCTCACCGCGTAGCGTCGGAGCGTGTCCGTTTCAGGCTAGGGTGCGTTCGATTAGCCAGAAGGCGGCTAGGGATCCGATGAGGTAGGCGGGGATCGCGCGGTTGGTTTGCCAGCGGAGGGGGAGTGCGCGGCGAATCACAGCGAAGGCCAATGCGGCGACAGCAATCACGCTGAGTTGGCCGACTTCGAGCCCGAGGTTGAAACCGAGGAGGGCGAGCGGGATCTCGTCGGGGGGAAGGCCTGCGTCGAACAGGACCGAGGCGAAGCCAAGGCCATGAAGAAGTCCGAGCGCGCCCGGGAGCGTCCAAGGGTGTCTCCACACCGGGCCGCGCCCTTCCGACTGAATCTCGAGGGCAAGGATGATGATCGTGACGGCGATCAGCGCTTCGACGAGCGTCGTGGGCACCGAAACGATCCCGAGGACCGCCAGGCCCAGCGTCAGGCTGTGGCCGATGGTGAAAGCTGTGACCGCGGCGATCAGTCTGCGATGCCAACCAAAGAGGACCAGGAGCCCGAGAACGAAAGTGAGATGGTCCCATCCGGTGAGTAGATGCCCGATCCCGAGAGACAGGTATTCGAAGAAGGAGTGCGACTCGTCTTCCGGCGCTGCGACGGTGAAGGACGGCGCGTGGGTGTCGAGGATCGCGTGATGCACGTCGCCGTTCGCACGGACTACGCGCACCACCACATTCACACTCGAGTCCGCGAATCCGTCCACCGCGAGGACGGCTCCGACCATGTTGGGCGGGTCGCAACGGAGCTCGATCGTTTCCACGACAGCGGTTTCATCCTCGGTCTTGTAGCGTTCGGGTGGACCCAGCGCTTCGCAGGATTCGGGGACTCGCGGTCGCAGCGATTGCCCGATGGGCCGCGTCGCCGGGGCGCGCCACCGCATCAAGACCTTCCCATCTGCCATCTGCTCGAAGGAAAGGACCGAAGGCGCCAGGGGGTGGGCGGACGCGTCGGACGGCGGCGCGAACGCGAGGACGACTAGAACAATAGCGAGGGCACCGCGCATCAGGGCGACCTCTCGACGTGAACGGTGTAGGCGTCGCGGAGCGCTTCCATGCGCTCTGCTCGGAGTTCTTCTCGGATCTCGCGCAAGCGGTCGTCACGGACTTCCGCGAAAATCAGATCGAGCGCGGGGACTTGAGTAGGCTGTTGCTCGACCACCTTCACGAAGTGAAGGCCGTACACCGACCCCGCGGGGCCCCGCCACACACCGACGATCGCCTCCTCGACGACGCGCGCAAGCTCTGGGCCGTAGTCGTCCTCGAGCTGCGATGCAGTCGCGACCTGTTC
>CAXMRN010000116.1:0-14916 GCA_964195565.1 uncultured Polyangiaceae bacterium | reverse complement strand
CGCTCCTCCAGTTTCCAGATCACACCGTCAGGCTCAGGCTCGAGCGGCGGGTCCGCGATCGACGTGCGCTGACCGCCATTCTCGAAGTTGCAGCCACCCAGGAGGCCATGGTGGTCTTCACCTTGGTGCGCCCGGAGCTTCGCGACCACTTCAACGAGCAGGCGACGAGGCTCGGCGTTCGGCACGTGGACGTGATCGGTGCGCTGATCAATCACGTCGGTCACTATCTCGAAGCTGCTCCGGTCAACATCCCCACCGCCGAGATGCCGTTGTCGGAGGAGTATTTCCGCCGCGTCGAGGCGATCGAGTTCGCGGTCAAGAGCGACGACGGGAAAGAGCCGCGGAACCTTCACAAGTCGGACCTGGTCTTGGCCGGCGTGAGCCGAACGAGCAAGACACCGCTGTCGACGTACCTGGCCGGCCGCGGTCTCAAAGTGGCCAACGTTCCTTTGGTGCTCGGCGTAGACCCGCCCAGTGAGCTCTACGAGCTTCCCGGTTACCGCGTCGTCGGTCTCACCGTCGATGTCGAGCAACTGATGGAGATCCGCCGGCTGCGCTTGCAGCAGCTCGGTATGCCGCCCGATGCGAACTATGGCCTGCGTGACCACATCAAAGCCGAGCTCGAGTACTCCCACACGATCTTTCGCGATCACCCCGAGTGGATGGTCGTCGATGTCACCAACTCCGCAATCGAAGAGACAGCCACGATCATCCTCGAGGCGTTTAAAGAGCGCGAGGAGCTCAGCGGCTTGACCACGCCGCCGCCGCGGGTGCTCTGAAGGCTATTACTCGATCACGTTGCCGTCGGCGTCGATCTTGACGACGCGACGGCCACTGCAGTCAGGGTTCGACTTGACCTTGACGGGGCCGGTGTTGACCTCCAGCTCCTTCTCGATCTTGCCCGCGATCTTGAGGCCCATGAGCCCGAGGCCGCCGGCCACGCTTTCGGCATCGGCGGTGATGAAGACCTTGCTGACCTTGGTGGGGACTACGACACGGACGCGTAGCGGCTCCCGGTTGACGCAGGCCACCGCGGTCAGGTCGACGAGTGGCTTGCCGGTCAGGGACACCACGGCGGTGGCATAAGGGATTGGGATCGGGTTTGGCAGCGGCTTGGGTTCGAGCATTCGCGCCCGCGCGTTCGAGATGAAGATCTTGGGCGCCTTTTCCCCGGGGCGCTGCCGCGCAAATACGGTGGCATCTTGGAGCTCGATGACGACCGGCGTGTCCGTCATCATGATGTGGAGCCGCGTCTTGCTAACCTGGACCGGACCGACCTCCATGGCCCAGTCCCCGAGTGGAACCTCCAGGCCGAGGTCTCGTTTGACCGGGGTGGGTGTCGTGCCGAACGCCTCGGCGAGTGACACTTCGCCCGACGGCGCGCGGTAGAGCCAAAGGTCGATCTCTTCTGCGACGCGAACCGAGCCGCGATAGACGCCAGTTCGAAGCTTGTCGAGGTTGAAGTTGCCCCGAAGGTTCTTGACCTTGATGACCGTGCGGCCCTGTTGGTCGTTGAGCTTGAAGTTCGACACACCAAAGTACGCGCGGCCCCATATCGGAAAGAACTTCTGACGCTCTTCTGGCGTCATGTCCGGCAACTTGCGAATCGGAGTGTCGTCGTAAAGCTCCGTGCCATCGACGTCCTCCGCGCGCAGGTCCATCTCGTTCTTGACCGAGAGGAGGGCAAGGTCACTCACCGCCCACGCGACGGCACCCGTGATCACCCCCGCAAGGAAGAGCAGGGCGAGCCTCGATCGCGACATCAGCGCCCCGGCGTCGGGCCGTACTGATGCGAAAGTGCGGCGTAAAATTGCGCGAGAATGCCGTCGGCGACCCGCAGTCGGCGACTCAGCTCACGTGCGATGTTCATGATGAAGAGCGCGTAGTCCTTGACGTCCCGGCGGTAGAGCAGGTTCTCGACGTGCTCTGAGGTCATGGAGAGCACGAGAGTGGGGGCGACGGCCCGCACGCTCGCTGAACGTGGCTGCACGTCGATGATCGACATTTCGCCGAACCAATCGCTGGGGCCGAGCACGGCGACGCGCACGTCCCCGCCCGACTCGCCCTTCTTGATGACCTCGAGCTCGCCAGCGATGACCACGAACATCTGTGTAGACTGGTCACCTTCTTCGACGACCATCTGCCCCGCCTCGATGCGGGTCGTCGGCAGCGACGACGCCAGGGCATCGAGTGTCTCCTGGCTCAGTCCTCCGAAGAGGCCGATGTCGGCCAGGTGGTCCGGAGTGAGCTTTGGTGTGGGTGGTCGACTCATGCCTCCAGCATACGCGACACATTCGTTTACGTCATGGAATCGAATTGGATAGATTGCGAGGGAGCACCCTATGCCGACCCTGAATCTGCCACGACCATTCGGCCCTTACACGCTCCTTCGGCGCCTCGCCGCAGGCGGCATGGCTGAGGTGTACCTCGGCCGAACCTCGGGTGCGGCAGGGTTCGAAAAGCTCGTGGCCATCAAACGGGTCCACCCGCACCACTCGGCGGACGAAAGCTTTGGCTCCATGCTCCTCGACGAGGCGAAGCTATCGGTGAGCCTGAGCCACCGCAACATCGTTCAGACTCTCGATCTTGGTTGCGTCGATGGCGCCTATGTCCTCGTGATGGAGCACGTCGAAGGTTACGACGCACAGCGGTTGCTCGATGCGCTTCGCCAAGCGGGCCGCGTCCTGCCCGTTGATCTCGCAGCTCACATCGCCGCCGAGGTGTGCCGCGGGCTCGACTACGTGCACGGACATCGCGATGAGCACGGAGAGCCGACCGGGATCATTCATCGTGACGTATCTCCCCAGAACGTGCTGCTGAGCTTCGCCGGTGAGGTGAAGATCGCAGACTTCGGCATCGCCAAGGCCAGATCGAGACGAAGCGACCCCGACTCCCGCGTCATCAAAGGCAAGTATTTCTACATGTCGCCCGAGCAGGCGTGGGCTTTGCCCCTCGATCACCGAAGCGACATCTTCTCCGCGGGGGTCGTGCTGTGGGAGCTCCTGGTCGGTGAGAGGCTCCACAAGGAGAGTCACATCCAGACCCTTCTCGATGCCGTTCGCCGCGCCGAAGTCCCGCCGCCGTCGTCTGCGCGCCACGGAGTCCCCGAAGCGCTCGACGCAATCGTCGCGCGAGCCACCGCTTCGAATCCGACGGATCGCTACACCGACGCCGGGGCGATGGCCGACGCCCTCATCTCATACCTCGCCAGCCGGGGGCCGGTTCACGCGTCTCGACGAATCGGCGAGATGCTGGCCGGCATGCCCGCTGCGTCAGCTTCGGGGCCGGTGCCTTCCGAGCTGGGCGTCCCCCACACCCGGGATCGGGTGGAGACAGAGTCGATCCAAGAGCGGCCGACGCCCAACGAACCACCTCTGCACTACGACCTCGATGACGGACGACCGACGGTGGCTGGCTGGCGAAGCCCCACAACGAGCGGACCCCCGCACCTCTGGCTCTGGGTGCTCGGCGCCGGCTCGGTCTTGCTCGGATGGCTGGCCTGGCTCCTCCACGGCGCATGAGCGCCCCGGAGCTAGGGGCGTGAGTCCTCGCCCAGTACGACATTGTCGATGAGTCGCGTCGTCCCGAGGTGCGCCGCAACGGCGACCAACATGCGGGGCGCCGGCTCCGTGGGCGCGAGGAGCGTGTCCGGATCGACGGCGGCCACGTAGTCGACGCGGTCGAACGCCAGGTTCACCGGCTCTTGTGCGAGGGAGCGAAGGGCGTCAGGGTCGCGCTCCCCCTGGGACCATGCGTCGTGCGCGGATCGGAGCCCGGACACGATGCCGAGCGCACGCACGCGTTCCGCGTCGGTGAGGTACCGATTGCGAGACGAAAGAGCGAGACCATCCGACTCGCGAACGATAGGGCATCCCACCACCTCGATCGGCATATCGAGATCCTGAGCCATCCGCGACAGGGTCTTCCACTGCTGATAATCCTTCCGCCCGAACAGCGCCGCGCAGGGACCTGCCAGGTTGAAGAGCTTGGCCACCACGGTGGTCACGCCGTCGAAGTGCGCGGGGCGACAGTCGCCTTCGAGCGGCTTGGTCACGTCCTGCACCGACACCTGCGTTTGGAATCCGAGCGGGTACATCGCGTTGGGCGCCGGCGCGAACACGAGGTTGACACCGCGTTCGCGGCAGCCCGCGAGGTCGCTTTCGAAGGTGCGGGGGTAGCGGTCGAGGTCCTCGCTCGGCCCGAACTGCAGCGGGTTGACGAAAATGGTGACCGCGACGAAATCTGCCCGCGCCGTGGCCGCCTCGATGAGCGAAAAATGTCCGTCGTGCAGCGCGCCCATGGTCGGCACGAGCCCGACCCTTCGGGCGTGGGCGCGAGCATCATCGCAGGCCTGCCGGAAGTCGGCAGGCTTGCGGACGACTGCGGTCATCCCTTCGGTCCGTACGTGGTGTGAGTGTCCTTCACCAGGCTGAGGCTGGACGCAGGGGCGGGCGCCTCGCTCTTCTTCACGTTGCCAAAGCTGTACTCTTCGCTCGGAAAGACTCCCGCACGAACCTCGTCACGGTACCGGCGGGCCGCAGCCACACCGTCTTCGAAGAACTCCGCGTATCGCTTGACGAACTTCGGCTTCAGATCGGGCGTGAGCCCGAGCAGGTCGTAACAGACGAGCACCTGCCCATCGCAGTGGGGGCCCGCACCGATGCCGATGGTAGGGATGTCGACCTCGTCCGTGATCTGTTTGGCAAGGTCGGTTGGAATTCCTTCGATCACGAGTGAGTACGCGCCGGCATCCGCCACGGCTTTCGCGTCGGCGAGCACGCGCGCCGCGGCTCCCTCGGTCCGGCCCTGTACCCGAAAGCCTCCCATCGCATGCACGCTCTGGGGCATCAGACCCACGTGCGCCATGACGGGGATGCCTGCGTGAACGATCCGCTCGATTGTGGGTGCGGCGTCGACACCGCCCTCGAGCTTGACCGCCTGGGCACCTCCTTCGGAGAGGAACCGCCCCGCGTTCGTCAGAGCTTGCTCGGTGCTCACTTGCCAACTGAGGAAGGGCATGTCCCCGACCACGTGCGCGCGGCGTGTACCCCGGGCGACAGCGCGACAATGGTAGATCACTTCGTCGACCGTGACGGGAAGGGTGGAGTCCTGCCCCTGCACGACCATTCCGAGCGAATCCCCGACGAGCAGAACGTCCATGCCGGCATCGTCGAACAGGCGGGCGAACGTGGCATCGTAAGCGGTCACCATGGTGATGCGCGTGCCTTCACGCTTCATCTTACGAAGACGCGGCACCGTCATAGGCCGGTCCTCGGACGCGTGTCCTCTTCCGCTCATAGGCTTGATTCGCTTTGGTCGCGGCCAGGCAGATTCCCGGTCCACGCCTCGACGCCTGATAAACATAGCACCGATTGCCATGTCGTCATCGACCGGGAAACCGTTGTAAAATCAGAGAATTAGGTCCTACGGCTGCAACAAGGCCGCCACCTTTTGGGACAGTTCTTCGTCCTCGTCGGAGGTGAGCGCGTCGGCACGGGTAAGCATCCGCCGGGCCTCGTCCGCCAGGCCCAGGGCGAGGAGCAGCCGCCCCGCCTCGTAGTGGTAGAGCGCGTGTTGCTCCTTGTCGCTGCCCTGGCTCAGCGCCCGGTACATATCGGCCGCGCGATCGAGCCGTCCCTCGGCTTCGTAGAGCTTCGCGAGGGATGTTGCCGTGGTGGGCGGGAAGTCGGTGATCTGGTGGTTCGTAAAGAACTCGACCACTTGCTCGAGAAAACTTGTGGCTTCTTCGGGTTTGCCTACCAGCTCGGACGCGAGCCCGAGCTCCTCGAGAAGCCGCCAGTCGGTCCCGGCCTTCTTGCTCAGCTCGAGCGACGTCTTGAGCACTTCGAGCGCCTCGTCGCCGTGTCCTTTGTCCCGAAGGAACGCCCCCATCGCGAGGTACGGCCGATAGTCCTCCGGCAGGGCGTGCACGGCGCCCTCGAAGTACCCCATCGCCTCCTCGAACTCCTCGGCGTCTGCGGCGATCCTGGCCAGGGCGAGGTTGGCCGCCAGCTTGGTTTCGCCTCCCTCGTCGTCCTGTACGGCACCCAAGAAGTTCTGAAGCGCTTCCTTGCCCGCGGGCGCGTCGTCCGCCAACAGGCGCGCGCGCCCCACCTCGAGCCAGAGGTAGCGTGGCGCGGACGCATCAGAGAGGAGCGCCTCGAGCTGGGCTCGCGCATCGTCGAAGCGCTCGTTGTGCATCGCGAGGAGCCCGTCGAGCAACGCGTCCCCGTAGCCCTCGTACTCCTCGGCTTGCGGCTCCCCCCACTGTCCCATCAGGAGCGCGATGCGTTCCTCGTCGGTCATTTCGGGGGCGGCCGCCTGTTCCTGGGCTTCTTTGGCCTCGAGCCCATCGAGCAGCCGTTGCGCGTCGCCTCGAAGCGTCTCGTCGTGGGCAACTTCCAGGGCGCCCTCGAGCTCCTGCTCGGCCAGCTCGATCGAGCCCTGCGCGAGGTAAGCCTTTGCCTCATCGATGCGCTGCCTCGCGATGCCGTCGGTGCAGCGGCGAGCCTTCTCGGCGAGCGCTGCACGCGCATCTTCTGGCGACACGGCGAGCGCTTTCTCGTACACGAGCTTGGCGGGGCCGTAGTCGCCGTCCGCGTAGAGCGCGTCGGCTTTTGTTTCGAGCCCCTCGGGGTCGGCGGAGAATAGCTTTTTGAATAGACTCATCACTCGAACTGCTTGGACCGGCGCTTGGCGGCTTGCTTGAGCGGCCCGGGAATCCCGCGGCTACGTGACAATGCCCTCAGGTCGTTGCGACGCAGGTGCGCGAGAAAGGTCATCGATAGCGCCAGCGGGGTCTTTGGGTTGCCGCACAGGTGCCGCTTGATCTCGTAGCTCCGGAGCCACTCGCGCTTCTTGCCGATATACCGGAGGACGTCCTCGGAGACCTCGCGGCTCTGGGCGGCGTTCTTTGCCTCGCTCTCACCCATGGCAGGAGAGGCGATCGCTGCCATCGCGACGACACGGTTCGGGTCCCGGACCAAGATCGATCGCGCGGCTGCGTTGCCGAGAAGTGCCATGCGAATCTTCTCACCGACGTTCATCGAGCGAAGCTTGGACTGCAACGGAACGAACTCTTCCTTCATCTCCTCGGTGCCGTCGATCTTGTCGCGCTCGAGAGCGTCCTGGTCGCCGTCTTCCTCGAGGGCCTTCGCGAAGGCGTCGTCGCTCGGAAGCGGCCCTTCGCTCGCCTCGGGGATAAGCTGGCCCTGGATTGCCTTCTTGAGCTGGTCGAACATCGGGATGCCGGTCAGCTCGACGTCGTGGCGGGCCGCAAGCTCGATCAGACGGTCGGCAGTGGACATGCGTGTGTTGCGGTTCTTGTAGAGGGCCTCGATGATCTGTGGTGCACCGAGGAGGCGCTGTTGGTTGACAGAGATGATCTCCGTGATGCGCTCTGGGCAATGCGCGGACATCACCGCGATGGTCGCGTCGGCCACGGCGTGATTCTGCGCTAGCCGGGCCAAAACCTCGTCGTGCGTCGAGAATCGGAGCGCGACCTCGTGAAAGACGGCGGGATGCAGGTCCTCGTCGCACGCAGGGAGAAGCAGGTTCTCGGGCAACTCGGAGAGCGTATCGCCCGCCGACTTCGAAACCACCGGGTCGGCGTCTGCCGTGAGCTGGACCAGCAAGAGCACGAGGCCACCGCCCTTGACGGGGACCATCCCCCGAGCCGCCATCATCTTGGCGGGAGTCGGTGCATTGGGGTCGGCGAAGCGGCGCAGCTGCTCGGGCACGGCGTCGGTCGGGATCGGGAGCTCCGGGGCGGCCAGCATCGGTCTATCTCCCCGCGAACTCGGGTTCGCGCTTCTGGAGGATGGCGCTCACCCCTTCTTTGGCGTCGTCCGTGCCTAGACTCTCCGCTTGAAGCCCTGCTTCCTCGAGTGCGGCTTCGCGAATGTCCCATCGAAGCCCGCGGCGGATCGACGCCTTCATCTGTCGGACGGCCATCGGGGCGGATCCCGCGATGGCACGGGCGAGGCCCATGGCAGTCGGGAGCACCTCGTCGGCTTCCTCTGCATGGGTGACGAGCCCAATGCGAAGCGCCTCATCCCCGCGGATCAGCTTACCGGTGAACAGCAGCTCGGAGGCATAGGCCGCTCCGACTAGCCGCGGAAGCAAATAGCTGATGCCGAGTCCAGAATGGATTCCCAAGCGTGCGAAATTGGCTCCGTATTTGGCGTCGACGTTGGCGACTCGAATGTCGGCCAGGAGCGCGAGGCCGAATCCCCCACCGACGGTATGGCCGTTCATTGCCGCGATGACCGGGACCTCGACGTCCAACACCTGCAGGAAGGGCTCGTACATCGCGAACGAGGCGTCGCGGGACGGCTTGCCGAGATCGCTCCGCTGCATCGACGAACGGAGATCCGCGCCCGCGCTGAAGCAGCGGCCCTTGCCGGTGATGACGAGGCACCGGAGGTCGCGATCGCCCTGCGCCTCCCCAATCGCCTCGGAAAACGCATCCAAAAGCTCTGGAGTCATGGCGTTCCGGTGGTCGGGGCGATTCAACGTGATCATCCCAATCCGGTCCGCCGCCTCATACAAGACCGCTCGCTCGCCCATGCTGGGCAGACAATAGCCGGAGCGCAGCCCTCGGCAACCGCGGAGTCTTGGCCGATTTCTTGCCCAGCGGGAGCTGAACGGGTTAGCGGGACTCTATGCAGGGAACCCAGGTTGTTCGCCCGTTTCCGTTCTTTCGTGCCGGCGCGCGCGCGAGCCAGCCTCAGCTGTCGAAGCCGATTCTGGTGTTGGAGGACGTCTACAAGTTCTTCCGTCCGGACCAGCCGACCCTTCGCGGAGTCGACCTCTCGGTCGAGCGAGGGGAGTTCGCGTTCATTACCGGCCCGAGCGGTGCCGGCAAGAGCACGCTCCTGAAGCTCGTCTACCGTGAGCTTCGCGTAGACGAGGGCCGTGTGCTGTTCTGCGGCCGGGACATTGGGCGGCTGACGGACAAGTCGATTCCGTTCCTCCGGCGCAACCTCGGTATCGTGTTCCAGGACTTCCGCATCATCGACCATTGGACGGTCTTTGAGAACGTCGCCGTCGCCCTCGAAATCGTCTCGATGCCGCAGCGGCTCATTCGGTCACGCGTCGCCGAGGCGCTCGAGCGAGTTGGCCTGGCGGGGCGAGGTCCGGAGCAAACCAGTAATCTCTCGGGTGGCGAGAAGCAACGTGTGGCGGTTGCCAGGGCGATCGTGCCGGAGCCCGCGCTGATCTTGGCGGACGAGCCGACGGGTAACCTCGACCCCCATCTCGCGATCGACATCCTGACGCTCTTTGAAGAGATCAACTCGACCGGGACGACCGTGTTGTTTGCGACACACGACCACTCTCTGATCTCCAAGCGGGACCACCGCTTGATCTCGATTGACGACGGCCGCGTGTCGGAGGCTCAGCAGGGCCTCAAACACTGGCAGGGCAGTAGCGGTATTCACACGCTGGTGGGGTGAGACAATGGACGTGAAGAGCGCAATCACGCGGGCGAGGCGGGGGCTTCGCGAAGAGCGACGGTTGTACATCGTGGCGGTCACGAGTCTGGCTGTTGCGTTCATATGTCTGGGGGCCACGCTCCTCGGCGTCACCAATCTCGACGCCGCCGCAACGCGTTGGGGGCAGAGCGGGCGCATCACCCTCTTCTTGAATGACGACGCCGACCCGCAGGACATCGCTCAGCTCCGTGTGGTGCTCGAGGGTTTGGGCGACGTGAGTGAAGTGACGCACGTGACGCCGACACAGGCACGCGAGTCGTTTCTGGAAGAGGCCGACGTTGGCGCGGATCTGAGCTCGCTTCCCTCCGAGGTGTTCCCGGCTTCGCTCGAGGTCACCCTGGTTCAAGGTGTCACCCGCGAACGAAGCGAATCGATCGCCACGCGCCTCACGCAGTTCCGGGCGGTGAGCGATGTCGAGAGCTACGGAAGTTGGTTCCAGAAGCTCGACCACCTCTTGTGGGGCGCGCGAACGCTGGCCGCAGGGCTGGCCATCCTGGTGATGTTCTGTGTGGTGGCGGTCATCGGCAACACGATTCGATTGGCGGTCGCGAGGCGTCGCCAAGAGATCGAGGTGATGAAGCTCTGCGGCGCGACCAACGGGTTCGTGCGCGGGCCGTTTGTCCTCGAGGGCATGTTTCAAGGGTTTGCGTCCGCGCTTCTTGCGGTGCTCGCACTCTTGGCCGGGTATTTGGCCATTCACGATTCGGTCGATTCGACGCTTGCCGCGCTGACCGGGAGCCGGGTCGTGTTCCTCGGAGCATGGACGCTGGTGGCGCTGCTGGCAGGCGGCGCGGTGATCGGCGCGATTGGGAGTGCCGTGTCGGTCCGACGTTATCTCGCGGTGTGACATGAAAACCAAAAGCAACCTCTGGGTTTGGATCGCGATTGGACTCTTTTCCGCCACCGGGTGGGCCGCCGCCGAGCAGAACCTCGGCGCTGCGGGGTTGACCGACGTCGACGCCGTGGAGGGCAAGATCGCGGAGAACCTTGCGCGCGTCGAACATGCGCAGACGCGCCAGGCGCAGATCGACACCGAGATCTCCGGGCTTGCAGACACGCGCGAAGAAGCAGAGTCGCGGTTGCACGAGCGTGCTCGGGCCCTGTACAGGATTCGTCGCGCGGGAATGCTCCCGGTGGCAGGCGGCTTCGATGCGCTCATGGGCCACCTTGCGCGGGTGCAGCGGCTGTCTCGAATGGTCAAGGGCGACCTCGACACGATGGACTTCCTCGGCGAGCGCGGCGCTGCCCTTCGGGTCGAGAGAAACGAGCTCGCCGAGGCGCTTCAAGGCGCCCAGGTCTCTCTTCGCGCTCTCGAAGCCAGGAAGGAAGAGATCGAGCAGAGCCAACGCAGTGCTTCTCTGTTCAAAGACACCCTTCGTGGTGACCGCCAGGACGCGCCACAGGAGAGCGTGAGCTACGGCCGCATCCGCGTCTCAGGCGATATGGATGACCTCGGCGACGGTTTCGCGCAGATGCGGGGTCAGTTGGCGCTGCCGGTGCAAGGCTCGATGCGAATCGGTGAAAGTTCGCGCGAAGGCGCCGCTGGCCTCGAGTTCTACGGACGGTCCGGTGGACCGGTCCGCGCGGCAGCAGACGGCCGAGTCGCATTCGCCCGCAACTACGGCGCCTATGGTCTGATGGTCATCATCGATCACGGCAGCAGCTTCTACACTGTCTATGGCGGCCTAGGCTCCACCGACGTCCAAGTAGGCGACTGGGTAGGCATGAGCACCCGAGTCGGCACCCTAGACACCACGACCCCCGACGCAGTCCTCTTCTTCGAAGTCCGCCGAGGCACCCGCCCCCTAGACGCAAGAAGCTGGCTAGGCCTCTAGAGGGGGTTGGCGGTGTGGTAGGCTGGGGCGGCAGCGGAGGGGCGATGAGTTATCGGGATTTTATTAATTGGTTTTCGGTTACGCCGGTTGGACGGTCGATCGCGAGTACGTTCTCGTCTCGCCTGGATCCGATTCTCTACAAGATCAGCGGCGGTCGATTTACGTCCGTTGGTCCGCAAGTGATTCCGCAGTTGGTGCTGACCACGACGGGCCGCAAGTCGGGCAAGGAGCGGACGGTGCAGCTCGGGTACACCGAGGACGGCGACGATGTGCTGGTCGTCGCCAGCAACTTCGGCGGGACGAACCATCCCGCTTGGTCGTACAACCTCGACGCGAACCCACAGGCCAAGATCCTGCTGGGCGCGGAGAAGAGGGAAGTCGTTGCGTCACGCTTGACCGACTCGGAGAAGGCCATTTTGGGGCCGAAAATCGCCGATACGATTCCGCAGATGAAATCGTACGTCAAAAGGACGGAGCGGAACATCAAGGTGTATCGGCTCGCGTCCGGCTGACGCCCGCGGTGGGTTGCTGCGTGGCACGATTCCGGCACTCTTAGTCAGCTATGAAGAAGACGGGAATCCTCTGCGCTGCCTTGCTTGCGACTACCTTTGCCGCGACGGCGAACGCCGGGAGCAACTACAAGATCAAAGGCGAGGTTCGCCAGCAAAGCGGAGCGTACCGCCATGTCATCATCGTCAAAAACAAGACGAGGGACTGGCTCAACTGTCAGGTGTGGACGGACGTCGACCCCCAGCCCCCAGTGACGGTCCGGGTCGGCCCGCGCAATAAGCGGGAGGTCGTGATCCGCACGCGCGCCGAAGAGGACGAGTTCATCCCCTACGGCTTCTGCCGGAACAACTAGTTCGCTATCGCGCCGATGGTGAGTGCGTAGGCGAGAAGCGCCTCTAGGTTGTCGTTGCTGATCTTGTCCGGGCCAAAGGCGGGCATGTCGTCGCCCCCGGAGCGGACCTGCCAACGAAGCTGGGATGGAGAGGCCCCGGCGTCGGCGATCTTTGGGCCGTCACCTTCTTCGCCACCAGGGTGGCAGCCTTCACAGAACTCGGCGTAGACCTCGGTGCCGGCAGCGACATCGGTGGACCCCACCGGGTAGTCGAACTCTTCGAGCGAGTAGGCCGTCGTTCCGGAGGACTCCTTGGAGCACCCGTACGCGATTGCCAACATGCCGATCATCAAACCCAAGATCAGTTTCGTCCCCATCATTTGCTGCCTTTCCATTGGGCGCCGCTATGCGCGTGGCGCTCCTGCGTTCCCCTTGCGGCGCAACTGTAGCAGCTTTTCGCCTTGCACCCGCAACGCTTCGCCTTCGTTGGCGATGACGTCGCTGTGACAGGCGGCCTTCTCTCCGTCGTCGACCGCACTCTTGGTCTTGCCAGCCAGTCGGTGGATCTCCTCAGGAGAGAGGTGGCCGCGCGCCCGCAGGATCTCTTGCTGTTCTGGCGTCAGCGCTGCGGACTTCATGGCCCGTTCCCGCTCGAAGCCGCTAGCCTTGCCTGACTCGAACTCCACAATCTCCTTGGAGATGCGCACCGAGCACCAGTCGTGTCCGCACATCGCGCAGAAGTCGGTGTCGACATCCAAGTCCTCATCGTGGAACGCCCGAGCTGTGTCGCTATCGAAGGCGAGTTCGAAGTGCTTGTCCCAGTTCAGCGCCGCGCGGGCTCGAGTGAGGTCGTCGTCCCAGTCGCGCGCGCCAGGAATTCCTAGGGCCACATCGGACGCGTGCGCGGCGATCTTGTAGGCGATGCACCCTTGCTTCACGTCGTCCTTCTTTGGAAGGCCTAGGTGCTCCTTCGGCGTCACATAGCAGAGCATTGCCGCGCCGTGGTAGCCAGCGGCCGTCGCGCCGATCGCGCTCGTGATGTGGTCGTATCCGGGGAAGACGTCGGTCACGAGCGGGCCGAGCACGTAGAACGGCGCGCCGTGGCAACGCTGCCGCTGCAGCTTCATGTTGTACTCGACTTGGTCGAATGGAACGTGTCCCGGTCCCTCGACCATGACCTGGCACCCCTTGCGCCAAGCGCGCTCGGTGAGTTCACCAAGCCGATCGAGCTCTCCGAGCTGTGCTGCGTCGGTGGCGTCCGCAAGCCCCCC
Source organism: uncultured Polyangiaceae bacterium (assembly GCA_964195565.1). Classification (GTDB taxonomy): domain Bacteria; phylum Myxococcota_A; class Polyangia; order Polyangiales; family Houyiibacteriaceae; genus SG8-38. The sequence goes on along the minus strand of CAXMRN010000116.1, from coordinate 1,475 downwards.
GGGGCGCAGGCCATCGCCCAAGGAGAACGAAACGTCGTACTCGCGCATCACATCGCAGATCGCCTCGAAGTGCGTGTACGTCGGGTTCTCTTGGCCGTGGTGCAGCATCCATTTCGCGAGCATTGACCCGCCACGCGAGACGATGCCGATCAAGCGCTTGCGGATGAAAGGCAAGTGCTCGCGGGCCACGCCAGCGTGAATCGTGAAATAGTCGACCCCTTGGCGAGCCTGGTGCCGAAGCGTCTCGAGAATCACATCGAGCGTGAGCTCTTCGATGCTCCGACCAATGATCATTGAATAGATGGGAACCGTGCCGATCGGGACTCGCGCGTTGTCGATGATCGCTTCGCGGGTGGCATCGAGGTCGCCACCGGTCGACAAGTCCATGACTGTGTCCGCGCCCCAGCGTTCGGCCCACCTGAGCTTTTCTACTTCCTCGTCGGTGCCGGAGGACACCGGAGAAGCGCCCATGTTCGCGTTGATCTTGGTGAGTCCGGCGCGGCCGATGCACATCGGGTCGAGGGCGTGGCCGAGATGCACTCGGTTGGCCGGGATGATCATCCGCCCAGCGGCCACCTCGTCACGCACCTGCTCGGGGGTGAGGTGGACCTCCCGCTCGGCGACGCGTCGCACCTCCGGTGTGACGTGTCCGAGCCGCGCGTGCTCCAATTGGGTCAAAGGCACGAAGCCTTCGGGTGGGTGCCAGCGGCCGCCTTCGTAGTGCCAGTCCTCGGGCATGAAGTCCCAGGCCGTCTTATCGCTGGGCTGGGGCATTCCCGGTGTGTCCGGAGACGAGAAGGTTCGGGGACCGCCGATGTCCGCGGCGTTGGCGAACGAGCCTGGTGTCGTGCCTGCCTGCTGGCTCGACGGATTGTGCGCCCCTCGGAGCGGAATCTTGAAATCGTTCATCGTGCTCCTCCCGCAGGGAAGAAGCAGATGATTCGCTTCCCTACGCCGGTCCAAACCGGATCAGGTTCGACGGGTTCGTCTCAGCCCCATGTATGGGCACCCCGAGCGAGGGGCGACTCTAGCACGACCCGAAAAGCGCGGCTATCCTCTGTCTCCCCTTTGCCAGGAAGACCATGACCTCGACACCACTGTATCGCTGCCGTCCGAGTGGCTTTGAGATTCAACCTGCCTCCCAACCCGAAGCGCAGAAGGTCACCGATTCAATTTATCTCTCGGAGGGGCTGTCCAATTCTTACATGATCACCACCCCCGAAGGCCGCATCGTGATCAATACGGGCATGGGGTTCGAGGCGCCGGTGCACAAGCGGAACTTCGATGCGGTGGACGATAGCCCTGTGCGCTACATCCTGCTCACGCAAGGTCATGTGGACCACGTCGGCGGTGTCGACCTGCTGCGGGAAGAGGGCACGCAGCTCGTCGCGCAAGCGAACAACCAGCCCCATCAGGCCGACGATGGGCGCATCGCCGCGTTCCGGGCATCACGCAGCGCCTTCGCGTTTGCCGAC
>CAXMRN010000115.1:0-11732 GCA_964195565.1 uncultured Polyangiaceae bacterium | reverse complement strand
TCGTAGCACTGCCCGACCTCATCGACGGTGTTGGTCTGAACCATGAAGTGGTGAATTCGCTTGAGCTGCCCACCCCCAAACGCCAGTGAGTGGTGCCGGGCGTTGGCGTGCATGAAAGTGACGTCGATCTTGTGGCCAAAGTACTCACAGCGGATGTAATCACTGAGCTTCAGGCCGAACATGTTCGCGTAGAACGCTTCGTGCTCGTCCTGATCTTTTGCGGCAACCACCACATGCCCGAACCCCTGTGCGTCCGCGACGAAGCCGGACTGCACCACTTCAGAAACGAACGGCTCCGCGGGCTTCTTGGGACCGTAGAAAATCTCGTTTGGGTTCCCCGCCGGATCGTTGACGCGGATGAGCGCCTCGACGTTTCGGGCGGCAGCTTCGGCGGCGGTCCCTTCCGTGACGTCGTGGCCCCCGTCCTTGAAGCGCTGCGCAAACGCTTCGAGCTCGGCGGGACCATCAACCTCCCAGCCAATCGCGGCGAGGTCGTCTGAGGGCCCTTGTTCGATGAAGAAGCGCTGGCGATAGCTATCCATTCGCAAGGAAAACCCTGCATCTCCGCGTGGGTCGACCACGGCCATGCCGAGAACCTTGGTCCCGAAATCCTCCCAGGCCGCGAGGTCACTGACCTCGAAGACCAAGTACCCCAACTGCTTCACCGAACTCATTTGCTGCGCCTCCAGGCGGATCATAGTACGGAGGCCGAATCTGGCTACGGAGAAAGTTGATGGAAACCACCACTCAGCCGCGCCTCGCGGTCCCGGCAGGGGCAGTCATCGGAACGTTCGTCGTGGCCGGCACGCTGTTTCACGTCTGGCTGCACCAACGGGTTCACGGCGTCTACAATCCGACGCAAATCGGCTTGGCGTTCTTCTTGGTCATCAACGTGCTCATCGCCTGGTGGGAGATCGCACTCTTCGTCTGCCAAGACCAGATTCACGAGGAGTACCAAGAGACCAAAGAGCTTTATCGCGGAAGAGAGATGACGCGCGTTGCGGAAGTATTCGCGCGACCGGTCCCTTTGCTGAAAGTGCTGTCCTTCCGCCAGTGGACGACGATTTGGTCGGGCTACTCTCTGTTCGACCCGGGCTATTCAGATCGGCGATCGTTCGGCTACAACATCGACGTCGGCAACGGATTCACAACGCTGATCCCAGCGCTGTTGTTCACCTTCGGAATGACGCTCGAGTGGATGCCCGCCCGCGTTCTAGGAATCATCGGCATCATCATGTTTTGGCAAATGTTCTACGGAACCAGCGTCTACTTCTTCCAGTTCTTCAACAACGGTCGCCACAAAGGCCACTCGCTCTCGAACCTGTTGCTGTTCGTCGGCATCTCCAACCTCATGTGGTTCATCTTTCCGATCTGGGGCCTCTGGGCCAGCGCGCAGCTCATCTTCGAGGGCTCCTACGGAGTCTTCCTCTAGATCGGCCGGCGCGTCCCTGCCTTCAGCATCATCCGCTGCATCTGATTGAAGTCCGCGATCGCACTGGGGTTGTCGCGTGAGAACGGGTACGGAGCCCCGATCGCGTGGGCCACGACGAGGCCCGACATGAACGACAAGTCATGCCCGCCCTCCGGCGTCGTGAATGTTCCGCAGTAGTGAATGCCGTCCTTGCCCTGCAAATACCGCATCATCGACATGATGATCAGGTTCCGAAGCGACATCGTGTGCGTCGGGTGCGGCAAGTCGATCCGCTTCTGCACCTTGTCGATCGCCTTCTTCGAATTGAAGGTGACCAACATCGGGACGCCCTCGTCCTTGATGCTGGGGTTCTGCGCCGAGATCACGAAAGTGCACTCGAGCGCGCCGACTTCATCGATCTCGGAGTACGTGTTGTAGTCGGAGAGAATGCGCTGACGGTGCTTCTCAGGAAGGATAGCTGTGTCCGAGTGCACGACGAACCGCGAGAAGGTCGGATCGACATCGTCGACGTACTCCGAATTGCTGAGGAGAAGGCGCTGTAACCAGGTCGGCGATTCGAGCGACTTCAGCACGGAGGCCGCGTCACATGCAAAAACGACCCTATCGACTTCGTAGGTGCGCCCATTGGCATCTCCAATGACGAAGCGCCCATCACGCCGTTTGACGCTCGTGATGTCGTGATCGGTGTGCACTCTATCCGCGAACGGCGCGGTCATACGATCGAACACCTGGCGCGGTGCGCCTTTCCAGGTTCCCATCTCGGTGGGCTCCTCGAGGGGGACAATGCTCTCGAGCAGCGGCAAGATCACAGCAGGAACGCCCTTCATCGACGTCGTGATGAAGCTCGCGCAGTGGATGGGGACGAAGATCGTGTCCCAGAACGCCTTCGAGATGCCAAAGAGCCTCGCCAACCCATAGAGCGGGATGAGATTCATCGGGTTGAAATAGGAGAAGTGGTACATCGAGTCGTGTTTGTTCTTCGGAAGGAAGAAGTCGTTGACCTTCGAGACAAACGCGACGAGCTTTCTCCAGCGCCTGAACTCGGGCGCGAATCCCTTTTCGATGGCGGTCTGGCCATCCTGGCAGAAGTGTCCGTCGGGAGTCCGCACGAAGTACGAGATGGGCAGTGCCTCGATGCCGACATCGAGCTCGCGCAGTAGCGACTCGTAGTTGTGGTAGTACATCCGCGGCCAAGCGACGACGAGCAACGGAGACTCCGCGTAGCCATCTTCGACCGTCCAGCGAAACGTCTTGGCGTTCCCTCCTAGAGCAGGTCCCCGTTCGAAAAGCTCGACTTCATAGCCAGCACGGTGCAACGACCAGGCCGCTCCGACACCCGCAATGCCACCTCCGACTACGCCCACCTTTTCAGTCATGTATCCCCCCTCAACGGACCTTCGCTAGGAGCGCCTTGGCACTAGGTCCACGATCGGGCCGTGTCGCAGCGTATGGCAAAGACCTTTGTAGATGCCAAGCGATTCGTAGACGGCGGCGGTCATCATCACGGTTCGCGTCTGGCCGGCGATCGTGATCGGGAAACCGCTATGGACGTAGCCGAACGAGAGTTTCACCTCTGGGTTGGCCCATCCGCCGGCGCCTCCCAACCCAAAATGCCCAAAGGCCTCCGGGACATCCATGAGGAATGCGTCGGTACGATGGTAGCCGAGCTTCCAATGAAGTGGATAGATGGCGACTTTGTCGGCGCGCTTCGTTTGTACCTCGGCCGACTTCCGGACAACTTCCTCCGAGACCAACCGCACGCCATCGAGCTCCCCGCCCAACGAGAGCGCCGCGTACATCTTAGCGAGAGAACGCGCTGTCGCGACGCCGTTCATTGCGGGTAGACAAGCCTTCCAGAACGCGGGATGCGAGAAGAGCTCCTTGGCGTTCTTGGGCGTGAGGCCGCGCCGCCAAAGATCGCGCATCGACTTGGAGCGAACCCAAAATGGGACGCGGTAGTCCGTCGACAGGGGTTTGGCGCCGCTCCTTTGGAGCTCCGGGAGCCCCACGAAGTCGGGGATGCGATGCATCTGGGTGTCGGCGTCGCCAATGTACATCCCATCGAGCTTCAGAGGCGCCGCGATCCGCTGCTCGATGAACTCGGACACAGTGAGCCCCGAGACCCGATGAATCAGCTCGCCGACGAGCCAACCAAACGTGACGGCCTGGTACGCGTTCGCCGAACCTGGGTGGAAATCCGGTTCAGTCTTGGCAAGCCGAGACGCGATGAGGTCCCAGTCGAGGATGTCCGGCAGCTTGTCGACGAGGTGGACGAGCTTGTGAAGGCCCGCTTGGTGGGACAGCAGCTGGCGGACCGTGATCTGCTCTTTGCCGTTGCATCCGAACTCCGGCCAGTAGTCGGCCACTCGGGCCTCGTAGTCGATCAGGCCGTCGGTCACGAGTATGTGGATCGCGGTCGCCGCGATCCCCTTGGTGCCCGAGTAGCAGATCGACATGGTGTCGTGCTGCCAGGGTGTGCCGTCCCTGCGCCCCGGCCCAGCCCAGATGTCGACCACGGGTTTGCCGTCCAAGAACACTGCCGCCGCAGCGCCACCGCCGTAGTGCTTGATCTGTTTGCGCATGAGCTTCGCCACCGGTTCGAACCGCGGCTCATACGCGCCTTTGATCTCGATCTTCTCCGGCATCACCTACCGTGTCCGTAGCGCACTAGTCGATTCATGTCAGGGGTCCAAAGATCGTTGCGGCGAAGTCCAAAAGGAACATCATGATCATGGATGCGGTGCACGCCGCCGCTGCGGTGATCGCTGGGCTCCAGTTCGCGTCCCGCTCTTCGTCGAGGTGGTAGAATATCGGAAAGCTCGCGACGAAGTAGAGCGAATAGAAGAGAGACCCGTACGCGAGCATGCGGTTCATGTCTTTGTAGTGGAACTGGCTTTCGATCCACGGGTTCGCCATCGACTTGGTCTCCATCCACGCCCAGAAGTAGGCGACCACCAGGAGCAGAATCGGCCAGAGAACTGGACCTACCGGCAACCGGGAGGTGCGAATGCGACGAAGCACGATGACCGCGGTCGTGTGGTACGTGATGAAGTACGCCTGCGTGAGTAGATACATGACGATCGGAACACGCTGCTCGCCCGACCCCACGAGCGTCGCGTCGAGGTTGAGCTCGATCATCGGGTAGTCGTAGACCATCCCGAGGATGTCGAAGAAGTACTCGCTCCCGAAGTAGTTGGCGGCGAAACCGAAGATGGCGATGTAGAGGTTCGCCTTGAACCAATACGTTTGGTACCAACGCCGTCCGAGCGGTGCCTCGTCCCGGATGAGAGCGGGCACCACGACCAGCGGCAGCGCCACCGCGAGGCCTATGGCCATGAACCCCCACTCGCCCGCACGCGCGGTGATGCCGAGTGCCATCACCAGCCCGATGAAGATCATCCACACCGGTGAGTACGCGAGAAAAAATTTCTCGCCCCAAGCTTTGCTCGGGTTCTCGGAAAACCAGCGCGGCGCACCGCGACTCGTCGATTCGCTCATGTATCTGCCCGACGGCGGTAGCGAATGCGAATCGGAGGCTTCGGGCCAAGAACCAGACCCTGAAAGTCGGTTTCAATCGGGTCGCCAGCCAACTCGAAGTCGTAGCGATTGAGCAGCACCGCCATGATGGTCTTGATCTGAAGGATGGCGAACGCGTTGCCCATGCACTTGTGTCGGCCGCCGCCGAACGAAATATACGCAAAGGGTCGCTTGTCTTCCTCGCGGCCGGGGCCGTAACGGCTGGGGTCGAACTCGAGGGGATTCTCGAAGACGTCAGGATCCCGGTGCGCAACCATCGGGGACACCGCCACCCAGTCGCCCTTCTTGACTCGATAGCCGAGGATCTCGCAATCGGCGAGGGCAGCCCGGAGCAAGATGAAGAGGGGCGGATGAATTCGAAGTGCCTCTTTGACGGCGCCCTCCGTTGTTTCGAGGTCGCGTAACGACTCGAAGGAGAAGTCTTCCGCCTCTTGATACCGCCCACGGATCTCGGCGCGCACCTCCTCGAGGAGGCGCGGGTGTTGCAGGAGCTCGATCAACGTCCAGGCCGTCGTGACGGAACTCGTGTGATGACCTGCGAACATCGCGGCGACGAGCATGCCTGTGATCTCGTGGTCGCTGAGCTTGCTGCCGTCGGAGTACTCGGCGTCAATCAGGGTCTGGAGGAAGTCCTCGCCGCGATAGCCAGACTGCTTCCGCTTCTCGACGATCTCAGCGACCATTTCGCCGAGGCGAGCGCGCGCGCGATCGCGGCGGCGGAACGCGGGGATCGGCAAGTACGGGTGGATGTAGCCCCAGGCGACGATCCCCCGCTCGAGGTCGTAGTAAACCTTCGAGAACTCCTCGCTCATCTCGTTCCGGAACTCCGTGCCGAGTAGACAGCTGCTCGACGTATAGTTGGTGAGCATGCCGAAGAACTCGCTGGCTTCGATCTCTCCTTCGGCGCCCCAATCGGCAATCGTGTCGAGCGTTTCCCGCGCAACGATCTCCGTATACGTGCGCATCCGGTTGTTGCGGAGCGCCGGATAGAGCATGTGCATCTGCTCCATCATTCTCGCGGGCTCGGCTCCATACGCGACGCCCTCCCCAAAGACCGGCACCATCATTTTGTAGGCCGCGTTGGGGCTGAGCACCTCGTCGGGCTGTCGAAACAACTCTTCGTGGGCCTCGGGCCCAGTGAAGAGAATTATGTCCTTCCCGAACAACCTGAAGCGTCCAACTCGACCGCACTCGTCGTAGGTCCGTTGGAGAAGCCCGATCGTGTCCTTCACGAACGCGAGCGTGTGACCCACCAAGGGCAGCCCGCCCTTGAGCTTGGGCGGTTTCTGCAGCTTGCTCGAGGCGAGTGGCGGAGAGCTGGCTTGTGCTCGGGTAGACATTATCTATCCTATACAAGATTTCGGGGATCGGTTGCGAAGGGAAACGACGATGCGAATCAAGGCGGATTTCGATCTTTGTAAGGGACACGCGAACTGCATGGGTGAGGCGCCCGAGGTGTTCCAAGTCGACGAGAAGGGGTACTTGGCCATCCTGCAGGAGGAGCCACCCGAGGCGCTCCGCGAGAAGGTGGAGCTGGCCGTCAAGTACTGCCCCACCGGCGCCCTCAGCCTCGAAGAGTGAGCCGGCCAATTCTAGGCTAAGCTCCGGGGTGATGGCGACGGCCGCAAACAACCGACTCAGGAACGGCATCGTGATGACGACGCTCGCGTTGTGCGCGTTCTTCTGCGCACAGGGGGCGACGGCTCTCTTGGCCGCCAAGGTGTTGAGCCCGGACCCAGATGCGGCCGCGGCGCCACCGAAAAGGACCGTCACGAGCCGCGCGCAACCTAAGCGGGACCCCGGCATCATCCTGAAGCGGAACATTTTCAACTCGGCTCAGGGCGATCTCAGCGACGTGCCGATCGAGCACCCGGACCTGCCTTTGGGGGACCTTCCGGTCGAGGAAATCGAGACACCCTGCACGGACAAACTGCGGCTCATCGGCACGGTGGTGCTGCCAGGCGACCTAGAACGCTCGCTGGCCGCCATCGTCGGATCGGACCAGAAGGCGGGCCTGCACTACGGGGGAGCCGACGTCGAAGGCTCGAAGATCCGGGCGATCCACTCGGACGGTGTGGTCCTTCAGGGCACGGGCGGCCTTTGTCGTCTTGCGATGTTCAAGGTCGACAGCACGTCACCAAAGCCCAAGCGCAGACCCGCCGCCAAGGAGAAGAAGCCATCCAAGAAGGGGGGCAAGAGGGCGGGCCCCAAAGTCGATCGCAACGCTGGCCTCAGCGAGGCAGAAATGGAGCAAGGCATCGAGAAGGTGAACGACACCAACTACACCCTTTCCCGGTCCATGCTCAACAAGGTGCTCGACAACGCGGGCAAGCTCATCGGCATCGCCGCAATAGCGCCCAAGATGGAAGGCGGGCAGTCGGTCGGCATGGAGATCCGGGGCGTCCGGCCCAACACGCTCCTGACCAAGCTCGGCATCCAGAATGGCGATATCCTCGAAACCGTCAACGACCAATCGCTGACGAGTCCGGACGCGGCGCTGGGAGCGTATTCGACGCTGAGGACGGCGGACAAGTTCAGCTTGTCGGTACGTCGTGGCGGTCAGGCGCTCATGCTCAACTACCGCATGCAGTGAGCAGGCGGCCGCCTACTCAGTCCGGGCGGCCGGACCCGCGCCAGTCATCCGGCATCGATCGTACGTGTAGATCCCGCTGTGGGAAGGCGATCTCGATGCCCGCTTCCCGGAACGCCTTATCGACGCTCATGTGAAGGTCGTGCCGAACGGGAAACAAGGCCTCCGCCGTGCGAATGAACACGCGCAACTCGAACGAAAGGGAGCTGTCTCCGAAACCGAGAAACAGTACCTGAGGGGGGGGATCTCGCAGAACGCGCCTCGAATCACGAGCCACCTGCTTCAGGACCTCGACTACGCGATCCGTGTCCGATCCGTACGCCACTCCGACCGAAATCGTGGTTCGGAGGACCGAGTCGCTCAGGGTCCAGTTGATCAGGCGGCCGGTCACGAACTCCTTGTTTGGTACGATGAGCTCCTTCCGGTCGAACGCCGTGATCCAAGTAGCTCGAATTCGGATCCTCGTGACGGTCCCGCTGACCTCGCCAACGCTCACCGTGTCCCCCACGCGAATCGGCCTCTCGAACAAGATGATGAGCCCAGAAATGAAATTGGCGAAGATCTCTTGGAGGCCGAAACCAAGTCCGAGGCCGACCGCGGCAACCAGCCACTGAATGCTCGACCAGCCGATCCCGATCGCATCGAACGCGAACGCGAACCCGGCCAGTACCACGGCGTATTTGACGATGGTCGAGTACGCGTAGCGCTCGCCTGGACCAAGACGGCGGAACAAGGTTGCTTCCAGGATCCCCGGCAGCGCGCGGATCAGCGCCAACGTGAGCAGGCCGATCAGAAAAGAACGGAACAGGTCGGCCAGGGTGATCGCCACCAGTTGGTCTTCGGTGGTCACGCGCTCCACCCCCGACGGGTCGAGCTGCGACGCGGTGACCGTCTGCGTGGTGGTCCAAAGCTCGACCTGTTGGAGGATCCTCGTGGCAGGCAGCAGGTCTGCCCAGATCGCCAACGTGCCGAGAATCGCCAGCAGCACGCCCGTCCCGATCATCAAGCGGCTGAGCTCCATGGTGGGGGCCGGTTTCGGTTGCTTTTCTTCGAGCGCATCCTCCTGCAGGGCGGCGCGCCGCTGCGCGATCAACGACCACCGGGCCGCCAATTGCAAGGCGATGATCACGAGGAAAACGAATGTGAGGTTGAGGTGAATCCGCGTCCCCACCTGAAGAGCGGTCCAATAGAAGCCGCGGAGCGCGGCCGCGATGAGAGCAAGGGGTACGAGCAAGGCGGTCAGTTGGACTGCGCGCCAAGCCCAGGTGCGGTCTCTCCTCCCCCGCAGTACCTCGGCAAGCGGACCTCCCGATCGAAGCGCCATGTAGTTGAACGCGCCGACCGCCAGCATCGAGGTTGAGAATGCGAGCCGGCCGATCGATTCGCGCCACAGATCTTCGCCGCGCATCTCGAACACGAAGATGACGAACACCGCGGGAACCATCACGATCGTCAGCCATCGGAGGTCACGCCAAAGCGAGTGCGCCGCTTCGGTGGACCAACCGCAGTGCGCCTCGGCGAGACCGCCCGGCCGAACCAGTTGTCGCGACACCCGCAAAGTCCCCCACAGCCCAGCCGCGACGAGCAATCCGTACGCGACGCTGCGTGTGAACTGGGTTGCGACCGGCGATAAACCGAGGCGCCAGCCTACGTACGCCAATATCGCCGGTACCCAGACCGCCAGCAACATGGTCAGCGCGAGTGCCTCGCTAGTCGGCGCGAAGCGGGCGCAGCTGGGCTTTTGGGCCTGTTCGCCGAGCGCTTGGATCCTCCGGCGAGCCCTTCCCGCGAAGGGAACGAACAGAATCGCGAACAGTAGGACGAGGAGATTCACCGGCCAGAGCCGGGCGGCGGCATCACGTAACCCTCTGCCGAGCTGGGCCCAATATTTCCCGCCGAGGAGCCAGGCCACTGCGTCCCGTCCGTCGGAGAGCAGCTCTGGGTGAATGGCCCTCCCGCTCGGAATCCAAAGGATGCGTTCGTCGATGAAATCCAAGAGGTCTTTGGTGCGGGCGATCAGCTCTTGCTGTTGCGCGTCGAAGTCGACGAGCTTCTGGAAGTACGTCTCGTAGTCCACGATGAGCGCGTCCATGTACTTGCGCTGTGTCTCGAAGAGCTGCCGGAGAAGCTGAGGAAGCTCGCGCTGAACCTCGGGGGATACCGGCTCTTCGATCGACGCCATCGCTTCGTCTACGAGCACGTCGATGTCGGCGAGCGCCTGGCGTTGCTCGCGGAGCTTGATCTGCTGAAGCTGCACGTCGCCAATCTGTTGCTGGCGCATCCGAATAAACCGACGGTACATTCCGATGTCCGGCGCCTCGGCACGATGGCGTCGGAGCAGCGCCCCCACCGAATCGGCGAGACCGACCGCCTGCACGCGAGCCGCAAGCCGTGTGAGCTCGGCCTCTAGCTGGGCAACCTTCGCCTCAGCGCGGGTGAGCTTCCGACTGACATCCTCGATCTGCTCGTGAAGCCCGCCCTCGCTGGTCCAGACCGAGGCAAGCGCTTCATTGCGTTGGTAGAGTTCGTCGAGGGTCCTCTTGAAGCCGTCCGGAAGGGCGGTGAGCTCCTCCAAGAGCCTTTTCGTGGCCTCGCTCTCCTGCTCCGCCGCGAGGCGCTCGAGCTGTTGCTTCGCATCGCGAAGTCTGTTGGCCAACGCCTCGTAGTACGCGATTCTCAAGGTCGCGCGGTCACGCCGCTTCCCGAGCAGCGTACCGCGAACATCGTAGGTCCCAAGCTCGTTCTGGTAGGCCTCGATCTCTGTGCGAGCGGCCGCATCCTTGAGCGTGGCGAGCTCACGTAGGGCCTCGGCCAATGCGGTGTCGCCGCTCGGCGGGGGAGGCGCGCTCTCGAGCGCCTTGAGCCGCTGCTTCGCGATCGAGAGGAGCTCGGGGATCTGCTTTCGGCGCTCCGCGCGCCTGTCGGCTTCTACGTCGAGGTCGATCGCTTCGCGCCGCGCGGCGGCCAGATTCTGCTCCGCATCGACGAGCGCCACGTGGAACTCGTCCGCGCTGGCGTCCTCCGGAATCGTGATCGACTCACGTTGCTGGAGCCGAGCGATGTCCTCATCGATGACCTGGGTTCGCGGCTGTGCTTCTTGTCCTGCAAGGAGGAACTTGGTCGCCTGGCCCTGCCACTCCTCGAGGCGCGAACGCGCGTCCAGCACCTTGCGTTCGAGTTCTGCCAGCTCAGGTGAAACCTCGGCCGTGGCGGGCTCTCCGCCTCCAGGGGTCGCCTGTGCGTCGACGGGAGACGCCACCAAGATCACGCAGACCCACAGTCCGAACGCTGCCCCTGGCAAGCCCCAGTCCATGCGCCGAGTCATCGCGGTTTCCGAATTCGCATTAGCCCCTCTTGGGCGACAGACGCGACGAGCGTTCCGTCTTGAGAGTAAATGTGACCGAAGTTGAGCCCTCGGCCGCCCGACGACCGCGGGCTTTGGGTAACGTAGAGCATCCATTGATCGGCGCGAAAAGGCTGATGGAACCAGATCGCGTGGTCGAGGCTAGCAATGATCAGCTCTTCCGTCAGGAAGCTGTGGCCGTGCTGATTGAAGGAGCCTTCGAGCAGGCCGTAATCGCTGGCGTAGGCAAGGACGGCCTGGTGCACCACGGGGTCGTCATCAAGCGCGCTGTCGGCCCGAAACCAGGTGCGCTGAATGCCATCGTGCGCCTTCGGAGACAGGAGGTTGACATGGTCGACTTCGCGCCTCTGGATCGGCCGGTCGAGCGACAGCAAGAAATCGATCGCTGGATGACTCGACTCCTTTTGGTAGGCGCGTAGACGCTCTTCGTTGGTGGGAATGGTCTCCGGTGCGGGCGCGTCGGGCATGGGCGCCTGGTGCTCGAGCCCCTCCTCCTCCGCTTGGAACGAAACCGACATGTTGAAGATCGCTTTGCCGTGTTGCTTTGCCACCACCCGGCGCGTCGCGAACGAGCGGCCGTCGCGGATACGGTCGACATGGTAGATGACCGGCACCGACGTATCGCCCTCCCGCAAGAAGTATCCGTGCAGCGAATGGGCGCTGCGCCCTTCGACGGTCCGGCAGGCCGCGATGAGCGACTGGGCAGCCACGAGGCCGCCAAAGATTCTCGGCCGCCCATCATGAGGGCTGAATCCGCGAAACAGATCGGTATCGAGCGACTCGAGGTCGAGGCGCTCCAGAAGGCCTTG
>CAXMRN010000114.1:0-14981 GCA_964195565.1 uncultured Polyangiaceae bacterium | reverse complement strand
GCCTTCAACACGACCTGGGGCGCCGGGTCTTGGATCATGCCCGGGATGCTCGCAGCGGCTTTCTCGAGGACGGCACGCGTCTCGTCGAGGCTGGCGGAGTAGTCGGCGCCCACATCGATGTCGACGCGGCGGGTGTCGTACCCGGTGTAGTTGGTGATCGTGCTGCCGAAGACGGCGCCGTTCGGAATGATCAGCTTCTTGTTGTCGAGGGTCCGGAACTCGCACGTGAACAGGTCGATATGCTCGCAGGTCCCTGTTTCGCCGGTCACCTCGACGAAGTCGCCGACTTTAAAGGGCCGGAACGCCAGGAGCATGATGCCGGCGGCGAAGTTGCCGAGCGTTCCCTGGAAGGCCATACCCACCGCGAAGCCAGCGGCTGCCAACACGGCGGCGAAGCTCGCCGTTTGAATCCCGAACACCCCGAGGCATCCGAGAACCGCACCGATGAGGATCAAGTAGCGAGCGAGCTTTGCGAAGAACCTGGTCAGCGTCGCATCGAAGTCGCGCTTCTCGAGCCCTGCGCGCACTGCACGTTCAGTCCAGTTGGCGATGATCCAAGCGACGAAGAGCGCCAGGAGAACGCCCATTACCTTCGGGGCATAGGCGATCAACACATCGAGATAGCTCCCTGGATCCATGTCCATCGTGACTCCGTCTGGGTGAAACCTGCTAGCGCAGCAGTTGGTCGAGAATGATCAGGTTCTCAGCTTCTACGTCCTCGACGTTGCCGTCCGAGAGGATCATGGCCTTCGCCGCGTCCAAAAACAGCTGCCGATGCTCGGCCGGGATGTCGGCAGGGTCGAGGTCGTCTGCGGGGGGCGGGACCTCCAGCCATTGCGCGACCTGATCCTGCTCCTCATCGTCGAGGTTGAGGCGAACGACCATCTTGACGACGAACTCACGCTCCGCATCGGCGATTTCGAGGTCGGCCCAGGCAAAGGAGCAAACAAACCTCATCAGTTGAAGCCGGTCTTCCTTGTTGAGAGCGTCGAGCATGCGCGGGACTCTACTCCGAGCCCTGGCGCAACACTAGCAGGAACAGGGCTGGCAGGGAGTCACTGGACACGGAACTTCCGCAGAGGGCTACCACCGCGGGGTTTTTAGGCTATGGTGCGGCTCCGATGGCCACCAAAGTGACGATGCCGCAGCTCGGCGAGAGCGTCGTCGAAGGCACGATTGGCAAATGGCTCGTCTCGGTGGGGCAGTCCGTCGCCAAAGACGAGCCTATCGTCGAGATTCTCACCGATAAGGCGGACAGTGAGCTGCCTGCACCAGTCGCCGGAGTCATCACACAACTGCTCGCCGCAGAAGACGACATCATCGCGGTGGGCGATCCCATCTGCGAGATCGACGAGAACGCGCAAGCGGGCGCAGCTCCCGCGGCACCTGCCGGTGACGCACCGGCACCGCCGCTCGCGCCCGACGCAGGCTCGCCTCCGCCCACGTCTCCATCCGTTCGCAAACTCGCGCGCGAGCAAGACGTCGACCTCGCCGGCGTGCACGGGTCGGGCGACGGTGGCCGCATCGTGCACGAGGATGTGATGGCAGCGATTGGCACCTCGTCTTCCCCCGAACGGATGGCGACGGCGCCGCCGCCTCCACCTGCGGTCTCCCAGGCACCTGCTTCTCCTTCTGCGGCCGCTTCTCCTTCTGCCGCGGCTTCTCCTTCTGCCGCGGCGCCCCGCCCTGCGCGGCCGCCGGCCCGCTCAACTGGTCCCGGTGGAGCGTTCCGCGTGCCGCCTTACGTCCCCAAGGACGGCGACGAGATCGTCCCGTTCACGCGTCGCCGGCGAATCATCGCGGACCACATGGTCTACTCCAAGCAGACCGCTCCGGATGTGGTCACATTTGCCGAGTGCGACCTTCACCGGACGGCGATGTTGCGCGACCAGCACAAGGGGCACTTCAAGAAAGAGGGCGTCAACCTGACATACCTGGGGTTCGCGATAGCGGCGACGGCTCGCGCGCTTCGCGAGTTCCCGGAGATCAACTCCCGCGTCCTCGACGACGCATTCGTCAAGCTCGCCGAGGTGAACGTCGGCATTGCCGTCGACACCGACGAAGGTCTGGTCGTGCCGGTGATTCGCAATACCGACGACCTGACGATTCGCGGCGTGGCCCGTGCGGTCGCAGACGTCGCCGAGCGAGCGCGATCAGGCAACCTCACGCCCAATGATCTTTCTGGCAAGACCTTCGCCATCTCGAACCCCGGCCGCCGCGGCAATCTGGTCGGCGGCGCGATCATCTCGCAGCCGAACGTGGCCATCCTTCGCCTTGGAACCATCAAGAAGCGTGTCGTCGTGATCGAGCACGAGGGCGAGGACGTGATGGCGATCCACCCCGTCATGCACATGGCCCTGACCTACGACCACCGTGTCGTCGATGGCGTGCACGCCAACGGCTTCCTGTACCGTATTGCCGAGATCCTCGAGTACGGCGACTTCGAGCTGTAGAGCTCGCAGCGTCTGTCCCTACTCGGTCTTCTTGTTTACTACGAAGCGGAGGTTCTTGAACTCGGTTTGGCCGAGGGTGTAGATCACTTCGCTCAGCGTCCGGTAGGGAGTTCGTTTGTCGGCGATGATCTGGACGTCGCCGACGAAGGGCTGGTTCGCGAACCGTTGGGCGGTTCGCTTTTTGCGGTCGCGGATTTCGCTGAGGGACTTGTACAGCGGGGTGATCAAGAAGCCGCTGCTGCCTCCTTGTTTGAGGCTCGGGTCGACGATGCCGTTGCGGAGTTCGAGGATGGACTTGCCGTCCACGATGACTCCGCCGCGCGAGATTTGAATGGAAAGGGCGTCGCTGAGTTCGACCTTCGAGGTGGAGTAGGGGATGCGCAGCTCCGAGCTTTCCTGAACTGCCGCGGCAGATGACGAAGCGAAGATCGCCATCATATACACGAGCAGGATCGTGAGCATGTCCATCATTGGGTAGATGTTCAGTCCGAAATGCTCAGGTTCGGCGCGCCGCCGCAGTTTTGCGCGGACGATGCGATTGACGTACGACATCGACGCCGGTGTCACCGAGACGGGTGGTGCCAGGGAGTCCCGGGGCGGCCTGCTGCTCTGGTCGGCCACTAGCGAATCCCCGCAGAGAGCAGGACGTCAGGGAAGAGCTCGTTGTCGTCGCCTCGGATGGCGTCCATGGCCGCGATCACGTCTTCGTAGGGGATCTCCGGGTCGGCGCTGAGGGTCACCCGGTTCTCATCCTCGAACTGCTCCTTCACCCGGCTCACGCAAGTGGTGAGGGCTTTCCAGTCGTGCTCGCCGTTCATCCCTGCGGGCACCGAAATGACCTTGCCTGGCGCGGTGGTCGTGCATCCTCGGGCCAACTTACCGCCCGACCCCGAGACGACCACCCCTTCGCGGGTCACGGTCACGTTCAAGTTGAGGGTCTCATCGGCTGCGGCGCGCTTGCCGATACCTCCCTTGCGATACTCGGGGAGCGCTGCCTCGATCTGTGAGAAGAAGGCGACCGTCGTCAGCGTCATCAGCAAGAACATGACGATGTTCACGACGATGTCCAAGAACGGGACGATATTTAGCTCATCACTGAGCTCGGACGGATCGGCGTCAGGGATGCGCGTGCGCTTCCGGACGTAGGCTCGTTGGCGTGGGGTCAGGCGTGCGGGCATGGCCGGGGCCCGATCAACCGCCTTGCCGACGTAGCGTGAGAAGGTTCTCCAGCTGCATCGTGACCTTTTCCATCTCGTGCTTGTGTCGCTTGGTCAGCCCGTGGAGGATCAAGTGAGCCACCATGAAGATCACTGCGATCAGGAGGCCGAGGAACGTGTTCCACATGGCCTCCGCGATGCCAGCGGACAACAGCGCCGTCTTTTGCGAGGGGTCGTCGATGGTGCCGACCGCCTTGAAGGCTCGGATGAGACCACTGATGGTACCGAGCAGCCCGATCAGGGTGGCGATGTTAGCCAACGTCCACAGCGCTCCGGTTCGCTTCTCGAGCGCCGGGATCACTTCGGACATTTTTTCTTCCATCGATGCGATGACGGCCTCTTCACCGCGGTTCACCTGCGTCAGACCGGATTTCACGACCTCGAGCAGCGGAACGGCTTTCGCCTCACACTGACGGATGGCGCGATCGATGTTCCCGGCTTGCACCAACTTTCGAATTCGGTTCATGAACTCAGCGGCATCGACGCTGTAGTTCATCCGGATGTACCAAGCCCGGTCGATGATCACACCGACGCCGAACGCCAAAACACCGAGATTGACGAACGAAAACGGAGCACCTTCGATCAGTGCCTCCCAGATTTCATGCATGCTTGCGGCTCCCTCCGGCTCGCCGGTGATATGGCGAGACAACCCCTTGTTTTCGCTTCCCTCCAGCCTCACTGAAATTTGGACCCAGCGAGCTGGAATCCATTGAAATCATTGCGACTGTTGCGGCGAACCCCTTGACCGAGGGGCAAGCTACCCCACGCCCCGCAAAGTTGTCAACGCGACTGCCGCTTTTTCCGTTTTCGAGACCCAAGGTCAGGCTGGCGACCGGTTTCTAAGGAAGTGAACCGGGCACGATATTGACTTGTTGGATCCAACCGTTATCATCCAAATGTGGTAAGCAAACCATGGAATTGCTTACTGTTCTGGGGGGAACAGCGGGTTTTATTGGGAAGACAGTGATGGGGATCAAACCGTGCTCACTCGGGGTCCGGATAACACTGTCCAAGTAAAGTTCGCAGGAGGCAGGAAAAAAATGGCCAAATTGGCATACCACTTTGAAGCTGGCGGATGGGCGATGTGGCTCATTCTCGTTTGTCTCGTGTTCGCAATCGGATTTACGATCGAGCGCGCGATGTATCTCTACAAAGCGTCGATCGACAAAGACGAGTTCATCGCGAAGATGCAGAAGTGCATCACCGCGGGAGACGTTGCAGGCGCGATCAAGGTTTGCTCCGCTGAGCACAACCCGCTCGCGCGGATCGTCAAGCAGGGTTTGCTCAAGGTGAACCGCCCTGATGCGGAGGTCCAAGCGGCCATGGATGAAGCGGCGCTCAAAGAGCTGCCACTGATCGAGCGACGCACACCGTACCTCGGTCTGCTCGCGAACGTCGGCATGCTTTGCGGTCTCTTCGGAACCGTCGTCGGTCTGATCACCGCGTTCGGTGAGGTGGCCAAGGCCGATGCGGCCAGCAAGGCGACCGGTCTCGCAAAGGGCATCGAGGAAGCGATGAACTGCACCGCCTTCGGTCTGATCACCGCCGTCTTTGCGCTCCTGATGATGGGCTTGCTCAACGGCAAGACGCAGAAGATCATCGATGACATTAACGCGGCCAGCGTGCAGGTTCTGAACCTGGTCGTCGGCAACCGTTCGAAGGTCGACCTTCAGAACATGCCCGCGGAGTAAGACTCCATGGCTGCAATCGATAGCGGCGGAGGCAACTCCGGGAAGAAGGCGGTCAATCAGGAGATCCCCCTGATTCCGTTCATCGACCTCCTGCTTTGTTGTGTCATGTTCTTGTTGGCGACTGCGGTCTGGAACCAACTCGCTGCGATGAACGCCAACCAGCAGGTCCCAGGGCAGGCATCGACCGAGGATGCGCCGCCCGAAGACGAGAAGGTCAAGCTCATCCTTCAGGTTCGGAACTCGGGGTACGTCCTTGGTTCCTCCGCCGGGGAGAGCATCGATATCAGCAAGCGCGTCGTCGCGGACCAAAAGGAGTTCGACGTCGACGAGCTGGAAACCAAGTTGGCGCAGTGGAAGCAGGCTTGGGACGACCGTGACGACATGATCGTCGCGCCGGAAGATGGCGTCCGATACGAGGACGTCGTTCGTGCAATGGATGTGGCGGCGGCGGCGGGCTTTGAAAACCTGTCGATGGCCGACGGAGCTGCGTTCCTGTAGGGGGAAATAATGGCGATCAAACGGCCACAACCAGAGCTGCTCCGAAACATTCCGCTGAAATTCGTTCGCGCACGTGTTTCCGGTCACGGGCGCAAAGAGGTGGACCACCAGATTCCGCTCATCCCGTTCATCGACTTCCTAATCGTGCTCGTGATCTTCCTGCTGATGTCGTTCTCTGCCTCCGGTGAGCTGGTTGCGCAGCAGCCGACCATCACGATGCCGGATGCCGAGAACACTCAGCAGATTGAGATATCTCCGATCGTCGCCGTCGACGAGCGGGTGATCACCCTCGACGGCACCCGCGTCGCGGATACACAGACACAGGGCCAGTCCGCTCAGGTGGATCGGATCGAACCGCTGATAAGCGGTCTCGAAGCCGAGAAGCGCAAGTGGGAGACCATTCATCCTTCGGAGCCGTTTGCAGGCCAAGTCATCGTGCAGGCGGACCGCAACATCGACTTCCGAGTCGTGAAAAAGGTGATGTTCTCAGCTGCCGCGGCCGGCTACGGCAACGTCAGCTTTGCGGTCAACCAGCGCGAGCAATAAGCTTCGCGCCATGGAGCCCTCCGAGCTCACTCCTGCCGAGTTCGACGGCGTTCGCAGAAACCGATACCGACCACGCATCCCGTGGGCGCGTGTCGGTTTTGTTCTTTTGGTGGCTTCCCTCTTTGCCGGCGCCTATTTCTGGCGCCAGAAGGTCCGCGCGGATGGGCTGAGGGAGCGTATTCGCGCTCAGCACGCGGAGCAGGTTGCCCCAGTGCTCGAGAGCCTCGAGGTCACGCGCGCCGAGCTCGAAGCCAAGGCACTCGACGCGAAGGCCGGCGCTGCGAACCGTCTCGTCGAGGCCGAAGTGCCGCTTTCCGCGCTCCATGAGAAGACGATGATCTACCTTCGAGTTCGCGCGCCCGAGCTCTCGTCGGAAGCAGCGCTGCGCGGCGCGATCGAGTCCGAGGAGGAGGACGCGATCGGTGCTTGCCTCGGCCTCGAGCTGACGCCTTTGTCGGTCCTTTCGGACGTTCCCGAAGTGTTGACCGCCAAGTGGCTCGCGCGGGTCGACGACACCAACGACATGCAACGTCTTTCCGTACGCGAAGAGCAACTAGCACGCGCCATCGACCGAGAGCTGCCTGAGCTCGGAGAACGAGTGCCGGCTGACTACTTCCTCCTCTTGGTGGTGCAAGGGAAGAGCCGCCTCAGTGACCCAGTCGATGTCTTCCTGTGGGACCTCGAGCAGGACAAGCTCGTGCTGAGGTCCCGCACGGAGAACCGAGGGCGTCTGATTGCCGTGCGCAGCCAGATCGGCCCCAAGGTAGATTCCGCCAAGGCTGCCGGCGACCCCATCGTCACGGCCGACTGCTCGATCGCGGCCCACATCAAGGCGCAGCTTGGGGAGCCGACGATGGACCTGGCAACGCCGGACTGACGCTCTTCGTCTGGGCGTATTCGATCCGCTCGAGCCAACGCTGCGCTTCGGCGTTGGCCGCCCGGCTGATCCACGCGCGCTGCCTCCAGGCTTCGGCCGACTCGCCATAGCGGCCCAGTGCAAAGAGCGTGATTGCAAGCACGCGGCTCAGCTCGCGGCGAAGACGGAGCGTGGGCAGCCCGAGGCGCGTCGCCTCCTGCAATAGTGGCAGCGCGAGCGCGAAGCGGTTCTGCCCCATGAGCTGCCGCGCGGCGAGGTACTGCCCAAGGCCGTCGCCTCGCGAGGTCGACAAGGACTGCGCCAGGTGAACGACGACTGGGCTCGACGACCTCCCCAGAAAGATCTCGTAGATCAGGTCTCGCTCCGCCGGGGTGGCCTCGAGCGCGAGCCCCTTCACCTCGCTTTGCCGTGCTGCTCCGTCGGTGCGGGGGAGGCGCAAGAGCTCCTCATACAGGTCAGACGCTTCTTCGAGGTTCCCGAGGGTCCAAGTGGCATCGGCGTACTGTTCGAGCGCCGCAGCCACGATCGGTTTGGGGGCGTTCATCGCCGCGCGCAGTGCTCCGAGCTGTGCCAGCGCTTCGTCCGAGCGCTCGGACCGCGCCAGAGCTCCCACCAACGCTGCGTGGGCTCGCGGCTCGTGTTCGTCGATCTCCAAGATCGCGCGGCAAGTCTCTATCGTGCGCGCGTCATCGCGGGCGGCCGCATCACCCGAGAGGTGAGCTCGAAGCTTGGCGAGCTCGTGTGGGCATACCGCTCCGAAGATACTGGGCCGCGCGAGCTCTACCTCCGCGATGCCGCGCTCCTGCGGGGTGACGGGCACGCTTTGGAGGTAGCTGTGCCACTTGGCTTCGAGCCCAGCCAGATCTCCGATGACCCCTTCACGATAAGCGTCGCGGAGCGCACCCATTCCACGGGTCGCGATCAGAAAGCGGATGAGCGACCCGGACGACATGTACGCGCGACGTTGCGGGAGGGCGCTGAACTGGACGCTCATGATGTCACTTGCCGCCGGCAGTTCCTTGCGGTCCATCATGATCCTCGACCATTGATCGGGATCGAGGTCATCCCGGATATCCCAAGCGAGCGCGACTGCTGCGCCTTCGACGATGCCGGGGTTCGGGAGCAATCCACCAAGGGTTGCCGCGACCGAGAAGGGTCCGCCACCAACCTCGGCGAGCACGGCGTGCGCGACCTCGTGACCGAGGACCGCATGCGGCCAGCTTCCCATTTGCACGTAAACCTCGCCACGCCAGGGCTTCGCGATCAGGGTGCGCCCCACGCCGATGAGGACCTTCTTCTCGTTCTGATTCCGGAAGAAGTATGCCGTCACCGGCTCAGTCGAAGACAGGCCGACGAGCTTGCGGGTGCGCTCGACATGGAAGTCGCAGTCTTCGAGAAGGCGTTTGGCGTTCTCGGGCGGCGTCTCACGCGGCATGTGCGCCACGCAATGCTCTCCCCGTTCGGTCTTGCCGAGCCGCTCGACGAGGTACCCTTCGCTCACCCAATGGCCAAGATGGTCGCCATGCCAATAGGAAGCGGCGACGACTCCCAACGCCCCAGTGGAGACGATCACGGCGCCGAGGTGGCGGCGGCCCCGGCCCCGCAGATCGACCCTCTCTGAGGAAGGGTCCCACAGGGAATCGAACAGCACGGCGAGCGCAAGGACGGCAACGACGATGGTGGCGCGGTAGGTGAGATAGCGGGTCGGGATCTGGACGAGGTCGTCGTAGATCGCGCCGGGGAAGTACCCTGCGAACGCCCCGAACACATAGACGGTCGGCGTCGCGTAGAATGCCCACAGTCCGAGTAATGCGGCGCCGACCGGGATCGCTGACGCCATCCAAGGCGAAAGGCGGGGTCGACGGGTGGACGCGGCGACCCAGACGCCGGCGCAGCCGGCGAGCGCGCAGCCTACCGCAGGTCCCAACACCATGAAGGCCAGGCCTTCGCCCGGGGCGCATTGCCGAATGCGAAGCGAGCTCAGCGCGAGCAGGACGACCGGGATCGACCAGATCAGCAACCCAGCGCCAACCGCGCGCAGCATCAGATCGATACCGCGCGTGTCTCCGTGCCGTTCGGTGTAGCTCGCGGCCGTAGCAGCGACCCACGGAGGAAGCAGCAACCCGAGAGCAAGTGCACTTTCGACCCCGTGCACGGCGAGCAACGGAACGAACGCGAGTACGATGCCAACGACGGCCGCGAAAAGCGCACTCAACCGGAACGTGAGCAACTTCGCCACGGACTATTCGGCCGCGGCGGGCGAGCCCCCCGCGGGATGGTCAGCGACGTCGAAGGCGGCAACGAGGCTCAGCACCTCGTCCACGCGAGACACGAGGCAAATCTCCAGAGCCTCGCGGACCTCCTTGGGGACTTCGTCGAGGTCGGCCTCGTTTCGCTTCGGCAAGAGGATGCGAGATACCCCAGCGCGATGCGCGGCTAGGCACTTCTCCTTGATGCCGCTGACCTTGAGCACATTGCCCCGCAGCGTGATCTCGCCGCTCATCGCAACGTCGGGCCTGACTTTGAGTTGGGTGAGTACCGAGGCCAGCGCAACGAACAGCGGGATGCCCGCCGCGGCCCCGTCCTTGGGAACACCGCCAGCCGGCAGATGCACGTGGATGTCGGTATGGCTGACGAAGTCTTCGGCGAGCCCCAGCTCCTCGGCGCGTGCCCGAACGAACGTAAAGGCTGCCGCAGCGGACTCCTTCAAGATGTCCCCCATGTTGCCTGTGAGGTGCAGTTTGCCTGTGCCAGGCATCCGCGTCGCCTCGACGAACAAGAGGTCACCGCCGGCAGGAGTCCACGTCAGCCCGGTCGCGACACCCGCCTTGGCCGTTCGCTCCTTCTCCTGCCGCTTGGCCTTCGCCGCGCCAAGGACGCTCTCGATGAACGGCGGGTCGGCCATGATTGACAGGTCCTCACCTTGCGCGAGCCGGACGGCGACCGCGCGACACACTGCAGCCGCCTGCTGCTCGAGCTTTCGGACGCCGGCTTCATGCGTGTAGGACTCGACCATCATGTCGATGGACTCGTCTGAAAAGTCGAGGCGCTCGGGCGAGAGGCCGTGCTCGCTGAGCTGCCGCGGGATGAGGAAGTCGCGGGCGATCGCTAGCTTCTCGCGCGGGGTGTACCCAGGGAGTTCGATGACTTCCATGCGGTCGAGGAGCGGACCTGGGATCGTGCTCTTCTGGTTGGCTGTCGCAATGAACATCACCTTGCTGAGGTCGAACGGAGCGTCGATGTAGTCGTCGGTGAACTGGTGGTTCTGTTCGGGGTCGAGTACTTCGAGTAAGGCGCTCGAGGGGTCGCCGCGCTGGTCGGTGCCCAGCTTGTCGATCTCGTCCAGGACCATCACAGGGTTCTTGGTGCCTGCCTTTTTCAAGCCGGAGATGATACGCCCCGGGAACGCCCCGACGTAGGTTCGGCGGTGTCCACGTACCTCGGCTTCATCGGATACCCCCCCAAGCGAGACGCGAATGAAAGCTCGCCCCGCCGCGCGCGCGATCGAGCGGCCGAGTGATGTCTTGCCGACCCCGGGTGGCCCAACGAAGCACAGAATCGGAGCGCGACCATCGCGTCGAAGCTTGCGGACCGCGATGTATTCGACGATTCGCCGCTTGGGCTTGTCGAGCCCGTAGTGGTCTTCGTCGAGAACTCGGCGCGCCTGCACTACATCGAGCCGGTCTGGGCTCGTCTTGGCCCAGGGTAGATCAGACAGCCACTCCACGTAGGTCCGCGCAACCTGGTACTCGCTGCTCGCCGTGTTCATGTTGCTCATGCGGCGAATCTCTCGCTTGGCGGTGGCCTCGGCCTCTGCGGGGAGGCGCGCTAGCGAGATTCGCTCGCGAAGGTTCTCGATTTCGTCTTCGTCGACGTCGGTTTCTCCGAGCTCCCGGCGGATGGATTTGACCTGCTGCCGAAGCAGGTACTCGCGCTGCGAGCTCGACATTTCCTCTTCGACCATGGTCGAGATCTCGTGTTTGACCCGAAGCACCTCGTTCTGGCGATTGACCTGGTCGAGGACCATTCGGACTCGCTCCCGGATGTCGAGCGTCTCCAAGACCTGTTGCTTGGACTCGTTCGAGACCGGAAGATTCGACTCGATCAGATCCGCCAGCGCACCCGCCTCGCGGACGTTGTCGAGAATGTGCAAAGACTCGCGCGACGCGGTGGGCAACTCGTGGAGAAGTTGGCGCGCAGACTCCCTGAGGTGTGCGGCGAGCGCTTCGATCTCGACGTCGACCGCCGGCGCCTCGTGGTAGCGGTGCACACGCGCACGCATCGTCGGGTGGCGGCCGAGAGACTCGTCGATGCGCATCCTGCTCACGCCTTGCAGCACGACGCTGTATTGCCCGGAGTTGAGGCGGATGACTTTCAAGACGCGGGCAATTGTGCCGGTGTGGTACACCTGGTCGAAGGTCGGGTCCTCCACCTCGGCCTTGTGCTGGGTCACCACCCCGATCGCGGGGCGATCGCGGCCGCAGGCCTCTTCGATCAGTCGCACCGACCGGGCTCTGCCGACGTTCACCGGCACCACGGTCGCCGGAAAGAGAACCGAGTTGCGCAACGGCAGAATCGGCAGGATGGGTTCAGCGCCAGCGGGAAAAATCGAATCCGTCATTGGTTTTGCCAACAATATTCGAGATCTACGCTGCCAGCAACGGCCCGGCGTAATCCACTAGCGCCAGTGCCGGTCGACTGGTATCAATCGGGCGTCCGAGATGGTGGGACGGAGATCGATATGGGGAGCGGGGCTGCTCGGACTGACCGCACTTGGCGGCTGTCATGGGGGACTTACGCTCAACGCGATCGTTTTGCTGGTCACCGTCGGTATCTTCGTCGGCACGATTCTCCTAGAACGGTCTCCGTAAGCCGTGTCTGTTCCAGAGCTCCGTGGCCTCAGCGATTTCACCCTTGCCGATCTGGAGGGGATTCGCGTCCTCTTGCGTGGAGGCTCGGTAGTCGACTGGCACCGCTTCAATTTCACCGACGAAACCGAGGCCGAAGGCTTCGTGCGCGCCCAGGAGATCGACCCAGACGATGATGGCGATGTGGCTCGCGTGACGCAGGTCAAGGAGGCCGCGATCGACTATCTGCGGCGCCATTTCGATTTCCCGGTCCCGAAGCCGGTGGCCAAGAAGGACTTGGTGGGCCTCCTGATGCTCGCGTCCTCGAAGGGTCATCGGCAGATCTGCGCCTGCGCAATCTTGAAGGTGATGCACATCATCCACCACCTCGAGGCCCGCGAGCTCTTGTTCGTGTTGCCGACCGCGGACGAGGAGGTGTTCCAATGGGTGGAGCAGAAGGTCTATCGCGTCATGGCGGCGGCTTTGGCGAACGACTTCCCCATTCTCGAGTTCATCGGTGGTCGAAAGAACAGGGATTCGCTCTACACCAAGCTCTTGTCGAAGCCCGACGTCAGTGCGTCGCAGATCTATGACAAGGTTCGCTTTCGGATCGTCACCCGCACCTCGCGCGACATTTTTCCCGTCTTGAACTACGTCCAGCGCAGCATCGTCCCGTTCAACTTCGTCATCCCTGGTCAGTCGACGAACACGCTGGCTCGTTTCCACCACTACTGTCGCTCGGAGCCGGCGCTCGAAAAGCTCGTCCCGAGGCTGCAGCTTCCCCTCGACCTCGAGGATGAGCTCTCGGCGATAGACAATCGATTCACGGCGCCGAGCTATCGCATCGTGCACTTCGTCGCCGATGTGCCGGTTCGCGTCCCGGACAAGGTGCTCGCGGAGGCGCCGTCCGCCACTGCGGACCTCGGCCACACGATCTTCGTCCAGACAGAGTTTCAGGTCCTCGACCGACAGACCGACGAGAGCAACGAAGAAGGCGACGCGAGCCACCGGGCCTACAAGGAGCGGCAGAAGCTCGCCGTCATGCACCGGCTCAAGGTCGGCCGTTTTTCGAAGAGACCTTAACGACGAAGGGCGAATGCCTTTCGGCATCCGCCCCTCGTCAGGTCGTGGCGCAGAGCGCCAGTCGGCTCATTTAGTTCGCAGGAGCGCCGCCAGCGCCGCCAGCGCCGCCAGCGCCGCCAGCGCCGCCAGCGCCGCCGACCGCAACGCCGCCAATTTCAAAGGTGGAGGATAAGGCGTTGCAATCTAGAGACACATCCTTGGTGCCATCCAAAGCGATGTCGAATAACGCCCCAACGACCGCGCCCGCACCTGGTGCGAGAATGTTGGTAATCGCGATGGCAGTCTCGCCGTCGATAACGGCGGACATTAGGCCGTTCGAGAAGCCTTGCTCTGATACGGTCATGCGTACCGTTGCATTTGTGATGGCGCCCGTCTCACCGGCAATCGCGATCGGAATCGTGCCGATGGTGCCGCTTGCGCACACCGTTCCTGCTGCAGTCACCGCGCCCAGGTTCAAGATCACGTCAGCGGACCCTCCAGCGCTGGTCAGCTTGACGTTGGCGCAGCCCTCTTCCACGTTTGCATCCACGTCGAGCGTAATTGCGAGAACATCGACTTCCTGCGGATCGTTGCACATCGCTTCGTCTTCGTCGCCGTCAGTCAGGCCGCAGAACGCATCCGAAAAGGCCTGATCCACGCCGCCCACGTTGCCTAGGCCTGCTGCTGTGAGAGTCGCATTCAGGGCGTACACCCCGTTATCCACACCGCCTTCGCCGTCTCCTGGTGCGAGACCTCCCGCTGCGCAGGTGTCGCCGTTGCACGTATCGATGTCCTCGCCGAGGGAGCAGCCCCGAGCAAGGGCAAGCATGGTCATTCTATGGGTCACCACGGTTCCAGTGGCCGTACACTCCGTCGGGTTTTCGAGGCTCTCGTCACCGGTGCAAGCGTCCGCGTCATCCGGGGGCGATTCAAGGACGCAGCAGGCCACCACCTCTTCAACCTCGCTGTCCATGCAAGCAGCGGCCTGTGGCGCGCACTCGACGATGGGGCCGATTCCGCCGGAGCCGGCCGTGCCGCCCGTGCCGCCCGAACCTCCGGTTCCGTTGTCGTCGCTGCTGCAGCCCAGGGCTGCGAGTGCACTGCCGAGCAGTGCGATTAAAGCTAGTTTGCTGATGTTCATAGGTTCTTCTCCTTAAGGTCCGGGGTATTCCGGCGCCACGTCGCCCCTCTGAGTGCGCGTGTTTACCACGACTTCCCCGGATATTCCAATCAAGTGAAACAAAGTAAGTGAACAGAGTATCAGCCGCTGGTCGTCGGCGTCAGTGCTCAAATTCTGCCCATTTGCGGCTGGGAGCGGCCCTGCCCCTATCTGCCTGTTTTCACAGCGATTTCGCGGTTCGCCTGGTTGCCCGACGCATCGAGCGCGCGGATCGCCACGACGTGCCCGCCGCCAGGCAAGTCTCCGAGCGCCAGGTCGAAGCCCTCCTTCGGGCTGTCCAGCAGCGAATCGGTGGGGAATACATCCCGCCACGGGCCCGCGTCGATGGACATCTGAATCCGGGCGATCGGGCCGAGTTCATCGACGACCCGTCCTTGGAGCCGCCCCTTGCGCACTCTGAGTTGCTCGACGCGCGGAGGGTGGTTGTCGACGCGGATCGGCTCCGAAGTAGCGCTCGATCGTAGCGTGGTTCTGTCCGGGTTCGATGGCTCGTCCGAGGCTTCGACTCGCACGATGTAGTGCCCGTCCGGGATGCTGCCGGTGTCCCATGTGTACTTCGCGTCGGTCAGGGTGGTGTCTTCGCCAAACATCTCACGCCACGTCGATTGCC
>CAXMRN010000113.1:0-6640 GCA_964195565.1 uncultured Polyangiaceae bacterium | reverse complement strand
CCCTGCGCCCACCAGGTCGGTCTTGGGGGTGAACAAGAATGACCCTCGCCAGAACCTTCGCCGGCCCACGGTTCCGTCGGGTTGGGCGTCTGCGCCGATCAAGACGCCGTAGTCGGTGACTCCTTGCGGTTTCCATCGTGCGACGACCAGGACATGGCCGTAGGGGTCGGCAAAGACGGCCCCGGGGCGCATGGCTCTACGGCTGATGCGCAAGGGGTAGAGGTCCGTCTGGTCGTCACCAGGAAGGGTGCGTGGGCTCGAGGAATGGACGGTCCCGGCCATCCGCCGGGTGAAGCGCCGGAAGGCGGCGACGTCGTTGGTATCGGGGACCGAGTCGAGATTGGAGTACACCGTGGGCTCGCACACCGGTGCCGCGTCTCTTCGGCCCCTGGTGCATGCCCGGTACACGAACGGCAATCGGAGCTTCCACGCAAAGTACGCCCGCAGGAAGTAGGGCAGGTCGGCGCAGTCCGGCTCTAGGTCGAGCCTAGCGTCCTCTCCCGGTAATCGGTGGTCGTAGAGCAAATTGCGCTCGGGTTGCCCGATCACGTCCTGGAGCCGCGCCCAGGTGATGTCTTCGCCGCTTGGCTCGCGAAAGAGTTGCTCGACAAAGGCGGCGTAGAGGTTCTCCGTGTCCATCTGCCACTTCCACGTCGCGTTCCAGGTCGGGCCAGGCGCAGTGCGCGGTGACTTCTGCGCTGGACGTTTCGCGACTCCAATGTGCTCGCAAGCGCGGACCAGGTCGCCGTCGGCAAAGACAGCGGTCCAGCGACCCGCTGCCGGGTCGGTCACTTCGACCCAACGGCTGAACGGCGGGCCATCTAGCAGGTGCTGCACCGGCGTGATTCGTGAGCCGTCCGGCGCGAACAGAACGAGCGAAGCCAGTCCCGGGTCGCGTTCACTGGTGACGATCACTCGCAGCGGCTGAGAAGTGCTGGGTCGATGCGGCGACCGAAAGATCGCCACGCGTTTAGTGTCCGCGCACCGGCCCGCCGGGATCGAAGTTGGCGCGCTCGCCCGAAGCTCGGCGTTGGCCACGAGGGCAGGGCCAGGTGTGCGGCCCAGCACGGTGATCCGGGTGATCCTACTCAGGAAGTCCGTGCGCGAGCTTCCCTCGCCCAACGAAAGATCGCTGATCGCGATTCGGTCGACGCGATTCGTGGTCTCGAGATCGACTCCGTCGCAGGGGGTCAGGAACTCGGAGAATGCGTGGATTGCCATCGGCACGCCTTCCTCCGTCGTGCCGAGGTAGAGCATGATGTGGCCTGGGAACTGGAGGAGGACGGCGCCACGTCGCGCAGCGGCTTCGAGCAAGAGCCGTTTCTCGTTCAGGTCCTCGACCGCCGATACATCGACTGAGAATGTGCCGGCCATGGCTTGGCGCGCACTGTGTCGCGGCAGATCGATGCCGAACCGTCCAAAGACTTCGAGTAAGAATCGCGAGCAGTCGTAACCGCCGTCGAGGCCGCCCCAGCCGTAGGGCTCGCCGTGCATCGAGAAGGCTTCGGTCAGCAGTACGCGGCGCGTGAACGGCTGGACTTCTCGCGACGCGAGCTTGGCCGCCACGGCGCTCCGATCGAGCGGCGAAGAGAGCGCCGCGTCCCGGACCCACCCGAGCGCGTACGGCGTTCGCGCGAGGTACATGCCGTTGGGCCAACGGGCGAGCAGTTGGACGAGCTCGCCTTCACGCATCGTGCTGCAACGGTTGCGGTCGAAGTCCGAGTCGACGGGCATCGTGTACAAGCTCCCGTCATACGGCCCGCAGCGAAGCGCCTCGAGCTTCTCGACGACTCGCCACTCTTCGACCGGGTCGATCGATGCAGGCACCTCAAACCAGGCCGCGTCGCCGGGATCGATGGATTGGCCCTCCTCGTCGACGAGCTCATGGGCGGAGAGCCGGCCCCTCAGGTACGCGAGTCGCTCGTCGAGTTGGACCTGAAGCGCGATCCGGTCGACGTCCGCCAGCAGGTCGGCTTGTCCGACCGGCTCGCCGTCCCGCGGCTCACGAAGGGCTAGGGCGTGGCGTTGAATCGCCTCTGGGCCGAGCAAGGGTTCGTCGAGCGGGCCGTAGAGCTCACTCCGGGAGAGCCAGTAGTCGAGGTTCTCGTGCTCTCGGGAGACGTGTGCCAGGGGTGGCTCGACCGATCGCGTTTCGGGGCAGGAGGCTGGCCGACTCGGCTCCTCGGGCCCCCCAGGCTCGCCCTGGCACCCCTCAGAGACGAAGCATGCGGCGGCTACAAGAGCCGCCCAAAGTCCTATGTGGGTGCCAGCATCCATTGGATGATTTGGTCTTCGACGGTGCCCCCGGTGCCCAGGCCAAGGTCCACACTCTGCGGAAACCCCACATGTCCCCCGTGATGGGTGACGATCCGCCGAAGCTTGGGCGCATTCTGCAGCCAAGGGCGCAGCGTGTCGATACCCACCATCGGATCCCGCTCGCTCGCGACGAACAGGGTGGGCGTGTCGATGTCCTCGAGCACATGGCAGGCGCTGGTCTGCGCCCAGTAGTCTTCGGCGCCAGCGAAGCCATGCCGCGGCGAAATCACACGCTCGTCCCACTGCTCGATCGTGTCGATCCGCGCCGCCTCGCGGACAGGCATCGGCACATCTCGCCGCGCCGCCACGTTCCGGTAGATCTCTTTGAGTCCGGCCAGGACGTGCCGTCGATAGAAAACGCCACGAGGTCGATCGATCGCGCGCGCGCTCGGCTTCAGATCGATGGGAGCGCACACGGTGGCGGCCGCGCGCACGCGGGGGTCTGGTTGCCCAGCGAGGTACCGAAGCATCATGTTGCCCCCGAGCGAGTAGCCGAGCAGTAAGATGTTGTCGTAACCTTGAAGCGCCGTGCTTCCGAGCGCGGCTTCGAGGTCATCGGTGAGACCGGCGTGGTAGTAGTCGTCTCCGCTTCGGTCTGCGCCTCGCAAGTTGAGTCGTAGGCTATCGATGCCTGCGCGTGAGGCACAGATGGCCGCATTGCGGGCGTAGTAGCTCGTCACGCTCCCGCCGAGGCCGTGGATGATGACGACGATGGTGTCCGACCCCGACTGACCACTCAACCGTCCGCTCAAGTTGAGCGCGCCGACGACGCTGTCCTCGAGACTCGTTTCCCAGTGCTGCCACGCCGGCACCGGTCGCGGGAGCAGGTTATGACGAAGGAATGGGCCGAGGGTCCAAAAGTGACCCCGCCAGTTCATGAGTCATTGGGTTTGAGGACGCTGACGGCAGGAGCCTGGTCGGCGCGCTGATGCCACGCGTAGAACGGCGGGCGATCCTTGCACGTCGGTCGATCGTCGTCCGAGCAGTAGACCCGAACGTGGAAGTGGCTTCGATGGGGTGCGCCGTGCCGGGGCTGCGTGATCACACGCTTGGCGCGCATCAGCACCTCGGGGTTCGCGCCTTCTTTGACGGCCCGCGTGAGCAGGCGTCGCTTGATCGCGTTCGAGACGAAGATGTGCTGCACATCGGTCGTCGGCTGGCTGAGCAATGATTCGATTAGCGCCCAGTTGCGCGCGGCGTCGAACTTGTAGAGGTTGCCCCACTGTTTGCCCATGGCCTGATTGTTGAACCGCACGAAGAGGTGCACGTTCACCGGCGTCGCGCGTCGGTCGAGCATGTAGAAGCCAATGTCGACGTCGCGGCCGCTCTGGTGCGACACGTGCGGGCGGTGGCGGCCACCGCCGGCTCGCGACAGGTCGCCAACCGTGAGTTGGGCTCGCGGGTACCGGAACGCGACTTCGTGTGCGGCGCTTTCGATTAAGCGGACGAGCTCACCGGTGCCGTGGCGCGAGTCCTGGGAGCCGACTTTGACACGGAGGTCCCTATCATCGTTGATCCGCATGCCGAAGCGGAGCAGGCCGCGGTTCGGGTAGCCGACCGAGACACTGGGGTTCGGTTCGAGGTCTGAAGGCGACACGCTTCGAGGCATCCGCGCGATCTTCTCGAGGTCTTCGTCCGACGGCTCGGCGTGCGTGTCCGCGTGTTGCGCTTCGCGCAGCACGGGGTCGCCGGTCATCGGGAGCTCCGCCGACGCAGACGTACCCAACGACCCCGACAGCCACACCAATGATGTCGCGGTCAGAGCGCAAATCCACGGCACTAGCCTGGATCGTCTGCTCGTCTGTGAATGCCTGTTGCCCATTTTCGCGAGGCCAAATATGGCCCGAATCCCCTCGAATGCCAGTGTGCCGGGTTGAACCCCCGCCTGCCAAGGCTGAGAGCCCGTTCAGCCGGTATTTACAGGGTTTTCTCTAGCTCTGCTGCCCTGATTCTCGAAAAAAACGACAATTCAAACGACCGCGGGCTGCTCGAGGGCTGCTTTTTCTGGGGGAAGATCACCCGGAGGGGGGATTTTTGCGCCTATGAGGTAGCGAACAAAGATCCACCAAATCACCACGAGACCCCACACCAGGCCCAACACGACCCCGCCGTCCACGATCCCCCGCCATGGTTGCGGCAGTGTTCGGACCCACCAAATCAGCAAGATCAGCGCGCCGATGAAGACCCAGCTCACCGTTTTCTGGCGACGAGTCGAGTGAAACAGGCTCATGCAGAACGGAAGGGCGAGAATCACCCAAAGGGGGCGAGGGTTTTGGCCGAGGTAGATGGCCCTCGAGACCACACGAGGCGAGAATCGCAGCTGGAAGCCCCGGTAGCCCTCGAGGTAGGCGTTGGCCACGAGCCAGCCGATGAAGAGCCATTTCTGGCCGCTGGTCATCAGATCCTGAGTCCACGCCTCCACAGCATAGGGAGCGAGCCGCCAAATCGCCCTTCCGAGCAAGAGCGACACCCAGGCGATTCCCCACGTCGCCACCAGCTTTTCTGCCCAAGGGCGCATAATTGGCGGCGAAGCTAGCAGCCTGGCCTAGGATGTCGACTTGCCCGATGGCCGCCTCGGCCGCCATCATCAGTGGAGCAGAGGACGCAGCTTGGACGACGCGATGTACGATTTGGGGACGGAGGACGAGTCGTCTTCCAAGCCCCGGCGCCCGGGGTTTCCGGTCGAACCTCGACGTTTGTTGGGAATCCTCGCTGCGAACCGGAAGACGCTGTTGAAGGTTCTCCTAATCTCTTCTGCGGTCGCCCTGCTTGCGTCCTTCTTCATTCCGAAGACCTATGAGTCGAGCGCGTATTTGCTTTTCGAGGGGAACCCGCTGGTCGAACCGCGGCGTGCCCCAATCAACCCTGAGGCTTTCGTTCAGTCGGCCGTCGCGCCGAACCGTCTTCGGGAGATACGCGACCGACTGACCTGGGACCTCACGCTCGACGATTTGGACAGCATGATCTACGTCTCGCCCGACGGCGACGCGGGGATGCGTATTTCGGGCGAGGCCGGGACCGCGGAGGAGGCCTACGATTTGGCGCGCGCCGTTCTCGAGGTGTTTCTCGAGCGGCAGGTGAGCTTCAATTCACGAAAGCTCGAAACGCTCACTACGGAGAATCGGGCTGCACTCGAACGAGCCAAAGAGCGACGCGACGAAGCAAACAAGGCGTACACCGCGTTTCGTGAGAAGAGTGGTCGTCCGGATCTGATCCGCGAGCAAGAGCAACTGTTGGCACGCGCCGCCGAGTTTCGAGCCAGGGCGGATGAGGCCTCAGTGGAAGTAGCCGCGCAGCAAGCGCGCATCGACGAACTCGAGAAGGCGCAGCGCGAGCTTCCCAGGCAGATCGTGGCGAGCGCGACCAAGGGGTCTCCCGTCGATGGGCCGTTGGCCGAGGCGCGGTCCGAGCTCGCCGCCGCCCGATCGAGCCTCAGCGATCGGCACCCTACCGTGCAGGCCCTCAAACAACGTGTCCTGAGCCTCCAGGCGCAGCGCAAGGGTCAACGAGCCGAAGTTGGCGAGCAGACACTGGCCGCGAATCCTGCCCGAGCCACGGTGGACCAGGCGCTCGCAACCGCCCGCGCCGCGCTAGCCGCTGCTCGGGAGCGTGAGTCCGCGCTTCGGGTCTTGCTCAAGGCAAACAAGGCCGAAGCGGAGTCGCTCGCGCTTGCAGAGGGTGAGGCCCGCCAGGTGCATGGAGAGCTTGAGCTTGCCGATGCCCGATTCGAGGCGTTGACGGAGAGGTCGGCGTATCTCCGAGACGCTGCACAAAGTCGTCTCACAGGCTTTCGAGTGCTGTCGGTGCCGATGCTTCCCGAGGACGCAGAGATTGCTAGCGAGGTCGTGAAGCTTCTCGTGATGCTTCCGATTCTCACTGTGTTGATCTTGGCCCTGGTGCTCATTGGCCGCCATCTACGAGCTCTGACCGTCGAGGCGCCACGCGAGGTGGCGTGGTGGGGTAACGGGCCGGTGCTCGGGACGAGTGTTTGGCCTCGGGACCCCGATGCGCTGGAGCCATTCGTGGCAGAGCTCGAGGATCACGGCGTGTACGGCGCCGGCCGCACTTTGGTCGTGCCCGCCTCAGAGGCCGAGCGGGAGATCGCGTGCTCCTTCGCGATGCGGCTCGCCGAGGCGCCCTGGCTCGCGGCTGCGATTCTCGACGTGGGCGAGAGGGCGGCGACGGAGGCGTTCGACTCTCCCTTGGTGACCCCGGCGCCTGTCGGCACCGCTTCCAGCGGAGTGGGTCGGACTAGGCGACTTTCGTCACAGGGGACACCATCCGTGTCGTACGGGCGCGCGATCAAGACTGTCACGTCGAGGCC
>CAXMRN010000112.1:0-4289 GCA_964195565.1 uncultured Polyangiaceae bacterium | reverse complement strand
GCGGCATGGCTCTTGCGTACTGGTGCCTCGATGCCTTCCGTTCACCCCAAGCGTCCCTCCACCGCGATGGCCATCCGCCACCGCGTCCTGTTGTGGATGTGGAAGCACGGTTGGGTCTCGCACCCCCTGTAGCGTAGGCCTTCCACTGCCGTGATACCGTCCCACTTCCAAGGAGATGTGGATGCGGGCTGCCTGGTACGAGAAGCAAGGTCCTCCGGGCGAGTCGTTGGTCGTCGGCGACATGCCGGAGCCGGTCCCTGGGCCTGGCGAACTCCGCATACGCGTCGCTGCGTCCGGAGTGAATCCGGGCGACGTAAAGAAGCGGCAGGACACGTTCGGCGTTGGAATGCCCTACCCGCGTGTCATCCCACATAGCGATGGCGCGGGGACGGTCGACGAGGTGGGGGACAGCGTGAACCCGCAGTGGATCGGCAAGCGCGTGTGGTGTTTCGGCGCGCAGAGCTATCGACCGTTCGGAACTGCGGCCGAAGTCTGCGTCGTGCCGGAGGCGCAGGTGTCAGAGCTCCTGGGAGACGTGAGCTTCGAGCAGGGGGCGCTGCTTGGTATTCCGGGGCTCACGGCCCACCGGGCGGTTCACGCGGGAGGTCCAGTAGAGGGGCGCACGGTTCTCGTTCAAGGGGGCGCTGGCGCCGTGGGTACTTGCGCGGTCCGGCTCGCAGCGCGGGCCGGCGCCACCGTCATCGCAACCGTCCAGAGCGCCGCTCAATCGGACGCCGCCAAAGAGGCGGGTGCGCATCACGTCGTGTTGTCGGGAGACGGGGTTGTAGCGAGGGTCCGGGCCCTCATATCGGACGGAGTCGACCACATCATCGAGGTGGCGTTTGCCGCGAACATCGCAAGCGACGAGCAGATGCTCGCGCTTGGGGGCTCGATCGCCACCTACGCCAGCAACGCCCCGGAGGCGACGATTCCTTTCTGGCCGCTCGTGTTCAAGAACATTCGGGTGCTCTTCCTCGGAAGTGACGACTTCCCTCTCGACGCTAAGCGCGAAGCGGCGCGCGAATTGAGCGAGGCCGCTCAGGACGGTTGGGTCGGACTTCCCATCGGAGCACGCTTCGCTCTCGAGGATATCGCCGACGCGCATGCGTTCATCGAGGAACGCAAGGGGCCGGGACGGGTGATCGTCACCCTGTAGGCTTTAACCCTTCCAGCGCGTTTTCGATCCGGCCCCGACCAACCCGAGGTCCAGCAACGCCGTCACGACGACGAGCACGAGATGCATGCCGTCGACCGAACCGTTGCTGTTCATGGCGAACGCATACGAAAGTGTCGTCAGTGGCATGAAAAAGAAGCCGAGCACCGGCCAAAGCGTGGTCTCGTAAGCGCGGCCGATGTAGTCGCTGAAAAGGACAACCAGAAGTATGGCGAGGCGCGGCGTGCCAAGCGCGAGGCAACCTACGAGAAACGGCATGGCACTACCCTACCACGAGCCTGGCCTTTGCTTCGATCAGCGGTCGGCGACTTGGAGGCCTGTGACCTCCGCGTCGGGGATACGCGTGAACTGCACTTCGCGCGTGAAAATGAGGATGTGAGCCGTCAGCTCCAGCTCGTCGGCCTTGGGGACCTCGATATCGATCCGGACTTCGCGCTTGCGCTTGATCGAGTAGGCCCGCCCGTGCCAGGCGCCCTCTTTCGCGTCGTACCGAAGGTCACGGAACACTTCGATGCCAACGGTCTCCGGGCGCCGCTCGCTGCTCACGATCACGCCGTAGTAGACGTCGGCCTTTCGACAGACTTCGATGATCGCTTCGCCCTCACCTCGCTGCCAAAAGCCGAGTATCTGCTCGTCCTTCGCTTCCTCGTCCGCGGCGTAAGCCGTTGTATGCAGACCGCCTACAAACAGCAACCCTGCGAGCAACACGAACAACACTTCCTTGGGCCTATGGATGAGCCTTCTCCTTCGCACGACGGGAAACGTCGATACTCTCGTAAATCCACGAGTTTTGCACGAACAAAATGCGCTCATTCATCGATTCGGCCGAGCCATAGCTGTCATTCAGCTCACAGACAACCTGGGTGAGTCGTCTCAATGGGTGAACGGCGAAGTGCGTTGATGTTTCCCGGAGGTCGGACGTAGCATTCGGCGATGGGGAAGATCGTCATGAGAATCGTCTGGGCGCTCGTCGTGCTGCTCGTTCTTGTCGTGGTGGGCGCTGGAGTCGCGTGGCTTCGTCTGCACCCTTCTCCACCAGGACTTCAGGTCTGGACGAACGGGCACGTGCTCACGATGGACGCGGAGGGTCGACAGGCGACCGCCTTGGTGATCGAGGACGACCGAATCGTTGCCGTGGGTAGCGACGAAGACGTGCGCCCATGGGTCGCCAAAGCCGAAGTCCAACTCGACCTCGACGGCCGCACGGTCGTCCCCGGCTTCATCGAAGCGCATGGTCATTTCCCAGGTGCGGGTCTCGTTGCAGTCGCAGCCGACCTGAACAGTCCGCCGATCGGCACCATCGAGACGATTCCGGAGGCTCTCGACGCACTGAGGCAGGTCGACGCGGCGCAACCGGGAGACACTTGGCTGATCGGGTTTGGCTACGACGACACGATGCTCGACGAGATGCGGCACTTCACGAGCGCAGAGCTCGATAGCGTCTCCACGACTCGCCCTGTCCTCGCAATGCACATCTCTGCCCATATGGCGGTCGTGAACTCTGTGGTTCTCGAGCGCTTCGGCATCACCGCGGACACGCCCGACCCGCCAGGCGGCGAGATCCGAAAGGACCCGCAGACCGGGGAGCCGACCGGCTTGCTCCTCGAAACAGCCTCGAGGCCGATTCAAATGGCCGCGCTCGACATGCCCCCGCTCCAACAAATCGCCCTCGTCCAGTCGGCCGCGGAGCTCTACGCGGCGCAAGGGTTCACGACAGTCCAGAACGGGTTGGCAAACCTCAAGCAGATCAAGGGGATCAGCGCCGGCTCGAAGGTTGGCTTAATCCCGCAGCGAGTGGTCTTCTGGCCCGACGAGGAGCTGGGTCTCGCATCCGCGAAAGGGGAGTCGGACCTCGGACAGTACGCGAACGACCGCGTGCACATCGGCGCGACGAAGCTGGTTGGAGACGGTTCCATTCAGGGATACACCGGCTTCCTGAGCGAACCCTACTTCAAGCCGGGGGAGCATCCGGCCGACTACCGAGGCTACCCGAACATCGACGCGGACACGCTAGGCGCGCACGTCAAAGAGCTTCATTGCGCCGGGCAGCAGGTCGCGGTGCACGAGAACGGCGACGCCGGGATCGACCTGTTTCTCGACGCGTGGGAAGAGGCGCTCGAAGCCTGCCCTGCCGAAGACGCGCGACCGATCCTCGTCCATGCGCAAATGTCTCGCCCTGACCAGCTCGAACGCATGAAGAAGCTAGGGGTCACCCCGAGCTTCTTCAGCGCGCACGTCTATTACTGGGGCGACCGTCATCGGGACCTCTTTCTCGGTCCCGAACGCGCCGCACGAATCAACCCTGCGGCAAGTGCGCTCGCCCTCGGGATCCCGTTCACAACCCATCTCGACACGCCCATTGTTCCGATCGACTCGATGTTGCAACTGTGGACGCCGGTCGCACGCGAGACCTCGAGTGGACAGACGCTTGGCCCCGAGGAGCGTATCTCCGCGGAGCACGCCCTTCGCGCCATGACGTCCGATGCAGCCTGGCAGCTTCGCTTGGAAGACCAGCTCGGTTCGATCGAAGTGGGCAAGCTAGCCGACCTCGTGATCCTGTCTGCCAATCCCCTCGAGCATGGCGACGACCTTCGGGACATCGAGATCGAGCGGACGCTCGTGGGCGGTGTGACGATCTACGAGAAGCCCGATTAGCCCCTCCTTTGTAGCTCTTCAGGCGATTCGGTGGTCGCGTGTTATCCGGTCGCGAGGGGCAGTCCCCGGCACAAAGGAGTCACGATATGGCCTCGATGGAAACTCTCGCTGCGTTCCTTGGTTGGTGCACGCTCATCAACATGGGAATGCTGATATTCGCTACACTCATGTTGGCCGCCATGCGCCCTTCGATCTCGAAGATCCACGGCAGCATGTTCGGACTCGAAGAAGCGGACCTGTCTCGCGCGTACTTTCAGTACCTCGCGCAGTACAAGATCCTCGTGTTCGTCTTCAACCTCATGCCATACCTCGCTCTGCGCATCATGCTCTGATCGCCCTACTGCACGATCAGCTCGCACATATCGGTGCAAGCGGAGCCCGGTTGTCCGTTTTGTGGGCCGGCGTCACAGTCCTCGCCGAACTCCGGCTGCCGAATGCCGTCGCCACAGCTTGGTCCTGC
>CAXMRN010000111.1:0-7483 GCA_964195565.1 uncultured Polyangiaceae bacterium | reverse complement strand
GCTACATCGCGGCTCCTTCAGAACTCGGAAACCGGCCATGGCACAGACATGTGATTTCTGCGGTAAGAACCGCCACAAAGCTCACAAGGTGAGCCACTCGAACATCAAGACCAGGAAGTGGCAGCAGCCCAACCTGCAGTCGATTCGAGCGGTTGTCGATGGCCAGGTCCGCCGCGTCTCGGCCTGCACGCGCTGCATTCGCTCGGGTAAGGTTGTCAAGGCCGCCTAGACGCCCACAGGCTCCGCTTCCCCCGGGTTGCGATCCGGCTTCGATCATCCTGACGTTCCCAGTCGCGCCCGAGCATGCGGGGCAGCGCCTGGATCGGTTCATTCAGCATCGGATCCCCAGGCTCTCGAGGACACGCGCCCAGGAGGTCGTGAAGTCCTGCGCGTATCGAGCGGATGGAACTCGTCGCCGCCCTAGCGAACGGGTGCGGGCTGGTGAACACGTGGTGTTGGTCCGCCCTCCTTTCGAGGAGCCCAACGTGCCCCTGCACTTCGGCATCGTCTATGAGGATGACGCGGTCCTGGCGGTCGACAAGCCATCCGGCCTTCCGGTCCACCCGTCGGCCACCTACCACAAGAACACCCTGACCTATCTCCTGCGCCAGCGCTTTGGACCGAACGCCCCGCAGATCGCTCACCGCCTCGACCGAGAAACGAGCGGCTTGCTGATCTGCGGGCGCACCCGTGAAGCCGAGCGAGACCTGAAGATGGGTTTCGAAAACCGCCGCGTCAGTAAGCGCTACCTCGCGATCGTTCGAGGGGTCATGCCCGATGACGAAGGCCGAATTGAGCTTCCGATGGACCGGGCCAAAGAGGGCCTCCACATCTTGATGGAGGTGACGCCCGAGGGAGAAGGCTATCCGTCGGTCACGGGCTATCGGGTCGTGGCGCGCCGAGACGACGCGACGCTGGTATCTCTGGCTCCCGAGAGCGGCCGGCAGCATCAACTTCGAGTGCACCTGAGCGCCATCGGCTTCCCGATCATCGGCGACAAGCTCTATGGGCCGGAGGGCTCCCAGCCGTTTCTCGATTACATCGAGACCGGCATGACCCGCGAGCTGCGCGAGCGGCTTGGCCACGACCGACAGGCTCTGCATGCGTACGAACTCGAGTTCATGCACCCGAGCGAGCGAGAACCGATGACTCTCAGGGCCCCCTTCGCGGATGACCTCGTCGAACTCTGGGGCCACCCGCTGGGCGAGGCGGCCTTTGCATCGGCCTAGGCGTGCTAGGGTCGTCGTCGTGCGTGTGCTGATCGTAGCCATCGCTTGTTGGGGGATCGGGTGTGCCGGAGGATCCTCCAATGTGCCCGTGACCGACTTTGAGTCGGCCGATGCGGCTCTCTTCGACAACGCTGTCGATCTCGTGGATGCGCCCGTCATCGTGGAGGGGCAGTGGAGCGGCACCTTCGAGCGGCGGGTGGCGCGGGCCGATCTCATTGCGGTCGTGCGGGTTGATTCGTTGAGCTCCGACCTCGTCAAACGTCGATCGACGTATCGGCTTACCGTCAGGGTTCGCGATCGGCTCAAAGGGACCTCGGCCAAGGAGATCACGCTGCGTGTCCGAGACGACGAGCTCGGGTACCAAAGTGTCCGCGTCAACGAGGATCGGCTCCTGCACAACCCGTTCGTGGCGTTCGTCAAATGGCAGGCCGCACCCGGGTCACCCGAGCTGATCGCGCACTGGCACCTTTCCCCCGATTCGGGCGCCGTCCGAGACAAGATCGATTTTTTCCTTCGCCAGCCGGTGAGGGACTCCCACACCGAGGTCGAGGTGGTCGAGCCCTAAGTTGGGAGTACGACGTAACCTCGGCCCCCATCGCAGACTAAGCACGGAGTAATGCAGATGCGTATTTGGCCTCTATTGTTGACCCTTTCTCTCTTGTCCTCTTTCTCCTCTTTGGCTGGCTGTGAGCGCGGCGCCCCGTCGCCCAAAGCTGGCGCACACGACCACTCCCAGCACCACCACGACCAAGCGGCCGCGGACGCAGCCGCCGGAACCCAAAAGTCCGATGAGCCCGCGGGCCCGAGCATCGAGACCGGCTCCTTCCTTCTCGCAGTAGCGCCGGCTCAGCCCGGGTACGCCGTCGGCAAGGCCGGTCAGGTCGAGATCGCCCTCGAGGGACGGGGCGAGTGGCACGTCAACCAAGAGTACCCAATCCGGGTCGATCTGAAGGCCGCCCCAGGGGTTACGCTGACGAAGAACGAGCTCGTCAAACACGACGCAAAAGAGTTCGGCGAGGACAAAGTACGCTTCCTCGCCGCGGTGGAGCCGTCGGCGGCCGGCGATCACGCCGTGACCTGTGACGTTTCCTTTGCCATGTGTACCGAAGAAAACTGTATCCTCGAGAAGCGGACGGTCGTGATGCAACTCAAGGTGGAATGACATGAGCGAGGGGGGACTCAAGACTGCGCTGGAGACGATCCGTGAGGAGGTCAAAGCGCGGTTCGAGGCCCAGAAGCGAGTGCTCTCGTTCGGGGAGTATTTGGACCTCGTTCAAGCCAATCCTCGGAGGCACACCCGCGACGCGGGGCGCTACCTCAAAGACTGCATGGACTTCTTCGGCTCGTACGATGTCGAGCGGCCTGCTGGAAATTTCAAACGCTGGAAGCTGTTCGACCTCGAGTTCGGTCTGCACGATGGCGGACATCAAGCCGAATTGAGGCTCCGAGATCGCCTCGCGGGG
Source organism: uncultured Polyangiaceae bacterium (assembly GCA_964195565.1). Classification (GTDB taxonomy): domain Bacteria; phylum Myxococcota_A; class Polyangia; order Polyangiales; family Houyiibacteriaceae; genus SG8-38. The sequence continues at coordinate 4,791 of CAXMRN010000111.1, read as the reverse complement.
CATGAGGCCACCCAAGAGGCCTTCTACCGAGTCCTCGATGGCTTCGAACGGGAAGGGCGCGCCAACCGCTTGGTGCTCCTGCACGGGCCGAATGGCAGCGCGAAGTCGACGTTTGCCGCGTGCCTGATGCGCGGGCTCGAGGCCTATTCGGACACGGACGAGGGGTCGCTCTATCGATTCTCGTGGATCTTTCCACGCGTTCGAGAGGGAGCAGGGATTGGCTTCACGACGTCGGCCGACGAACTCGGCCAGGGCGACTCGTTCGCGCATCTTCCCGACGACCGAATCATCGCGAAGCTCGAGAGCTCGGTTCGAGAGCATCCGTTGCTGTTGCTGCCGCGCGATGTCCGGCAGCGATTGATTGCCGACGTGTATGAGGACGCCGGCCTGTCCGAGGCGGCGCCCGATTGGGTGTGGACCGGCCAGCTCGGCCGCAAGAACCAACAGATCTTCCAAGCGCTTCTCACGGCGTACCGCGGGGACCTCGACCGAGTCCTCGCCCACATTCAAGTCGAACGCTTCTATATCTCCCGGCGCTACCGGGTAGGCGCGGTCACCATCGGCCCGCAGATGTCGGTCGATGCGTCCGAGCGTCAGATCACCGCCGACCACTCGATCGAGTCGCTGCCCGCGTCGCTCAGCGCGCTGACCTTGTTCGAGCCCTACGGTGAGTTGGTGGACGCGTCCGGCGGCATCGTCGAGTTCAGCGACTTGCTCAAGCGGCCACTCGACGCGTGGAAGTACTTGCTGCTGGCCATCGAGAACGGTGAGGTCTCCCTGCAGATGTCGAACCTGCCGATCAACGCCGTCATGGTTGCAAGTTCGAACGAGCTACATCTGAGCGCGTTTCGCCAGCACCCAGAGTACAACTCCTTCCGCGGCCGAATCGTTCGGATCCGGATGTCGTATTTGCTCGATGTGCACCGCGAGCGCGAAATCTACGACGGGCAAATCGTCCCCCAAATCCCGAAGCACGTGGCGCCACACACCACGTACGTGGCTGCGCTTTGGTCTGTGCTCACGAGGCTCCGGAAACCAGAGGCTTCACAGTTCGCGGACAGTGACCTAGGCACCATCGCCGCGTCGCTGACACCGCTCGAGAAAGCCGACTTGCTCGCCGACGGCCTGGTCCCGGCACGTTTTGAGGCTGACCAGGCGAAGATCCTCGGCGGCGGCATCGAAGAGGTCGAGCTCCAGGGTGCGGCTTCGTCCGACTACGAGGGCATCAACGGCGCATCCCCGCGGGAAATTCGAATGCTGTTGCTAGACGCGGCCACCAACTTCGACGAGCCGTGCGTCTCGCCGGTGACATTTCTGACCCGCCTCGCCGAGTTCTGCGAGCGCGACGACTACGACTTTCTCAAAGAGCAGCCTGACGGCGACTACCGCGATCACGGCGCGTTCGTCGCGGTCGTCAATGAGCGCTGGCTCGACATCGTGGAGAGTGAGCTCCGCGCCGCCAGTGGCTTGATCGACGAGCACAGTCACCTCGGGCTCTTCGATCGCTACGTGACCCACGTCTCGCACTGGGTGAAGAAAGAGCGGGTGTTCAATCCGGTCACCGGTCAGGACGAAGAGGCGGACGCCGACCTGATGAAGAGCGTCGAAGAGAAGCTTGGCGCCGACGAGGCGCAGGCGTTCCGCAACGAGTTGTTGAGCGGGGTCGCATCGTGGGCGATCGATCACCCCGAGCAGGACGTCGAGTACGAATCTCTTTTTCCGCGATACATCGAGCAGCTCAGGCAGGCGTATTTCGATGACCGACGTGGGCAGATTGGCGAAATCGGGCAAGCGATCGTCGCCCTTCTCGAAGACGACGACACACTCGAAGAGGATCAGCGCGAGGCCGCCCAACAAGCGTTGCAAGTCCTGATCGGCGTGTACGGATACGAACGGTCGAGCGCCAGGGTCGCCTTGGGTGCGCTGGTCAACGCCAGGTATCGCGGCTGACCGACACCGGCGGCGGCTTGGTGCAGGTCCGATCAGCGACCCTCGTCTGGCATGGGGCGGGCCGCTGCGAAAAGAAGGTCGATCTTCACGAGGCCTCGTTCGTCATAGGAGACGTCTTCGAAGTTTACCTCGATTCGTTCAGCGTCGAATGACAGGTCGGTGTTGTCGAGGCCGAGGGTGCTGGTCTCGCGATCCACACTCGCGCCCACGAGGAGTGCGTTGTCCTCTCGTAGAACGAGGCCGAGTACATATCCCTCGAACTCCGTCTTCGGGAAACGGCCGGCCTGCGCGACGTTGGAGAAGTCGAAGATGAGGCTTGCATGGTCGACATGAACCTCGACGCCGGGATTCGGGCCTTCAGTGCACGGCGATTCGAGGGTTCGGACCTGTTCCGCCGAGAACTCCATTCGTTGGTCGACCTCGGCCGTCAAAGATTTTGGGCTCGTGCGCTGGCAGAGACTGGAGTACCGAACCAGCTCGACTTGCGCGCCCTCGAGGCAGCCCGGATCAAGCATCGTGGAATCCAGGTGACCAGGATCCAGCGGGTAACCGCATCCTACGAGTAGTCCAAGCGCGCTGCTGAATGCGAGCGCGCTAGCCCTGCGAGGTGTCTTGGTGATTGCGTTCTGCATGGCGACCGTCCTTGTGATTGCCCCGCGGTCTCATCGGTGCCGCGCGGCGAACCTTCGATGTGCAGGGAGCGTGCCAACCGAAAAACGCAATCGTTTTGGGAAGCTGACGCCTGGTGGCGGCGATCGTGGCGACGCTGGTCGTCGAATCGCGACGGCGAGCGTCAGATCCGTTGCACAGGGGCGCCCGTCGAGCCCGCGTCAGCTGCGCGGGCGCTTGAACTTCTCAGGGTCGATCTCGAGCGTCGCCATGCGGCTGATCAGCCCTGTTCGCGGGACGTGAAGCAGCCGAGCAGTGCGAGCGACGATGCCGTCGCAGGTCGCGAGCGCGTCCTCGATGATCCCCTTCTCGAGGATGTCGAGGCCTTCTTTTTGCTCGGCGAGCTGCTTCCAGCGGCCTTCAATCTCGTTGCCGGAAGACCCACCTGCGATCGGTGCGGCCGCCGCCGCGGGGCCTCCTCCGGCCGTGTGCTCACCCCCGAGGTCGAGGTGATTCGCCTCGATCACCGGGTCGGTCGAGTCCCCTGCAAGCACGCGGTTTCTGGCACGCTCCAGCACCGCTTCGAGCTCCCGAATGTTGCCGCCCCAATGCAGATGCGGTGCCGACAGGAGGTCGCGCGCATCGCCGGTGAGCTCCCAGCCGGTCTTGGCGTCGGTCCGGTCGAGGTAGCGAATCGCAATCTTTGGGATGTCTTCGCGCCGCTCGCGGAGCGGCGGCAGCACGATCGGGACGGTGCCGAGGCGGTAGTAGAGGTCCTGCCGAAAGCGCTTCTCCGCAATGGCTTGGCCGATGTCTCCGTTGGTCACCGAGATCAAGCGAACGTCGGCCTGCTTGGGCTCGCGCCCTTGGTAGCCGAGCGGCCGATACGACCCGAACTGTGTGAAATCGAGAAGCAGCTGCTGCGCATGGCGCGGAAGGTTGAGCACCTCGTCGAGGATCAGTGTCCCCTTATTCGCATACTCGACGAGGCCCATCCTCTTGGTGACCGCGCCCGAAAAAGCGCCGCGCTCGTGTCCGAAAAGCTCCGATGTGATGGTGTTCAAGTCGTCGGCCATGCCGAGGGTCGCGCGGACGATGGGCTCTCGGTTGCTGGCTCGCGCGAACGCGGTGGCGAGTTGCGTCTTGCCCGTCCCTGACTCGCCCAAAATCATGATCGATGCGGTGCCGCCGATCGCTGCTCGTAGCTCGTCGCGAATCGTTGCCATGCTCTCGCACGCGAGAAGCTCGTCGAGACCGAGATAGTGCTCGTTGTGGTCCTTCGCGCGTTCGACGCGGAGGTCTTCCCGGGTGGCCTCGATGAGGGTCCGCTGCGCGATCATGCCGCCGAGCAGCGCGCCCACGCACTCAGCGAACTCGATCGTCGCGTCTTGCTCGCCCTCTGCCCCGGGAAACTCTAGGTACATCACGCCGATGAGGGTCCGGCCGCGTCCCGATGTCGTCGGGCGCGACCAAAGCGGCGCAGCCACGAATGAGCCAGTGGGCGCGTAGGGTACGGGGCCGGCCACCGTCTTGAACTCGCTCTGCACCCGGCCCAACATTTCGGTCACATGCTGCGCAAGGATCGCGGGGGGGACGCCTCGAAACCCAGCGGTGCGAGAGCGATGCATGGGGCCGCTGCCGCCCTTGGTCTCCAAGGTGCTCCACGCGGAGGTGGCGCCAATCTGAGTTCTCCACTGCGGACATCAGGCGTCTCAAGACTACCTGGTCGAGGGTGTCGCGACTACCCATTGCGTAGGGACGCGCCCTGTGCTGGAAAAAGCAGCACGCGAACCATCATTACTAGCTGGGCCTTCGTCCGGACATCGAGTTTTCTCATCGTCGCTCTGAGGAGCGTGGATACGCGTGAGGGGCTGATGCCTAGGCGATAGCCGGTGAGCTTGCTGCTCTCGCCGAGCGCCGCGCTCATCGCCACTTGCTCCTCGCGCGCGGTCAGCCCACGCGCACGCCCCGCTTTGGCCTTGCGGGGTGCGACGAGGATGAACCGGCGGCCGTCTTCATCGAACCAGTCGACCAAGCGCAGACGTCCGTGCACCAGTCCTTCCGAGAGCAAGGGCGCGCGGTCCGTCTCGTGCTGGCCGAGACCGGGGCGTTCGCGGTCGAGTCTTAGCGCAGTGTCACGGAGCGCCTCACGCAGCCGGTCGTCACGAACCTGGTGTAGGGCCATCCGTCGGGCGGGTCGGATCTTTTCAGCGGCATCCATGTGCGCCTCCA
>CAXMRN010000110.1:0-5273 GCA_964195565.1 uncultured Polyangiaceae bacterium | reverse complement strand
CCCATTCAAGGCTGGGGACTTCTACAACAGCGGACGGGTCGTCGGGGATAGCGCGGAGGTCGGGGAGGACTCTCTCATTTTCCTCATTCCTGGGGTGTACTGGCAGATGTGGAATCTGGGCATTGGCCTCACCATCGATGCGCAGTTCGTAGAGCTCAAAGGGGTGCGAAACCCAGTGACGATGCAGGAGGATACGCTTCGGTTTCGTTTCGTCACCTTTCACATTCAGGCCGGCTACGGGTTCCTGGACGGCCAACTGATCATCGGTGCGGGCCTGCGCATTCTGCGCCAGAGGACCCTTGTCTCGGCCCAGCCGCTCAGTGGTGGTGACGTCTATCAGACCTTGGGTCTGGGCGCGGAGGTCGGTGTGATGTTCAGGCCGCACCACGAGCGTTGGAGCCTTGGCGCGTCGCTGTTTCCGGACATTTCTACGGGGCTCCGCACCCGCGGAGACGTGACGCCCACTCCGGAAGGCGACATCCTCGTCGGCGACTTCTACCTTCCGCGGGCGACCGAGGTCCCCATGACCGGGAGCGTCGGGTTCTCGTACCAGTTCGGCCCGCGACCCACCAACCCGCCTTGGATCAGCGCGCGGATGCTGGCGGAGGACGAGCTCGCGCGCCTCGACCAGAGGAAGCAGGCAGCCGAGGAGGCAGAGAAGGAGGAGCTCGCCGAGGTTCAGACGCGCGGAGGCCCGGACGTGGAGCTCTGTGTCCAGGCGGTTAGGCAGAAGTACGCACGAAGGTACGCCGCCATCAAGGAGTCGCGCAAGGCGACGCGGAAGTTGGCCTGGGACATGCTGCGAAAGCGGTATCGCTGGGACTGGCCGCGCAGATACTATCTGCTCACCGCGGACCTCTGGTTCAACGGCCGCGTGGACAATGGTGTTGGCGTCGAGTCATTTGTGTTCCAGACGGTCCAACGTTCGGGACAAAAGATGACGGTGTCGCCGCGGCTCGGCTTCGAGACGGAGGTGTGGCCGACTCGGATGAAGCTTCGCGGAGGCACGTACCTCGAGCCGACCCGTTTCGCGGAATCGACTCCTCGCGTGCATGGGACCCTTGGAGTCGACGTCAGTCTGTTCAAGTGGAACGTGTTTGGACTGTGGCCAGACGACTATCGGTGGCAGGCCACGATCGCGCTCGACCTGGCGCGCGCCTACGGCGCCTTCTCGTTTGGTATTGGCGGCTGGTATTAATCGGTTGCGGTACGCCCAGTTTTGTCTACTAATCCTACGGTGAACCGAACTCTGGGGGCGATCGTGGGTTTGGCGGGTCTGTGGTTCGCCGCAGGCAATGCGGGCGCCGACGACACACACTACCGTGGGGTACCGATCGGAGCGCACTCTATCGGCCTCGGGGGCGCCTTTGCCGGGGTCGCGGACGACGCGTCAGCTGCCTATTTCAACCCCGCGGGACTGTCCCTCGGGGGGACCCACGGCCTCGCGGGAGGCATCTCGACCAACGCGTGGGAGCGCGTGGATTTGCGAAGGGCGTTTGATCACCCCGACGCTCTCGCGACCGCGACGACGAAGCAAGGTCGTACGGTGCCCCTCTTCATCGGCGCCTCGCTCAAGTTCGGACCCAAAGACGCGCTCGACCAGAAGAAGTTCGCGCTCGGCCTCAGCGTGGTGGAGCCGATTTTCGGCAACCTCGACGCGTTCTTCGCGTTCAAAGAGGATCCGCTGGCGCTGACCGATACGTACAGGGTCGACGGGAGCGACCGTGGAACCTGGTACGGGCTTTCGTTCTCGGGCCGGCTCAACCTAAAGCAATCGATCGGCGCATCTTTGTACCTCAGCGTGCGCAAGCTCAACCATTCGGAGACAGGGATCGCGCTCACGGGCGGGATGCAACTTCCGGACGATCCGGGCGGGTTCGTGGGGACCAGCACCGCGACGAACAATCAGGGTCTGTCGTTTAAGGCTTTCCACTTCATCATGCGATTCGGCTGGCTCTACCGCCTCAAGCCACAACTCCAACTCGGGGTCATGCTCCAGACCCCTGGCATTCCTCTGAAACAAAGGGTCGATACGCTCTCCCAGGGATTCGTCAACGACGCGACGGATCCATTGACGCCAGTGGTGACCAACGCGTACTTCTCCGATGGCCGGGTCAAGGCCAGCCTGCCCATACCGGGCGAGCTCGAAGCGGGGCTCGAGTACTGGCCGGCCGAGAAAGTCATGTTGGCGTTCGACGCTTCGATTCATACCCCGGTGGGTTCGGGCAACCGAGTGCAGAGCAGCGCCATGGTTCCAGTTGGTGGCCTGTATTTCGATCGAGATACCGCGCGACGATTCATCGGGAATGTCGCCGTGGCGGGGGACTTCTTCATCAGCAAGAAAATAATGCTCGAGGCCGGGTTCTTTACCGATCTTTCGTCCGCCAAAGACATCCCGGAGAACCCCATCCGTTACCAGAATCCCCAGATCAATCGCCTTGGCGGCACGTTGTCCGTCGGCATTAACGTGGCGGGGGTCGCGCTCTCCGTGGGTTCGACCTTCCTCTACGGGAAGGGCGAGGCGACCGGGGTCGTCGTCGATCAAGCCAACGAGGGGTTGGGGTACACGCGCACGGAGGCCACCTCCCGGACGGTCTACCTGCACCTCACAGGCGCCACTCGCGCGGCTTCCGACCTCGGCGACAAGACCGCACAGGGGATCAAGAAGCGGATGGCGAAGAAGAAGCAGGAAGAGGCGGAGGAAGCTGAGGAAGCCGGGGCCAATGGCGAGCCAGCCGAGTCGGACTAGCGGTCGTGCGCAAAAATCAGGGCGACCGCCCACCATGGCACGTCGGCCCAAATCGGTGTCGATCCATGCTTGCCCTGGGGTCGATTCCTCTCTAGAAGACACCGGAGTATAGGGGACTTCGCCGACAAATGAAGAACATCATCCTGGGAGCCTGTCTCCTTGCCGCGCTCTCCATGACCGGCTGCAAGAAGAAGAAGACCACGCCGCCGCCGCCCGAGCTTTCGGTGACGCTGATCGATCCGGGCGAAGCGCCGCGCGAACCTCTTGTGTACGCGATCGCGCCCGGCACATCGATGCGCACGCTCCTCGATATCCGCGAGTCGGAAGCCACGGCTGAGGAGACCGAGGACTCTGCGGACGCGTTCGGGGTGCTGCCCGGTTTCAAGCTGTGGTTGCACGCAGGGCCGACTCTCTCGATTCCGAAGGGGACCCGCTACATTCTGCGCATCTCCAAAGCCGACTCCGTGCTCCCCGAGGGCGTAACGGAGCGCCAGATGGCGGAGGCCGAGCAGGGCGTGCAGGCATTGCGCGGCATGCGGGGCCGATTCGATGTCAACGCGCAGGGCATCGTCCTGGACGCGGATGTTCCGTGGGCGCAGGGCCAAGAGCGGATTCATCCGCGCGTCGCGATCACGATAGGCAACGTCCGATCGGCGGTTGCGACGATTCCACTTCCACGAGAGCCGGTTGGCGTCGGTGCCGTGTGGGAGGTTCGAAGGCGCCTTCGGATTTGGAGCGCCCGCGTCACGCAGGTGACACGCTATGAGCTGACCGACCGAGCGGGCGGACGATTCCGAGTGGCGATTACGGTGCATCAGAAAGCCGAACCGCAGGTCGCTGACCTCAATCCGCAGTTGGAGATGCACGTGCGCGGGTACGAGATGCACGCGCAGGGCCATGCGCTCGCTGACCTAGGGCTGCCGATGGCGCTCGAGGCAGCCCTCGAATCCAGCTCGGCGGCCGATATCGCCCTGGTTTCGCCTGAAAAGACCGAGCCACTGATGTCGGCACGGCGTTCAGTCTTGCGCCTAGTTTCAGAGAGTGAAAGGTAGATTCATGGTTCGTTTCGCGATGCTTGCCTGTTTGTTGGTGGCCACCACCTCTTGTCGGTCGAAGTACCAGCCTCAGACCGTGAAGGTGGTCGACCCAGGGCCGCCGCAACGCGTGATGCCCACGATGCGCGTCCTCGACGCTGGCATGACACCGCGGGCGCCGCTTCGCTATCGGGTTCAGCCTGGCCAGACCGAAGTCCTCTACCTCGAGCTGGTGCGCGCACAGGCAATGCAGGCCGGCGACGAAGGAGCGCAGAGTGGGATCCCACCGGTGCAGCTCGAAGTGAAGATGGGCCCCGCTGAGCCGACGCCTTACGGCACCATTCGTCACCAGGTGCAGATCACCCAAGTGCGCATTTCAGAGATGGCTCAGCAGATGAGCCCGGCACAGCGTGAACAGATGGAGCAGACGCTCGCGCCACTTCTTCAAGTTCAGGGCTGGAGCGAAATGGATATCCAGGGCCGGATTCGGCGAGGTGAGTTTCGGGGGATGGAAGATGTGCCCCCGAGGCTGAAGGTGATGCTCGGCAACATCCGCTCGGCGTTGCTCACGGTCCCGTTTCCGGACGAACCGCTCGGCGTGCGCGCGCGCTGGGAGGTCGAACGCAAAGTGCAGTTCTCGGGCATCTGGGTGGATCAGGTGGTGACGTATCACATCGAGAAGATGCACGATCAGCAACTCGAGCTTCAGATCACCGCCCGCCAGACCGCGGCGCCGCAGTCCCTCGGTGCGGGGCGCCTCGAGGCCTACCAGGCGTCCATCATCGGATCTTCGGTGGTGCGGCTCGAACACTTCAGCGCGTTCTCCGAGGCGGAATCGACATCGCAGATGCGCATCAAGAGGCAGACTCAGACCGGACCCCAGCTCGTTCGTGTGGAGACCCGGACCATGGTGAGGCTCTACCCGGAGGAGGCAGCGAAGGAGTTCGGTGCAGGAGAGCTCGAAGAGGCGCCCGCCGATCCTGAGGACGCAAAGGTGATCACCGATCCGAGCAAGCAAAAGCTCAAGTGGCAGTAGGCTGATTCAGAGCGAGACGACTTCGAGCTCGCCGGCCGCGTGCTGAGCACGGAGCACCTTCTTGTCGAACTTCCCAACGCTCGTTTTCGGAATCTCCGCGACGAACGCCCAGCGCTCGGGCAGCCACCATTTGGCGACCTTGTTTTCGAGGTGCGCCCTGAGTTCGTCTGGCCCGACCGCAGTTCCTTCTTTGCGAACGACGCAGGCGAGTGGGCGCTCGTCCCACTTTTCGTCTGGCACACCGACGACCGCCGCCTCCAAGACCTCGGGGTGCGCGATCAGTGTGTTCTCTAGTTCGACCGACGAAATCCACTCGCCGCCCGACTTGATGACGTCCTTGGCACGGTCGGTGATCTGTGCGTACCCACGCTCGTCGATGAACCCGACGTCGCCCGTGCATAGCCAGCCGTCGTGGAACTTCTCGGCGGCATCGACGCCGTAGTAGCTGCCAGTC
>CAXMRN010000109.1:0-5396 GCA_964195565.1 uncultured Polyangiaceae bacterium | reverse complement strand
GAGGGTGTTCGCTTCGATGTGCCGAAGCTCTACGTCGAGTGGGAAGACGACAAGTGGGAGATCGTAGCCGGAACCTATCGCGTCGGGTTTGGGCAACGGCTGACGTTCGACGTCACCGATCAGGTCACGCCGAACGGATTCTTCGGGGACTACGAGCTTCGCCGCGACAATGAACTCAGGCTTCGGTGCCGGCGTGCGGCGGGCGAGTTGCAAGCATCGCCGTGTCCGACCCACGGCGTCGCGCGGGTCACGCCCGACTACGCATGGACGAATCGTCTGGCTGGTGTTGCGGTCGGGCTGAAGGCACTGACCCTCGGGCCAGGATGGCTTCAGGCCTACGCATGGGGATCGTATCAGGTGCATCGCATCCCGCAGATCGAGGTCGTCGATGCAAGCGGTTGCGACGACCCGCAGCGGGATGAGGACCCGGCTTGTCGAGCGCCTCCGGTCTACGTGCGAACCCAGGACCCAACCGCGCCGGCGAGCGCGGCCACGTTCGCGTCGCTCCCCGCAATGTACGCTGAGGCGCTTGCCGGCATGAACACCAGCTACTTCTGGGACGACCGGGCCCACCTTGGGCTGACGGGATACGGATCGATGCCCCGATGGCTCGTTCGAGGAGCGGAGCTAGGGTTTCAGGAGTTTTCGCGCAAGCCGTTCATGGGGCCCTTCGGCGCCGTTGGGGTAGACGCCGCGTTCGGCTTCGGGCCGCAAGACTTCTTCGCCGAAGTCACGCGAAGTTTCGACGCGCAAACCGGGGGTGGAGTTGGCGCGGTCGTGCGGAGCGTGACCACGCTTCGAACGACTGAGATGGACGTCTCTGCGCGCTACTACGGCCGGAGCTTCGCGAACCCTTACGCGCGACCTGTCTCGGCCCCCGACGAGCTCGACGGGCTTCGCGCCAGAGACGAGACCGGGCTTCGCCTTCGCACGACCAGCGAGCTCGGGCCCCGGGTCGGCCTGCGTATGATCGCGGACGGATGGCGGCGGCTTTCGTCCGGCGCGCTCCGCGGGCTGCTTTTCTCACGTGCGGACGTCCAGATCGGATCCTCCTGGGCTTGGGCAGTGTGGGCGGAGTACCGCAACAGCGGGTCGCGGCGGTTCGTCCTGGCGACCCGGCTCGCCTACCAGCCGGGTCGGCGGCTGACGATGTCGGGGCAGCTTCAGCATCGATGGGTCGGAGCCACCGTCGGAGGCCCTCGCTTTCAACAGGACGTCGCCGCTATCCTGAACCTGACCACCCGCCCTATCGACGTCCTGCGCCTTCGCGTCCGCCTCCGGTACGACTTCGAGGACGTATGGGACAACCACCGCCTACCCCAAACCTTGTGGGCATATCTGGAGGCCGCCCTGACCCTGCGAGAGCGCGACACCCTGCGCGCTCGGTACGACCTTCGTGTGTTCCTCGATCGTCGCGAGTCGACGCTCGTGCGCACGCCCAACCCAGAGCACTGGCTCGCGCTCGAGTACGTCTTTCGTTACTAGCGCTACGCGGCTAGCTCGAGGCAGGCCTCGTACGAGGCCCGCGCGGTCGCCGTCGAGAGGAACTAGGTCCTGACTGGCGTTGAGGCGCCCCGGCGCTAGCCTGCGTCGCATGGGAACTCTCGGCGAGAAGCTACAAGTCGGTCGCGTGCTTTACAAAGCGGGCATCTTCAAACCGATGGGGCTCAGCAAGACGATTCGAACGATCAAAGCCGCGAAAGGCTGGGGACGTTCACCGGCAATGGGATTCATCGCACTTGCGATTCGCCAGCCGGACGCAGTCGCCGTGATCGACGATGAGGGCTCGGCAACGTTCGACGAAGTGAACCGGCGCTCCAACGCACTATCGCGGGGGCTCCGCGAGGCTGGCGTGTCTCCGGGCGACGTCGTCGGCGTGATGTGCCGCAACCATCGCCAGTTCATCGAAACCATCCTCGCTTGCAGCAAGGTCGGCGCCAACGCGGTGTTGATGAATACGATGTTTGCGGCGCCACAGCTCACCGAGGTGGCGAGGCGAGAACAAGTCAGCGCTCTGCTCTACGACGAAGAGTTCGCGAACCTGCTGGAAGAGCTCAAGGGCATGCCCCGTTTCGTCGTCTATGGCTCAGGCGAAGACCCCAGCATCGAGGATGTGATCCTCAGCCACGCAGACGACAACGTCGAGCCACCGAACATCGAGTCACGCTTCACCATGCTGACATCGGGCACCACGGGAACGCCCAAGGGTGCCAAACGAGGGTCGCCTAAGGGAATGCTCCCCATCGCATCGATGTTGTCTCGGCTTCCGCTTCGTGCGGGCGAGCGCACGATGATCGCGGCTCCCCTCTTTCATTCATGGGGCCTCGGGCAGTTTCAGTTGGGACTCATCCTGGGCACGACCTACGTACTGACCCGACGATTTGATCCAGAGGCGACATTGTGCGCCGTCGCAGAGCACCAATGCAGCTCGCTCGCCGTCGTTCCGATCATGATGCAACGCATGCTCGCGCTACCTGACGACGTGAAACGCAAGTACGACCTCAGCTCTCTTCGCATTACCGCTGCGAGCGGTTCGGCCCTGCCCGGACACCTCGCCAGCGAGTGGATGGATGCGTTCGGGGACAACCTGTACAACTTCTACGGGTCGACCGAAGTCGCCATGGCGTCTGTCGCCACCCCGGAAGACATGCGAGCGGCGCCCGGCACCGTAGGTAAGCCGCCGCTCGGCACGGTCGTGAAGATTCTCAACAACCAAAGGGAGCCACTTCCCACCGGTCAAACCGGGCGAATTTTCGTCGCCAATGCGATCTCGTTCGAGGGGTATACCAGCGGCGACGACAAGGAGCGGCTGGGATCGATGGTCAGCAGCGGCGACGTTGGGCACTTTGATGAGGACGGGCGCCTGTTCATCGACGGACGCGATGACGACATGATCGTCTCGGGGGGAGAGAACGTGTTCCCACGCGAAGTCGAAGACCTGATCGCCGAACACGAACAAGTCGAAGAAGCTGCTGTGATTGGCGTGAGCGACCCGGACTGGGGGCAGCGGCTCAAGGCCTTCGTCGTCCTCAAACCCGGCCCAAGCCTCAGCCAAGAGGAAGTGAAAGCGCACGTGAAGCAAGGTCTCGCAAGTTACAAGGTTCCGCGCGACGTCGTGTTCCTCGACACCCTTCCTCGCAACGCGACCGGCAAGGTGCTCAAGAGGGAATTGGCCGGTTAAGAACAGTCGCTCTACCGCCGAATGACGAAGCACGGCATTTCGAAACGCTGACGCCGGAAGCGCAGGTTGCGAGAATGCCGCGCGTCCTTGCCTACTTCTTCTTGGCGGCCTTACGCTCGGCGACCTCGACCTGAACCTTCTCGAGGATGTTCCGAGGAACCGGCGCGTAGTTGCTGAACTCCATCGAGAACTGACCGCGACCCGACGTGGCGGAGCGAAGGTCACCGATGTAGCCGAACATTTCGCTGAGGGGGACGTCGGCCTTGATGCGAACGTTGGTGTGGCCCTTTTCCTGAGAGTTCACCATGCCGCGGCGACGGTTGAGGTCTCCGATGACATCACCCACGTTGGCGTCGGGCACGAAGACATCCACCTTCATGATGGGCTCGAGAAGCTGCGGCCCGGCCTTGGGCATGCTCTGGCGAAAAGCCGCTCTCGCCGCGGTCTCGAACGCCATCTGCGATGAGTCGACCGCGTGGAACCCGCCGTCACTCAGAGTGACCTTGAAGTCGAGCAGAGGGAATCCGCACAGGGGGCCCTCCTCCTTCATGACCTTGAAGCCCTTCTCGACGGCCGGAATGAACTCCTTGGGAATCTTGCCGCCCACGATCTTGGATTCGAAGACGAACCCTTCGCCAGGCTCGGTCGGCTCGATGGTGTATTCGATCTTCGCGAACTGGCCCGAACCACCGGTCTGCTTCTTGTGGGTGTAGGTGTCCTCGATCGCGTGCGTCACGGTCTCTCGGTAGGCGACCTGCGGCGCGCCCACATTGACGGCGACGCCATGGCTGCGGCGAAGGATGTCGACCTTGATGTCGAGATGGAGCTCGCCCATCCCCTTGAGAATGGTTTCGCCGGACTCCTGGTCGACCTCGACGTGGAAGGACGGGTCCTCGGCAACCATCTTGCCGAGCGCGGTGCCGAGCTTCTCGCTGTTGGCCTTGTCCTTGGTGCTGATCGCGAGGGAGATGACGGGATCGGGGAACACCATCGGCTCGAGAGTGGCCGGATTCTTTTGGTCGGCGAGCGTGTGACCGGTGCGCACATCCTTGAGGCCGACCATGGCCACGATGTCGCCGGCCTGTGCCGAGTCGATGATCGTCCGGTCGTCCGCGTGCATTTCGACCATCCGGCCGATGCGTTCGTTCTTACCGGTGAACGTGTTGACCAGAGTGTCGCCCTTGTTGATCGTCCCCGAATAAACACGGGTGAACGTCAGCGCGCCGAATCGGTCTTCCATGATCTTGAACGCGAGCGCGCGCACAGCGCCGTTCGGGTCGACGAGCGCGAAATTGCCGGTCTCGTGACCTTCGAGGTCGATCTCCGGCTGAGGCGGAACCTCGGTCGGGTCGGGCAGATAGTCCACGACCGCATTCAGCACCTGCTGGATGCCCTTGTTCTTGAACGCCGATCCGCAGTACGTCGGGAAGAATACGAGGTCTCGCGTGCCCTTGCGGATACACATCTTGACCGTCTCGACATCAGGCTCGTTGCCCTCGAGGTACTGCTCCATCGCGTCGTCGTCCTGCTCGACCGCAGTCTCGATCAGCTCAAAGCGATGCTTCTCGACGAGCTCTTTCATGTCTTCGGGGACTTCCTGCACCTCGAAGTTCTCCGGCTCGCCGGAGTCGTCCCACACGTATGCTTTGCGTGTGAGCAGGTCGACGATGCCGACGAACTCCGCCTCGGTCCCGATGGGGAGCACCATGACGAGCGGACTGGCGCCGAGAATGTTCTTGATCTGGTCGACGACGCGGTAGAAATCTGCGCCCAATCGGTCGAGCTTGTTGACGAAAATGAGGCGTGCGACTTTGGAGTCGTTCGCGTAGCGCCAGTTGGTTTCAGACTGCGGTTCGACGCCGCCGGAACCACAAAATACGCCCACACCGCCGTCGAGCACCTTGAGCGACCGATAGACCTCGATCGTGAAGTCGACGTGACCGGGGGTATCGATGATGTTCAGCTGGTGTTCATGCCAGAAGCACGTGGTCGCGGCAGACTGAATGGTGATGCCGCGCTCCTGCTCCTGCTCCATGAAATCGGTGGTCGCTGCGCCGTCGTGCACCTCGCCGATTTTGTGGATCTTGCCGGTGAGCTTGAGGATGCGCTCGGTGGTCGTCGTTTTACCGGCGTCCACGTGGGCGAAGATCCCGATGTTTCGGTATTTACTGAGGTCTTTCATTCTTTTGCTCGTGCAATTGGTCGTTTTGCCACG
>CAXMRN010000108.1:0-8978 GCA_964195565.1 uncultured Polyangiaceae bacterium | reverse complement strand
TAGGAACCATCATGACATCCACCAACTCAGTCAATCAGTTCGAAAACAAGACCGCCCTCGTCACGGGGGCCAACTCGGGCCTAGGCTTCGAAGCCGCCGCGCAGCTTGCTGAAGCGGGATACGGCCGCGTCATCCTGGCCTGCCGCACGCTAGAAAAAGCCGAGATCGCGAAGGAGGCGCTCTCCGCGCGTGTCGGCGCTGACCCGTTTGAAACACTCGAGGTCGACGTCTCCAGCCTCGAGTCCGCGCGCGCGGCGAGCGACGAGCTCGTTCGACGTGGCAGCGTGATCGATACGTTGTTGCTGAATGCTGGGATGGTTTCTGGCGAGGCCATGAACAAGACCGTCGACGGTCTCGAGGTCGCGTTCGCTTCTTCGATCATCGGCCATCACGTGATGACCGTGCGCCTCACCGAGTCGGGAGTTCTGCGGAACGGCGCGCAGGTCGTCATCGCGGGGTCCGAGGCGGCCAACAACGACCTTCCCGCCATGATGGACATGGAGCTCTACGACTTCGCCACGGAGGCGCCGAAGGAGTTTGGTGACAATCTTCACGACGCCATGGTCGCCTTCGCCACGGGTGCCAAGCCTGAGAGCTTCCACTCGACCCGCTACTACGCCACGACCAAGGTGTTCACATCCTGGTGGAGCGCCGCCATCGCTCGCCGGTTCGGTGACCGCATCTCTGTCTTCACGGTGTCTCCCGGCTCAAACATGAGCACGAACGCCGCACGCCACACGACCGGCTTCAAGAACTTCCTGTTCGCCAAGCTCATGCCCGCGATCGGTCCCGCCATTGGTATGGGAATGCACGTCTCAGTCGGCGCGAAGCGCTACCTGGACGTCCTTCACGGAATCGGCGGCCCGTACACCAACGGCAAGACCTACACTTCCCGACCGAAGAAGCTCATCGGCCCGCTGCACGAGATGACACACCCGCACCTCCTAGACGTCGAGCGCCAGGAAACTGCCTGGACCGTACTCAACGAACTCACCGGAACCGACGAGCGCCAGGCATCGCAGCGCGCAGCGGCGGAGTGACTTGCACAGACAGCTAGACGTCCGCCGCCCGTTGGCACTCTAAACAAAAGGGCGCCTCGGGTTTGGCGGACAGGCGAGCGTACCCGATCGGTTCTTCGCACTTCCGGCACATGCCGTACTCGTCGCGATCGAAGGCCGACAAGGCGACCTTGCACTGAGTCAAACGAAGCTGAGCCTTCTGACGCGTCGCCTTCGCTATCGCCTGCTGCTGCATCGCATCCATCCGCGACAACCGCCCGACCGAACTCTGATCAAGCACCACCGGAGCCGCGGCCCGCGCACTGTTGCGCAACGACCCCTCGAGCTCAGCCACCAGCCCAACAAGCCGCCCCCGCAAAATCTCCATCTCACCATCAGAAAGCACATCCACCTCACCAGCAAAGCTTCGATTCTAAAAAAAGGGGAGAGTCCCCTTTTTGGAAGGGTTAATTCTTGTTGGGCAGGTTGAGAAGAGTAGCCGCTTCCGTGGGTGTGGCGATCGGGCGGCCGACTTCTTGGGCGAGGGCCGCGGCTCCCCGGACGAGCGCCTCGTTGGTTGGAGTTCGGTCGCCCGAATGCTCTTCGAGGCCGACGTGGAGGTGGCCACCGCGTTCGAGGGCGAGACGTGCGATCGGTGTCTCGAGCAAGTCGCCTCCCCAGACGGACACCGACCACGGCAGCCCTGTCCCCTCGATCATGTCGAGGTACGCGGCCAGCGCGTTCTCGGTGGGCGGTAGACCAAAGCTCACGCCGGGTCCCTTGCCGAACATCCCGTACGGGCCCCCGAAGTAGAACTTGACCATGGCGCCCTGCGGAAGTCGGCCAGCCCGGAAGTAGGCGAGGGTGGTCTGCATGAACCCCGGCTCGTAGATCGCGAGGCTCGGCCCTAGCCCGTGTTGCTCGCAAAACCCGAAGCTGGTTCGGATGTCGTCGTAGCTGTTGTGGTAGACGACCCCGATCGGCAAGCCTTCGTCGTTGGGACGGCCAAGGTTCGTCGAACCCGGATCGACGACGCCGATGCGCAGCGGAACCTCATTCGAGATGATGCCGATGTGCTCGAGCACCTCATGGACGTCACTCCCCCCGCAGAGCGTCGGGTACCAGAGCATGCCGGGGCGCTCCTCGAGGATGACGCGCCACGCAGCCAGGTAGTCGTCGGCTGCTTCCTTCCCCGTGAGCTGGTAGTCCGAGTTGTGGGCGTGGATGATCGATGCGCCCGCATCGAGACATCGGTACGCATCCTCGATGATCTCGCTTGGCGCGCGTGGCACATTCGGGTTTCGTCGTTTGGAGCTTCCCCCATTGATCGCGGCTTCGATGATCACCGGTGTATCGGTGCTCATGAATACGCTCCCATCAGAGCCTTGGTTTCCAAGAACTCTTCGAAGCCTTCGACGCCCCATTCGCGGCCATTCCCCGACCTCTTGTAGCCCCCGAACGGGGCCGTGAAGTCGGCGCTGGCGCCATTGATGTGCACCTGGCCCGTGCGCAGCTCCGACGCCACGGCCACGGCGTGTTCTCGGTCGCCCGAGTACACACACCCGGACAAGCCGTACTCGCTGTCGTTGGCGAGGGCGATGGCTTCTTCTTCGGTCTCATAGGGGATCATCGCCAACACGGGGCCGAAGATCTCCTCGCGCGCGATCACCATATCATTGCTCACGTTGGCGAACACGGTTGGCTTCACGTAGTAGCCGGTGTCGAGACCTTCCGGCCTGCCAGTCCCGCCACAGACCAGGTCGGCCCCTTCGCGGATGCCTTCTTGAATGAGGGCCTGAATTTTGTCGTACTGCGATGAATTCGCGACCGGGCCCATCGCGGTGTCCGGACTGCCTGGGTCGCCCACCGCGATACCGGAGGCGACCTGTTTTGCGATCTCCACCGCCTCGGCATACCGGCTCCGGTGCACGAACATACGGCTCGGCGCGTTGCAGGACTGGCCGCTGTTACCGAAGCACTTCTGGACGCCATGGGCGACGGCCTCCTGCAGGTCGGCGTCCTCCAATAGAATGTTCGCGGACTTGCCCCCGAGCTCCTGAGTGACTCGTTTGAGCGAATCGGCGGCAGCCTTGGCGACGAGCGCGCCGGCGCGCGTGGAGCCTGTGATCGAAACGAGGTCGATGCCCGGATGCTCAGAAATCGCGACGCCCACGCCGGCTCCATCCCCGTTGACGAGGTTGAAGACGCCCGCCGGCACGCCCGCCGCGTCCATGATCTCTGCCAGGATGACAGCGCTGAGAGGCGTCACTTCGCTTGGCTTGAGCACCATGGTGCACCCCGCTGCGAGCGC
Source organism: uncultured Polyangiaceae bacterium (assembly GCA_964195565.1). GTDB lineage: Bacteria > Myxococcota_A > Polyangia > Polyangiales > Houyiibacteriaceae > SG8-38. The sequence goes on along the minus strand of CAXMRN010000108.1, from coordinate 5,669 downwards.
GGGCGCGACCTTGCACATGACCTGATGCATCGGCCAGTTCCACGGCGTGATGAAACCGCAGACGCCGATTGGCTCTTTCAACACCAGCGTGCTGCCCCGCCGCTGTTGAAACTCGTAGTCGTTCAAGATGCCCACGGCCAGATCGAGCTGCGTTAGTCCCATGGGAGCTTGCGCCGCCGTAGAGAGCGACATCGGAGAGCCCATCTCGAGCGATATCGTTTCAGCGAGCTCGTCGAGACGGTCTCGATAGCACGCGATCACTCTCCCCAAGAGGGACGTGCGCTCTGTCTTTGAGGAGCGCGAGAAGGTGACGAACGCGGCCCTGGCAGCCGTCACCGCCCGGTCGACGTCGGCCGCGCTACCCAGACTGACCCGGCCGATCGCCTTCTCGGTGGCGGGGTTTATCACGTCGACAATCCTCGACTCCGAGGGCTCGACCCATTCGCCGTCGATATAGAACCTCAGGGCGTCACGCATCGATTCCTCCGCGATAGCGTTCGCGCAGCCGTCGCTTGTAGAGCTTGCCGTTGTCACTGCGTGGGAGCTTATCAACGATGTCGATGCTTTGGGGACACTTGAACCGGGCGAGCCGCGCACGACAGAGGGCGATCAGTTCTTGCTCGAGCTCTGCGGGGGGGGCATCGGTGACGTGCTCGACCACCCCTTTGACCTCTTCACCCCATTCGGCGTTCGGAACACCCACCACCGCCACGTCGCGCACCGCTGGGTGCTGCAACAGCACTGACTCCACCTCAGCGGGGTAGATGTTCACGCCACCGCGTACGATCAAATCCGCGCTCCGGTCGGTCAGGAACAGAAAGCCGTCGTCGTCCAAGTACCCCACGTCCCCGACGGTGAAGTGTGTTCCGTGATGCGCCGCGGCCGTCTTGGCCGGATCCTTGAAATACTCGAAGTCGGAGCCTGGGAGCACCTTCAAGTAGATGGTGCCCGGCTGATTAGGCGGGCACGCGTCGCCCTCGTCATCGAGGATTCGGACGTGATCCTCGGTGATGGGTTTACCGACCGTGCCCGGTTTCTCCAACCATTGCTCGGGGCTGACAGAGGCGCCCCCGCCTTCAGTGGCTGCGTAGTACTCCCAGAGGATTGGCCCAAACCAAGCGAGCATCCCGTTCTTTGTGCCGACCGTACAAGGCGCCGCGCCATGCGCGATGTATTGCATCGACGAGATGTCGGCTTCGCGGCGCACCTCTTCCGGAAGCTGCAGCAGCCGATGAAACATGGTCGGCACCATATGGGTGTGGGTGATGCGGTGCTTCTCGATCAATCGTAAAGCCTCGGCCGCATCCCAGCGGTCCATCAGCACGGTCCCGACCCCCTGCGAGATCGGTACCACCATGGAGTACACCAACGGACCTCCATGGTGCATCGGCCCAGCGCACAGATGGAGCTGCCCCTTTTCGGGGCCGTACTGGGGCGCTGAGTTCAGGCCGGTGAGGCCGGTCGAGTAGTTCAGCGGACGAACCACACCCTTGGGCTTGCCGGTGGTGCCCGAGGTGTAGAGCATACGAAACCCCGTCTTGGGGTCGCTGAGGTCGCTGCCGTCCTCTGCGGCAACCGCCGCGTCGTAGTTCTCGAAGCCTGCGATCTCGCCACCAATCGCGACCCGCGCCGTGGCCGCCCGACAAAGGGCGGCCGCGCCCGTCATCAGCTCAGGGAAACGCGCGTCGCCAAACAATGCTTTCGCTTCGCAGTCGCCGACGATGTAGCCGACCTCGTCGGCGGTCAGGTGCCAGTTGACCGGTGTGTAGCGAAGGCCCGCACGAAGGCAGGCGTGCACCACCTCCGCAAACTCGGGGCGGTTGCTGCAGACGATGGCTACCCCATCCCCTTCGCGAAGACCTCGCGCGCGCAGCGCCCGCGCCAAGCGGTTGCTGTTCGCGTTGAGCTCCCGAAATGTGCGATCCCCCGAGCTCGACCGGACCGCCAAAACCTCGGGCTGAACCCTCGCCCAGTGCGCGAGTCTCATGCCCGGTTCGCCCATCATGCGTGTCCGCCGCGCAAGACGCGACCCGGTAGATCACCCTCGGCGTCGATCTGATCATCCCCCCCGCGCCGCAGCACCGCGCCGTTGACGATCACCGCTTCGATGCCGATCGCATCCGAGACCAAACGCTCGGCGCCACCGGGGAAGTCCTGCACTCGGCGCAGCGGGGCCGCGCCCACTGTCTCGGGGTCGAAGACCACCACGTCTGCGGGTCGACCCTTGGCCAAGAGGCCGCGGTCGGTGATGCCCATCAGGTCGGCTGAACGCTGTGTCAACGTATGCACGGCGCTTTCCAAACTCATCGCTCCCTTGTCGCGTACCCAATGGCTCAACAGATGCGTCGAGTAGCAGGCATCGCAGAGCTGACTCGCGTGCGCACCCGCGTCGGACAGCGTGACGATGGTGTTCGCGTCCGTGATGAGTTCCTCGACTTCGGCTTCGTCATGATTGAGGAACGCGAGGCGAAATCGTGCAGCCAAATCGGTTTCGAGCGACATGTCGAGAACCAGATCGACCGGGTCGACACCGCGCGCCTCCGCGACCGCGACGAGCGGCTGCTCTTCGAGCGATGGATTGGGCGGATAGTACGAAATCACCGTCCGGTCGGCCCATCCGGCGTTTGCATTCTTCGCGCCGACGACCGACTCCACCTTGAACTTCGCTCGGAAGTCGGCGTCGGCGTAGAGCCGCATCCGCCCCTCCCGATCGGTCGTCATCGTCTCCCGGAACAGCGGCCACATTTCGAACGGGTAGGGTTCGTCGAAGTGAAAGTCGAACATGATTGGCCGGCAGGCGACCTGCGGTATGATCGTCAGACCGGCCTCGTGTTGTTCGGCGGCTCGGTCGAGGTAGCGTCGGTGGTTGCCAGGACCCGTCATGCCCGCAAGCAGCGCGGTCCAAGTGATCGGCACTCTGTGGCGCGTCGCGAGGTCCGTGAACTCGTCATTGAACAAGGTCCGGCCCATGGCTGCCTGCATGATCCCTCGGCCCGATTCGGCCATCGCGCCTACCAAGGCGTCGATCTCGGAAAACGCCGCCAGCCGGCTCGGCACGGGCTTTCCCCCCGCGCCATGATGCGTCGCTGCCTGAGACGTCGCGAAGCCGATGGCTCCCGCACGCATGGCCTCGCGCACCAGGCCCTGCATGGCTTCCACCTCTTGCGCTGTTGCCTCGCGTTCGGTCGCGTCTTCGCCCATGACGAAGAGTCGGATCGGGGTGTGTCCGGCATAGACGGCCACGTTGATGGCGCTGCCCAGACGCTCGACCGCGTTGAGGTAGTCAGGAAACGTGATGAACGGCCAGTCGGTCCCGAGCCCGGCGCTCAGTGCGTCGTAGGCCATCCCTTCGACCTTCTCGAGCGTGCGCATGGCGACTTCGCGATGCTCGACACGCATGGGCGCGACCCCGAAGCCGCAGTTGCCGAGGACGGCTGTTGTCACGCCATGCCACGGCGAGATGCTGAGCATCCGGTCCCATAGGATCTGAGCGTCGTAGTGCGTATGGATGTCGACGAACCCCGGCGACACCGCACAACCGTCGGCATCGATCGTCTGGGCAGCGTCACCCGGCGCCTCCCCGAGAGCGACGATGCGCCCATCCTTGATGGCGACATCGCCACGGTAGCGTTCGCTGCCGGTGCCGTCGACGATCGTGCCGCCCGCGATTTTGAGGTCGTATTCCATTCGCCCCGTCGCGTCAGCTCAGCGCTGCCGGTTGTTCGGGCGCGTCGAGGCCGAAGAGCTCCACACAGTTGTCGCGCAGAATACGCCGCCGCTCGTGCGGGCTGAGCTGGGCTGCATGTTCAGTGAGCAGCTCTTGCGACAGCGGCCACGTCGAATCCGAGTGCGGGAAATCGTTCGCCCACATGATTCGTTCGACATTGAGGTGGTCCTTGACGTGGAAAGCGGTCCAGTCGTCTTGGAAGGTCAGCCAGATGTTCTCGAAGAGGTACTCCGAAGGCAGCTTCTTCAGCTCTGGGGCCTTGTTCCAGAAACGATGGCGCTTGTAGATGTGGTCCATTCGGTAGGCGTAGTGCGGAGCCCACCCGGCGTCCGACTCGACACAGACGACCTTTAACTCCGGGTACCGGTCAAAGACTCCCGAGTAGATCAACATGCCAAGGATGTCCTGACAGCTCCGAACCACGTTGAGCAGCGCGTTGATTTTGGGTCCGCGGTGGCTGCCGTACGCTCGGTTGGTGAGGATGTGGAAACAAAGCGGAAGCTCCATCTCCACCGCGGCGGCCCACAGTCGGTCGTATGACGGGTGGTCGTAGTCGGCCTCTCCTGGCTGACCGGACATCATGACGCCCTTGAAGCCCATCTTCTTGATGGAGGTCAGTTCGTCGACCGCGTCGGCTGCGTTCTTCACCGCCGCCTGGCCGGCGCCGAAGAGGCGGTCTGGCGCGTGGCTACAGTACTCTTGGAGCCAGCGATTGTAGGCCGTCATGCACGCGCGCCGGTAATCCAGGTCTTCGTGGCCGCACAGCTGCATGCCCACGGTGGCAAAGAGCAACTCGGCGGCAACCCCGTCACGTGCCTGGTCGTGAAGTCGGTACGTCGGGTCCCAGCCGGAGCGATGCCAGTCTTCGAAGTCACGCCCGTTGAAGGTCATCTGACTCGACTCTTCGCCGGCTGCGGCCACCAGCCCCATCGGCACCGTCATGTTGTCCTGGCCCGGGATCACGTACAGATCGCCGCGCTTCTCGTCTCGACGGATGAAGGGGGCCCGGTCCCGGTACGCGGGATCGATGAATCGTTGGTAACAGTCGGGCGGTTCGGTGACGTGTGAATCAGCCGAGACGAAGCCGTAGTCAAAGTGGGCTGCCATGTATCCTCGCGACATTACTATGGGGGCGCCGAGCCCGGTCGGGTTATTGCGATTGGCTATCCAACTATTCGCCTGAATTATAGTTGGAATATAGATCGTTTTGGTGGGTCACGCGTCCACACCCTCATGGCTACAGATTCAAAGCTTCACCTTCGCATCGCGAGCCCCTGTAAGGCCCCCTGGGAAAACATGGACGGCAACGAGCGCGTTCGGTTCTGCCGGGAGTGCAATCGGAACGTCTACAACCTGACCGAGATGACGTCACAGGAGGCGCGGCGTGTCGTTGCCGAGCGGGAAGGGCGGCTCTGTGTACGCTTCTACCAGCGCGCCGACGGTACAGTGCTCACGTCCGACTGCCCGGTCGGCGGGAAGCGCTCGTTCCTCATGGCCGGGGTACGCGCGGCAGCTGCGGTAGCGGGGGTCGTGGCCGGTGTCACTGCCTTGGCCGCGTGCGACTCCAGCAGCGATCAGCCAGCCCGAATGGGGGAGGCTGTCATGGGCACCCCGCCCCCGGTCGAAGGTGACCGGGACGCCGGTGCCCGAGAGCCGGACGAACCTGAGCATCCTGAGCGGTTCATCATGGGCGACATCGCAATGCCACCTGAGCGGCCCCTGATGGGAAAGATCGCGCCACCGGACGGATACACCGACCCCGAGTGAGGATGCGGTCTACTGCTCGCGACCCCTTGCGGCTGGCGCTTCGGGTCCCTAGGTTCGTTGATAGCTGGGGCGTGGCGGATTGCCCGCCCTGTAAACCCACTCGGGAGCGAAGAGCCCCGGGTCGTTAGGAGTACAGTAATGCATCCAGGTTTCTATCATCGATGGAAGCGATCTC
>CAXMRN010000107.1:0-5319 GCA_964195565.1 uncultured Polyangiaceae bacterium | reverse complement strand
GGCCATCTGCATGAAGTTCGTGAGCAGCTGCTCTGCCACGTGACACATAGGTAGGTAGCTGACGGAGCGGAACGCGTCCGGGTGGTCAAAGATCGGGACGCGCTTCAAGAGGCTGTCGCTCATGGCGACGATATTGCTCTGGGAGAGCATCACACCCTTAGCCACGCCAGTGGTGCCCGAGGTGTAGATGAGCAGGCAAACGTCTTTCTCGTCGGTCGCGTCGATGCGCGCGTCGAGCTCGGCGTCGTCCCGCTCGCGTCCAAGCGCTCTGAGTGCGTTCAATGTCGACGCCTCTTCGTCGAGACCGTCGAGCATCGACACCACGTGCCTCAGCGTCCGGCCCCGCGCCTCGGCGCCTTGACGCCAGCGGTCGAGCAAGAGCTTGCTGTCGGCGATGACGATCGATGCCTCGGAGTTCTCGACGATGTGCCCAACCTGCTCGAGGGTGTTGGTTGGGTAGCTCGGGGCCGGGATGCCTCCGGCCAGCGTGATGCCGAACTGACAGATGACCCACTCGGGCCGGTTGGCGCCCACGATGGCGACGCACTGTCCCGCTTCGTGCCCCAGTGCGATCAGACCGTTCGCCACCTCTCGTGAGGCCGTCCAGTACTCGCCCCAAGTATACGATTTCCAGGCGCCGCTGCTGTCCTTCCCGTGGATGGCCGGCTCGTTGGCCCGCTCCGTGCCCCAGCGCTTGAACTGCTCAGTCAATGTCTTTGGAGTGCTCATGGTCGTCCCGTGTGGTCTAGAACGTGTAGTGGATCTCTGCTGAACAGGTGCACGATAGTGGGGACGCCACGGCTCGGCTACTGTAAAGGCGAGCGGGGAGCCGGGCCCGATCGAACCCGCTTCTTGCTTTCCGCCTAGGGTTCCTGCGCCTTACTCCGCGGGCGGGGCCACCAAGAGCTCGAACTCGCCTGCGGCGTATTTGCTGGATGTGCAAGCCCCCATCCCCAGCGGTTCCGCGGTTTCGGTCATCGGGATTGGCGCACGCGTCGGCGTTCCGGCAAGGGCAATCACCACGCGCTCCTCATCGACGACCTCGATGAGCGAACCCTCCATTCGATTCACGTCGCATCCCCTGCCGTGGGTGATGTTGACATACTGGGCAGACGGCTCAGAAGCCGGCGGCGCTTCCTCGGTGACGGATACGATGCTGTACTGGTAGACAGTGCACCCCGCCTCGGACTTGAGGGTTCGGAAGCACATCTTCCTGGCAATCGGATCCCAATCCTCCGAGTTCATCGTCATCTGGAACTCCACGACCGGACATTCACCAGAGCCACTTGCGAATTCAGTCCCCCCGCACCCAAGCGATCCCTTCGGTGTGATGTTCAGAGACATCGCGCCCACCACCGCAATGATCGAGATGCCCATCATCATGTTGTGTTTGGCATCCATATCCGCCTCCCCTCTTCATCGGCGAACGACCGCTTCACGATTTTCTTCGGCGTTCCGTCTCCGCCAAATCTGAATTCGACCTACATCTTACGTAGGCACGGAAGCCCCGGGCGTCCATACGTAATTATTCCCCCGCGCAGGCCCGATCGGGAAAGTAATAAACCGACCGGACCTGTGCGGGCGGAGAGAAGGGAGAACGATGGAACTGAAGGGCACTCACGCGCTCTCTCGAAGCATCTGCCGTGTGAGCTTTTCGAGTCGCTTGCGCTTATGTGGCCCGTGACCAACAACGGCGGCTTTCGGTTCACTCCGTGGGTCGCCGTCTTGCTCGTGCGGCGTCGGGGCGTTTGAGGTGCAGCCGTTGACCCTGCGTGACCGGACGGAACCCGCACCCGCTGCGCCGCCCCGTCCCAAACGCAAAACCTTCGCGTCACTGTACCCGAATCGCACGGAAAACCAGGCTTCTGTCTGGCACGCCTGATGCAGCTGCAGAACCTCACCTAGGGGCGTTCTGCGCCAGACTGGGAGGTTGTGATGGGCAAGCATAGGGTCGTCGTCATTGGAACGGGCGCAGGCGGGCTCACCGCAAGCGCGTTTCTCGCGAAAGAGGGGTTCGAAGTCATCGCGCTCGAGCGATCGATGCACATAGGAGGGTTTCTCAACTCCTATTTAAACGAAGGCTACACGTTTGACCCAGGTGTGCATTACCTCGGCCAATGCGGTCCAGGTCTAGCAATGGATCGCATGCTCGAGGCACTCGGTCTCAGCTCGGCGGAGCTTCTCGCGGAAATGGATCCTGATGGTTTCGACGTCTACCGCTTCCCGGACTTCGAGGTTCGGATGTGCCGCGGTGCGGAAGCGTATCGCGATCGATTGGCTTCTCAGTTCCCCAATGATGTGGAGGGGATCGACAAGGTGTTCGAGGCGGTCCGTGAAGTCGACAGCCTTAGCCGCGTGCTGGAGCACGTACAGCCGCCCGGCAAGCTCCAACTCTCCGATCTTTGGGACGGCATCAAGTCGGCGCCCCTCTTCCGCTACGTCAAAGCGACCTACGGCGAGTTTCTCGATCATGCGGTCACCAACCCCCAGCTCAAGGCGGTCTTCGCAGGGGCATGCGGCGACTACGGGCTTCCGCCCTCGCGAGCATCGGCATTCGTCGGTTTGATGGTGCTTCACCACTACTTGGAAGGGGCTCACTTCCCGCGAGGTGGAAGCGGCAAGTTTCGCGACGCCATCCTGCACGTCGCCACCCAGGCGGGCGCAACGTTCCGTACCGAGGCCGAGGTCGAGCACATCGAAGTCGTGGGCGAGCGGGTGCGCTCCGTCACGCTTTGCAACGGCGAGCGAATCGAGGCGGACGCGGTCGTCGCGGCAATCGACCCCCGATACGTGTTCGGTGGCCTAATCGCCCGAGACGCAGTGCCGAAGAAGCTTCTGGAACGCGTGCGCGGTCTCGAGTCCTCGGTTTCGATCTTGGGGTTGAACCTCGGCGTCAAACGCGACTTGCGCGAGATCGGCCTCGGTGCGTTCAACATCTGGGACTACCCCGGCGTCGACATCGATGCGCTCTGGGAACCCATTTTTCATGGCCGCCTTCCCGAAACGCCTTCGTTCTTCATCTCGCCCAACTCCCTCAAGGACCCAACGGGCCAGATGGCACCCAGGGGATGCACATCGCTCGAGGTGAACACCCTCGCGCCTCATTCCTTGTTTGGAGCCTGGGCCGACCTGGCGCCCGAGAAGCGCGGCGACGACTTCCACCAGCTCAAGGACCGGCTGCAAGAGGAGTTGCTCGCCGAGCTCGATCAACGGCTGCCGGGCGTCGTCGACCACATCGAGCTCGCGGACTTCTCCACGCCGCTTGCATTGGAGTCCTGGGTCGCCGCGGTCGACGGCGGCCTCTACGGCCCGGCCCTGACCCCCGATCAATCGATGTTCTTCCGCTTCCCGAGCTCGACCTTCTCACCCAACTTGTTCTTGGCGGGAGCCGGCGTCCTGGGTGGCGGCGTGCTGCCGTGCATGCAGTCCGGGAGGGTTGCAGCCGGCATGGTGAAGCGCGCTCTGTCGAAGAGAAGGGAGACTCAAGTACCTATTGACAAGGGATCTCGGACGACGAACCAAAGCACAGCTTGATTGCGTTGCGCACGCTCGGAGCTGGTTGCACTGGTCGTCTTAGGGGGGCAAGCCGAGAAATCGGCTGCCCAGAGCCCAAATCGGACCCTAGCGGGCAGACGGGAGCATGTCTGACATCCGCGGTTGGCGACCACCAAACGCACCGCTCACGCGAACAATTGCGTATGCCCAGAAAGAGGACCCTTTGATAGGGTCTAGCCAATCGCCTGGAGGTGGCCATGAAGCCGCCGGTCGCACTACCGCCGAGTGTTCGCAGCTCGCATCCGTTCGGGTGCGTTGATGCCGGACTCTGCCCTGCGCCCAGGTGCGAAGGGAGCTTGTGATGGGACGATTAGCTTTGAGTTGGGTCTGCGCTTGCGCGTTGGTCGCGCTTCCCGTTGGTGGATGTACCGACGAGACGACTGCCTCCGGTGGAACCGGGGGCGATGGTGGCACCGGAAACATGCCTGAATGCCCAGACTGCGACGACGACAATCTGTGCACCGACGACCGCTGTGCTCCCCCCGAGTTCTTCGAGGGGATGGAGATCGTCTCGGCGATGTGCGTCCACGAACCGGTGGACTGCAGCGATCGAAACGATTGCACGGGAGAGGGATGCGACCCCGCCGTTGGGTGCCCGGACCCAACACCTGTGGCGGACGGGACGTCGTGCGCCGGAGGCACCTGCCAGGGAGGCGTCTGTGACCTAACAGGTACCGTTCTTCCATGTACCGAGCAAGGCATCCGCAACGCTATCGCTGCGGGAGGCGGACCCTACACTTTTGACTGCGACGGACCTCAGACGGTGACGACGGAGGCAGAAATCATCATCGACAATGACGTCATTCTCGCTGGCGAGGGCAACCTCGCAGTCGATGGAAACGAAGCTCACCGCGTGTTCTCGGGGCCGGCGTCCCCAATGATGTTGAGTTGGAACCAAGTGGTGGCGTTCCTCACGGATTGGGATGGGTTCCGCAGGATGGCTGCCTGACGCCCTCCGTCCCAGCATGAGCGCATCTTCAGGCGCGGTGGCCCAGATTGATCGGCTCTCATTGCCCGCATTAGCGTCGCCGCCTATTGTCCGCGCCATGCAGAATACCGGATTGTGGACGGTCCCCGCGCTGTTGGTCACCCTCAGCATGTTCGGCGTAGGGTTGGGTTGCGGTGAAAGTGGCGGCGGCACGGCCGGGTCGGGAGGCGCGGGCGGAAGTGGAGGCGCGGCCGGTAGCGCATCGCCGGCCATTACTGAGGTGCGGTGGACCTGGCCGGAAGGTGACGACTGCAAGGTTGGCGTGACTAGAGCAGTCACCATCCGTGTCTCCGCGACCGGCGCCGATACCGACGAGGTCTCCCTCGACTACACGGGTAGTGCGTCGGATTGCACACCCGATCCGTTCGGCGGGAACGTGACAGACCTTTCAATCCTGGAGTGCGACCCAGAGGCCGTCGATTACACAGGCACCGTCATCGTGACGGACCCAGAGGGCAACTCAGACACCGTGACGTTTGGGTTCACCCACTGCAACAGCGACGCGGTGTGCGAGGGCGGCGACCCCTGCGACTAGGGAGCCCGTCCCCGAAGATAACGCCCGACCGAAGCCGGGCCTGAATCGCGCCGCACACAGATAGGCCCCGAGACCATTTTCGATCTCGGGGCCGGCGTCCCCACGGAATTTTGAACTCCGGTTACCGGCGTGAAAAGCCGGGTACGACGCGATCTGCTGCGTCACTTTAGCCTGTAAAACACGGAGGAAAATGCTCCGATCGGGTTCCCGGGCTTGGGTGTAGGTACCCAATTAGGTACCA
>CAXMRN010000106.1:0-3618 GCA_964195565.1 uncultured Polyangiaceae bacterium | reverse complement strand
GACAGGCGCTCACCGTTGATGAAGCGATCCGGCTCGAAGATTGGAGTCCAGATCAGATCGAGTCCGACCTTCTTCATCATGAACGTGGTTTGTACCGTGTTGGACGGTGCCTTGAGGTACTCGTCGGCGCGCCCGATGAAGAAGGAGTTGAAGTCCTTGGGGAAGAGGTCGTTCAAGAAGAGGAAGTCGCCGGTTCCCCAGGTGAGCACCTGCCGCCCGAATCGCATGCTGAACCAGTTGCCGCCGCGAACGAAGATCGATGCGTCTCGAATGTCGAACCAGACTCGGCCGTCGACGCCATCCGCATAGACGTCACCGCGAAATCGTGCGCTGGCGATCTCGTGCGTGGCGTCGAGGTTGAGTCGAAAGCGAGCCTCGGCCGCCGCGAACTCGCTGGCACTGGCGCTGCTCTGAACCACCCGGGGGGCGAAGAGGCCTTCGACGAAACCGCCAAGCTGGAAGTCCCAAGCCTTGGCACCGGAGTCTCCTCCGTCTTTCTCTGCCCAGTCGTCGAACTCGTCCCAATCGTCATCGCCCGTGCCCTCGGTAGATGGGCCGGCGTCCGGTTCGCCGGCGCCCTCCTCTGCCGTGGCTGCCGCCGCGCCCTCCGCGTCTTGAGCGAAGGCGCCCGAGGCGAATGCGAGTGCCGCGAACACCGCCGCAGCCACCGCCAAGCACCTCAGTGACGGAACGCCACCGCGGCACTGCTTCGTTGTACAAGTCGTCGGTTTCATCGAGCTGCTCCCTCCGTCGCGTTGTCGAGCCGGGCTCAGCGGAGCCACTTCTGCGGTGGATTGCGAAGTGACCCTTCGACGAAGATGTCGTCGGGGATCCCCATGTCGTACTGAACGTTGCTGACGTCGCTCAGGGTGTATCCGCCGGACTCCACATCGCTCACCTTGAGGCGCGTGATCGTCGGCTGGCCCTGAACGGTGTCGACCTTGACGGTTTCGATGCGTCGGTAGACCTTGCCCTGTGCGTTGACGTACTCGATCTGACTCGGCAGGAAGGTCTTCTTGTTGATCCGAAGCGTATAGTGCGCGAACTCGACGCCGCTCGTACTCTTCGGCGTGCTCTTCACGACGTACTCGGTGTCCGTCGTCTCGAGGAGCTGGTGTTTGTCCTCATCGGGCTGGCGCCCTGAGATGTCCTCGTAGAAGAAGTGGGTCCCAACGAAGCTCGTGCGTTCGTCGCTCGCCGCGATTCGCTTCACCAGGTCGAGGCCGGGCATGTACAGCCAACGGTCGTCGTCCTTGTTGGCGTGTTTCTTCACCAAGAACGCCGTGCCCCGAACGTCGGCGGGCTGATCGAAAACGACGAGGTAGTTCTGGTCGCCGCCGTCTGTCTTGTCGCGTCGGAGAACCGCGAACTGCCTGCGTTGAGAGCGCCCTTTGTTGTCGACGATCTTCATGCGAACGAGCGCGCTTCCATCATTTGCCGCGTAGTACTGCGCGGTGTTGGTGCGACTCACGATAGCGCTCGCATCCTTCAGATCCCCTGCCTCGGCCGGCATCGAGGGTGTCGAGAGAAGAATCGCGGCAGCCACTGCCGCCAACCAGGTCTTGCTGAGGGTTCTCATATCGTTTGCTCCTTGTTGGTGGCGAGGGGCGCTGGCGCGTCGTCCACGCCAGTCGCGGCCGTGTCTCCCCTGGGGGAGAGCCAGTTTTGGATTTGCATCATGATCGAGGGCAGCAGCACGACCGTGACGACGCTCGAGACGGCCATGATGGCGGCCATCAAGATGCCCACGGTGTTGTAGGGAACCAGCGGCGCCCCCAGCAGAGGAAGGAACCCGATGGCGATTACGATCGCGTTGCGGGTGATCGCCCTACCCGGCTCCTGGAACATGAGGGCCATCGTTTCCCGCCAGTCGCCGGTCTCGGCTTGGATGGAGCGAGCGCGCTCGAGAAAGTGAATCGCGAAGTCGACCGAGAGGCCGAGCGTCAGCGACGACAACACGGCGACCGGCATGTCGTAGTCCTTGCCGGCCAGGCCGATCATCCCGTACGTGAACGTGATGGTGATCGTGAGCGGGACCATCGCTAGCGCCCCGTAGATCGGTGACCGGAACAGGATCATCATCATCAGGAACACGATGACGAACGCGCCCATCAAGCTCTCGAGCATCCCGGCCACGATCTCGTCCTGCCAAACGGTGTTGAGGTAGGTGAGGCCGGCCCACTCGGCGCGGAGGCCTTCGGGGGGCGGGTTGGCAGCCAGGAACACGTCGAGGTCGGCCTCGACGGACACCATGTCCTGGTTGTCGCCGCTCTTGAGCTGCACCCAGACCGCGCTCTCGCGGTAGTCCGGGCTCACTAGGTGCCAGAGATCGTTCGGGCGGTGAGACGACTGGAACTGAAGGAGCGTCTGGGCGACTGCTTCGGTGGTGTTTGGGATGCGGTAGTCCTTCTCCTCACCGCTCACGAGCTCACGGTAGACGGTCTTCACCACATCGGCGATCGAGGTCGTCTTGCCGACCAGCGGCAGTGCCTCTGCTTCGCGCTGCAGCCGCTCGATATAGGCGAGGTGCTCTGGGTTCTGGAAGGTCTTGGTGCGAGTCTGCGATTCCTCGAGCGCCGTCTGCACGCGTTGCCATTGGCCCGACTCGTCCCGGGCGGTGTCGAACACGAGATCCGAAGTAGCTTCAATCAGGGCATCGGAGACGTTGGTCGCTTCCTCTTGGCTCGCGATTGTTGCATCGGTCTTGAGGACGTCCCACTTCGACCGAACCGCGGCGCTCGCGCCCTCGACTGCTTCGTCACCGGCCGCCACGATCTCCTTTTCGGCGTCGGTGTCCTGTTTCATGATCAGGAACGCCGTGTACGTGCCGGCGAGCTCGCGGTTGAGCACCGCGTCAGCAATGCGGATCTCATGAGAAGGCTTGAACCAACGAACGGGGTTGTCGTTGATGTTGATCTGCGAGATTCCGTATCCGCTGATCGCGATCGCTACGACCGTCACGACGAGGATCGGCTTCGCGAAGCGCAGGCTCTTGGCCCCCACGGCCTCGACCACACGGCCGAGGAGACCACCCTCGCTGGCGTTGCGCTTGCTCGAGAGCAGCGCGGCCAAACGCTTCTCGGGAAGCGCGGCGATGTACGCCGGAACGAAGAGGATCGTCAGGACGAACGCCAGGCCAATGCCGAGCGCCACGAACACACCAAAGACGCGGACTGGGGGAATCGGCGTAAGCGTCAGCGAAAGGAAACCCGCGGCTGACGTGAGCGACGTATAGAGCATCGGCGCGAACAGGTGTCCGACGACCTCTCTAATCGCAGCCTTGCGGTCGCCGTGTTTCGGATAGATATCGACGAACTCCGATAGGAGGTGAACCGAGTCCACGACGGCTATCGGCATCAAGAATATGGGGATCATCGAGCTCATGATGTGCACGGTGAACCCGCTCGCGATCAGCGTCCCCATCGTGATCGTCACCGTGGTCATTGCGACGATCATCGGCGAGAGAACCAAAGCGAAGGAGCGGAAGAACCACCACATCAAAAGGAGGATCACGAGGGCGGCAAGCGGCGCCGAAATTGCCATTTGCTTGAACATTTCGACGCCAAACGTGTCTTCGGCAACGGGGAGCCCGGTGATGTAGAACTCATCCGTGTTGTC
>CAXMRN010000105.1:0-8297 GCA_964195565.1 uncultured Polyangiaceae bacterium | reverse complement strand
GAAATGGGTCGCGACATGGCGGAGCGCCTGGGCTACTCGCCCTACGATCTCGATCGGGTCCCCGCCCCTTCGATCGACTCATTCGCGGGCGTCGGTCACCACTTCGAGCTCGCCGCCTTGCAGTCGGGTGAGCGCGTTCTCGACCTCGGCAGCGGAAGCGGCCTCGACACCTTCGTCGCTTCGCTCAAGGTCGGTGCTACGGGTCGGGTCGTCGGCATCGACATGACAACCGCTCAACTCGAGAAGGCCTCCGAGCTGCGCGAGCGCGGCGGCTTCTCCAACATCGAGTACGTCCGGGGCTACATCGACCAGCTTCCGTTTGAGGACGAGAGCTTCGACGCCGTGATCAGCAATGGGGTGTTCAACCTCGTCGCCGACAAGGAGGGCACCTTCAAAGAGGCGGCACGCGTGCTGAAGCCCGGTGGACGCATCGCTTTGAGCGACATCGTCACAGGTGTGGAGCTCCCCGGCGGCATCGTCGAGAACGCGACTCTCTGGGCCGCCTGCATCGGAGGTGCGATGCACCGCGACAGCTACCAAGCCGCCATCGAGGACGCCGGCCTGAGCATCCAGCTGGTGCAACCGAACCCGCAATACCGATTCATCAGCGACCAGGCCAATGGCGCGACGACCAAATACGACGTGCACAGCCTCTCGCTCGTCGCCGTGAAGAAGTAACCCCAACTCTTGAACCGCTGCAGAAACGAAAGAACAGAGGAAAGAACAATGTCTGAAGAAAGCCGCAAACTAGTCGTTCTCATCACCCAAGGCCTCGAGAGCGAAACCTCATCCGTCGCCTTCACCATCGCCAACGGTGGGATCACGTCCGGCCTCGACGTATCGGTCTTCTTGACCGCGTCAGCGGTCGATCTGGCCCGCAAGCGAGCCACCGACAACACCCAAGTTCACCCGCTCGAGCCCCTGAGCGACCTGGTGCAGGACTTCATCAAGCGCGGCGCGAACCTTTGGGCATGCACGCCCTGCGTGAAGAGCCGCGGCTACGAACAAGACGACCTCCTCGAGGGCGTCGTCATCAGTGGCGCAAGCCCCATGCACAAACTCATCGCTGAGGGCGCCGCCACTTTGTCCTTCTGAAGCAACTCAACCGAGAGAGGAGAACGTCATGAACAAGAATCACACATGCAAGGAACTGCAAATACAGGGACACTACCTCGACGACGAGGCCCTCGCCGAGATTGGCCCATGGATGCGATGGCCGTACGTCTTCTGTGCGAGCATCTTGGTCGCGGGCGTGGCCCTCGCCTCACCGTGGGTCGTTTGGGGTCTGTCCGCGATGGCCATCACGACCGTGTTTACGCCGAGCCACCCATTCAACTACCTGTACAACCACGGTGTTCGACATCTCACCGGTACGCGACCGCTCCCGCGGAACACCGCGCAGGGGAAGTTCGCTTGTGGCGTAGCCGGGATTTGGCTGATCGCCACGGGCGCTGCCTTCTTCGTCGGCGCAACGACCCTGGGCTACGTCGTGGGTGGGGTGCTGGCCGCGGTGGCAACACTCGTCGCGAGCACTCACATCTGCATTCCGTCGAGAGTCTACAACGCACTCTTCGATAGGACGCAGACGCAGCCGGCATAGCGCATCCGCCCCGAAGCCGAGCCAACGCAGACCGCGATTCGCCCCCAGCGAGTCGCGGTCTGCGTTTAATATTGGCGCCGTCGATTCGGATTTGTGAAGATGTGGGGAGGCTCCTGGGGGGCCCAGGGGAGTCGTTCATGATCAAGTTCGTTCAGTGCATTCGCCGCAAGCCCGGTCTCACCAAACAACAGTTTCGTGAACAATGGGTCGAGTACGGCGAGAAGGTGAAGGCTGTTGCCGCGGCATCGGACGCGAGCCGAGCGGTTCTGAGCGTGGCGCTCGCGATGGAGCAGAACCTGGAGATCATGCAGGCGCGCGGGACCAAAGCTCCATACGATGGGATGGTCGAGCTTTGGTGGGAACGTGGCAACGACGTGGTCGCGTTTTTGGACTCTGGGGCCGGCGACAAGATCCTCGATGAGCTGCGCCACGTGCAGGAAGCCTTCATGGACCTTCCGAACTGCACGTTCTTCTTCGCAAGCGAAGAAGAATAGCGGTTTTCGGAGTTGCGCTCGGACGGCCTCCGGTTGTAGGAAGGTGTCTTCAGCAGGAGGCACCCGTGTCCCAATCAGAGCTAGACCCTTCGCACATCATGCAAGTCGGCATGGGCTTTTTCGGCTCTCGAACCCTCCTCAGCGCGGTCGAGCTCGAGCTCTTCACCCACCTCGGCAGTGGCCAACTGAGCGGCGACGCCATCGGAGAGCGCCTCGGGCTCCATCCGCGCGCGATCCCAGACTTCCCGGACGCCCTGGTCGCGCTCGGCGTGCTCGACCGTGAAGGCGATGGCCCCTCGGCCCTGTATGGGAACACCAAGGAGACCGCCGCGTTCTTGGACAAGAACAGCCCGCAGTACGTCGGGGGGATTCTCGAGATGGCGAGCGATCGCCTCTACCGCATCTGGAATAGTCTCACTGAGGGGCTGAAGACCGGTGAACCCCAGAACGAGATCAAAGACACCGGTGAGCCCATCTTCACCAAACTCTACGCGTCGCCGGAGAAGCTCGACCAGTTCATGAATGCGATGGCTGGCGTCTCGGCGGGCAACTTCAAATCGCTCGCCGAGAAGTTCGATTTCTCGAAGTACGAAACGCTTTGCGATGCGGGGGGCGCCACCGGCCAGCTCGCTTGCATGGTAGCGGCGGCGAACCCGCACATGCGTTGCATCTCTGCAGATTTGCCCCCCGTCGAGCCGATCGCGAAGCGTTGCATCGAGAAGGTTGGGCTATCCGACCGAGTCTCGACCGCGGTCGTTGACTTCTTCGCCGCCCCGCTTCCAAAAGCGGACGTCATCACGATGGGCATGGTCCTCCACGATTGGAACCTCGAGAAGAAGAAGCACCTGATCAAACTCGCCTACGACGCGCTACCGCCCGGGGGCGCCTTCATCGTGGTCGAAGCGCTGATCGACGACGCCCGCCGCGAAAACGCACATGGGCTGCTGATGTCACTCAACATGCTCGTCGAGTTCGGCGACGCCTTCGACTTCTCCGGCGCAGACTTCAAGGAATGGTGCGCCGAAGCGGGGTTCGACCGCTTCGAGGTCATCCCGCTCGCGGGGCCATCGTCGGCGGCCGTCGCTTACAAGCCCGAGTAGCGATGCTGGACCCCGCGTACCTAGTCGTCTCTTTGCTCGTGAGTAGCGTGGGCTTCGTGATGTTTATGTACGGCAGAAAGCAGGGCAGACCGGTCCAGTTGGGGTCGGGCTTGCTGCTCCTGCTCTTGCCGTACTTCCTGCGCGATCCGCTGTGGCTCGGAGTTGGGTCGACCGCGATTTGCGCGGGCGTGTGGGTCAGCCTCAAAGCCGGGCTCTGACGCCTTGTGTCCGCACACGTAGCGGTCTATTGGGAGCCCGATGATCTTCCGTCGTAAGGAATCGCCGAAAGAAGTCACCCCCGAGGCGAGGGACCGGCTCGCGCAGATCGTCGAGCAGTATCTGACCGACGCGGACGACGCGACCCGGCGCATCGTGACCGCTGTGGCGGGTTTGCTAGCGAAGGTCGCCT
This sequence comes from uncultured Polyangiaceae bacterium, assembly GCA_964195565.1. GTDB lineage: Bacteria > Myxococcota_A > Polyangia > Polyangiales > Houyiibacteriaceae > SG8-38. The sequence goes on along the minus strand of CAXMRN010000105.1, from coordinate 4,694 downwards.
ACGCGGACGGGCACTACTCGACGCAGGAAGAGGCAACCATTCAAAAGGAGCTCAGCCGCGTGCACGGCCTCAGTCAGGGCGGGGTCGACGCGATCTGCGGTCTGTTGGCGGACCAGATCAGCCATGTCGCTCTCCTCGGCGATCACGACTGGACGCGCGACTTGCGAGAGCTTGCAGGTCGGCAGCTCCGACTCGAAGTGCTGGAGGTGCTCGTAGAGATGGCAGTCGCCGATGAGGTGCTCAAACACGACGAGCAAACGCAGCTACGCCGGATCGCCAAAGCGCTCAGCCTCACCCAAGACGAGTACAACGCGCTTCAAGCGAAGCACCGCGACAAGCTCTCGACACTCAGCTAGCCGCGGATGCGCCGGGGCCCGTCTGCCCGAGCATCTGCTTCATCAGCCCGTGGAGCAGGTTCACGGCCTTGAGCGGACGAATCATCACCTTGAAGTCGTCGATCTGCCCGTCGGCGTTCCAATGGATCATGTCGACGCCGTTGACGTGAATCCCATTGACCTCCGAAGTGAACTCGAGCATCGCATCGGACTCGCCGACAACCTCACGCACATACGCGAACTCGCTGTTCCCCAGAACCATCACGGCGGCACTCAAATACATCTTCACGAGCGCCTTCCCCTTCTGTGGGGTGTGCACAACTGGCGAGTGAAACACGGCATCCTCAGCCAAGAGGTCATCCAGCCCACTCGCATCCCGCGCCTCAATCAACCGATGCCAAGCCCTAATAGGAGAATCCGCCATAGGGGGCACTCTCCCCTTTTTCGGCCAAGAACGAAACCCGAAACCACCCCGTCGAAAAGGGGACTGTCCCCTTTTTTAGCGTGTGGCTTGGAGGAGCTCGGCTAGGACTGGGCGGAGGGCGTTTGTGATGATGTGGGGGTCGGGGATCGCTTCGGCATCGGCGATGAGGGCCATCGCGAGGTCGCCGCAGTAGCTCCAGCCTGTGATGTTGAGGCCGATGCCTTCGACCGCCGGGCCGACCGAGTAGATCGTGCGGAGGCGAGCGCCGGCGACGAACAAAGGGTGGTCCGGGCCGCGGACGTTGGAGACGATGAGGTTCGCGGGCGGCGGCATGAACTCGGCAAGGCCGGCCTGAGAAAACGAACCCAAGATCCACCGATAGAGCCCTGCGGGGGCCGCCTCCGACCAGTCGAGCAAGGTTTCGACGCCGAGCTGGCGCTGCACCTCCTTCGACTGCGCGGTCACAGCATGGATCTTGTGGAGCCGCTCGAGTGGGTCGCGCACGTCGTTGCACAGCGACGTGAAGAGATTGGCTACACGGTTGCCGGCCTCGCGGGGTGCGTCGCCGGGCGTCGCGACGGACATCGGTACACTCGCGATGAGCGGCTTCGACAACGATTCGCCTCGTGCCTCGAAAAAACGGTCGAGCGCCCCGGCGACCGTCGCCAAGACGACGTCGTTCAAGGTGACTCCGGCTGCGTTCTTCACCGCCTTGAGGTCCGCGACCGAGAGCGAGGTCGTGGCGAACGAGCGCCGCGGGGACAGCGTCCGGTTGAAGACGGTGCGTGGCGTGACGAATGGAAGCGGAACGGCCGTCGCCCGGTGCTTGATGTTCTGAAGGACATTGACACCGCCCTTGACCGTGCGTTTCATCAACGGACCGAGCGCGCCCAGTTGGTGCCTCTGATCGCGGAACGCAGCGGTGACGAGTCGGCGGCGAGACGGAATCGGATCCGGCACCCAGGCCGGGTTAGGCGCATTGAGGTCGTCCTGATCGGCCTCGAGGTTCATCACCTTGGCCAACATGGCGGCCGACGCGACCCCGTCGGCCAGGCTATGGTGGATCTTCGTCACCAAGACGACCCCGCCATCGGCGAGCCCTTCGAGCAGCCAAGTCTCCCAAAGGGGCCGGTCCCGCGGCAGCTGGATGCTCGCAATCTCCGCGATGGCCTGGTCCATCTCGAGGTGGCCCCCAGGCGCCGCGATCTTGGATCGGTAGAGGTGCCGGCCGATGTTGAAGGTCGGGTCGTTCACCCACATCGGGTGGTGCAAACCGCCAGGCACTTCCACGGGCCGCCAGCGAAGGCGAGGCACCAAGTGGAGCTTGCTCTCCATCGAAACCCGCACGAGGTCGAACACATCGGCGTACGGAATCTTCGCCGGAAGATCGATGACCGCGACCTTCAGCGTGTGCATGTGCACGCTGGGGGTTTCCATATAGAGAAACGAAGCGTCCTGCCCGGTGAAACGCTCCATGCGCGGCCTCAGTGATCCAGGACGGCGAAGCCGGCTTTGTGAAGACGGTGATCGACGAACGGGGCCACCTCCGACGACCAGAAGAAGCTCACGTGCCCGCCGGCGAACCAGCGAATGCCGGGCTGCCCCCAGTGCTCCCACAGGCGCTCTGCCTGCTCGGGCGTCGACACCTTGTCGTCACTTCCAGCAAAGATGAAACGGTTCTCGAGCGTGGTGTGCGGGGTGACCGACAAGGGCGAAACGAGTTCGAACAGCTCACGCGTGCGCACACCGAGCACACCCGCCTCCTCCGCCTCTTGGCGTTGGTACGCGGGCGCGTGGTGCACGAACAAATCCGGGATGTCGCAAACCGGGATTCCCGCGATCACGAGGTCGACTTCTTCGAGACCCGACAGCAACGCGGAGACGTAAGACCCCATCGACTGCCCGTACAAACCGATCTTCGTGGCGCCTTGGGCGCGCGCCCATTGAATCAAGCGGCGCGTGTCCCAGACCGCTTGCGAGACCCCGTGAAACGCGTCGAGCAAATCGTACGACAACAACGACGCAATCGGCAGCTCGGGAGGCTTGCGCGGGCCATGCAGCGGCAACACCGGCATCAGCAGGTTGAGCCCCAGCTCGTGATGCAGCGTCTCGGCGCGAAACCCCGCAAAATCCGCGTAGGGGCCGCCGGTCCCGAGGCCATGGACGCAGATCAGCCAAGGCCGCTCCGGGTCACTATGACGTGCAACCCAGGCGTGACTCATATGATTGCGTTCGTAGTTGTTCCAACGGTCCGCCGATGGGTCACCAGCGGGCGCAGAGTAGCCGCTCTCAAACGAAAGCCATTCGAAGCGCATCGACGGGTGCCACGCGGGCTCGATGGCTGGGGATGTCAGCGCCGGAGGAGTGGCGTGAAAAGCGCTCGGCGCTGGAGGTCGGCCGTTGCGATAGAGCGCGTGGGCACCGGCGATCTCCTCCCCAACGCGGATCAGGTCGCCCGGGCCTGGGTACCGATGAGGTCGGCGCATCGCGGTCAGGAACAGTCGATCGACCGAGCGCCCAGTGAAGCGAGAGAGGCCGGTGTATGCATTGCTGCGCGCCAGCCGCATGCTTGTCGCCGGCGATTGCGCTGGCTGACGCGCACGACTCCGCCGACGCGGAGCTGCGGAAGAGACCGGTGCACGCCACGGAAACAACCGATGAATCAAACCCGCCCATGCTCCGGAAATAGCCATGCATTTCTCCAGTCTGTCGAAAATAGAACATGTACTATTTTCATTCAACCCGACTCCATATAGAACGGAGTTAACACGCCGTAGGTCGGGCAAAGTGGATCAAGTACAGGCGCACGTTTTGCGCGAAGCCATGAACGACAAAAAAAACAGCCTCGCGCAGAAGTTGCCACCGAGTGTAGTGAACGCCTTGCGCCGTTTCATGGAGGCCGGTTTTTGGAACCGATGGGCCGACGCCACCGAGGCAGGGCTGCAACAACCAGCGCGGCAGTTCGACCCCGAGTTCATGCGCAAGCTCGTTCCCAAGATGGAGACGTTCTCGAGTTACTTCCGCGCGGAGGTGCGCGGCATGGATCGGGTGCCCGAGAGCCCGGCCTTGCTAGTCGGCAACCATTCAGGCGGGATCATCACGCCGGACACCAGCGCGGTGTATGCGGAGTGGTATCGCACCCGCGGCTTCGAAGACCCACTGCTGGGGTTGGCGTTCGACGGCATTTACGGCATCCCGGGCTGGCGCGAGCTCATGCAGAAGATCGGCCAGATGCCGGCCAGCATGGACAACGCGGAGGCCGCGCTCGGCGACGGGTGCTCGGTTCTTCTGTATCCGGGCGGTTCCTACGAGGTGTTCCGGCCATGGAAAGACCGCAACCGCGTCATGTTCAACGGCCGCAAGGGATTCATCCGCTTGGCTCTCAAGACCGGCATCCCGGTGGTCCCCGTGGTGGGCCACGGAGGACACGAAACCACGGTCGTCCTGACGCGCGGCGAGCGTATCGCCAAGATCCTCGGCTTGGACAAGGTGCGCATGGACGGCGCGCCAGTGCTCTTTCAAGTCCCGTGGGGTGTGTCGACCCCTGGTCTCCTCGGCCTCCCGCTGCCAGCGAAGATCACCGTGCAGGTGTGCGAGCCGCTCGATTGGAGCCGCTTTGGTCCGGACGACGCCGATAACCCCGACGTGCTCGAGGAGTGCTACCAGGAAATCACGTCGCTCATGCAAGGCACGCTCGACGCACTGGCCATCGAAAACCCACGCCCGCTTCTGAGCCGTTTCATTCCGCGAAGAGGGAAGGCAGCGCGCTGATGTTTCTCGGCCTGCCGACGATCGCGTGGGCCTTCTTGGCCGTCAGCTTGATCGGCGCCGTCTTCACCGCCAACGCCTTCGTCCCGGTACGTCGCGTCCCTGCGCTGTTCATGCCGAGCTTCTTTGGTTCGTGGCTGACCGCAGAGCTCGCGATTCATCATGTT
>CAXMRN010000104.1:0-12114 GCA_964195565.1 uncultured Polyangiaceae bacterium | reverse complement strand
GCGTGGGCCTTCTTGGCCGTCAGCTTGATCGGCGCCGTCTTCACCGCCAACGCCTTCGTCCCGGTACGTCGCGTCCCTGCGCTGTTCATGCCGAGCTTCTTTGGTTCGTGGCTGACCGCAGAGCTCGCGATTCATCATGTTGTCTGGCAGTCGATCGCCGCGCTGGTGTTCGTCAAGCTCGGCGCGCTGGCGGCGTGGCCCGGTTGGGCCGGGCTCATCATCACGTTTGGCTCGTGGTTGGGCCTGTTCGTGCTGTTCGCAGACGGCAATCGCGCGCGCAAGACCTTCGAAGTCGCGCTCCGCGACGTGGAGTCGGTCCGCGAAACGACGGGCGTGCCGCGACGACACGTCGTGCTGCCATTCTACAAGCGGCGCCGCGGCGTCGAGGTCACTCGTGACATCGTCTATCGACGTGTGGCCGGCACCATCTTGAAGCTCGACGTGGTCGCGCCGGCTGTTCGCGAGGCCAAGCACCCCGCGATCATCCAGATCCACGGAGGCTCATGGGTCATGGGCGACAAGCGCGAGCAAGGTTGGCCGTTGATGTCTCACCTTGCGGCCAACGGTTGGGTTTGTTTCAACCTCAACTACCGCCTGAGCCCAGGCGCCACTTTTCCCGACCATTTGGTCGACCTCAAGGCAGGGCTCGCCTGGGTTCGCGAGCACGCCGAGGAGTGGGGGATCGACCCCAACTTCATCGCCGTGACGGGTGGCTCGGCGGGCGGACACCTCGCTGCGCTCATGGCACTGACCGCCAACGATCCCGAGTACCAGCCTGGCTTCGAAGACGCGGACACCTCCTTGCAAGCCGCCATGCCCATTTATGGCGTGTACGATTTCACCAGCCGCCTCGGCACCAATCGCCTTCCATTTTGGTATCGAAGACTCGAGCGCCAAATCATGAAGGCCTTCCGGGACGAGGAGCCTGAAAAGTTCCGCCGCGCTTCCCCGATGGACCGAATCCACCCCGACATCCCCCCATTTTTCGTGATCCACGGTGACCGCGACACCCTCGCCCCCGTCGAGGAGGCGCGAAGCTTCGCCAACCAACTCCGCAAGGCATCCAAAGCTCCAGTCATCTACGCCGAGCTCAAAGGCGCCCAACACGCCTTCGACCTCTTCTGCTCCCCCCGCACCTCCCACATGCTCGTAGCCGCCCTCCAGTTCCTAGACGCCACCCACGCCGCAGCAATCCCCCACAGCGCGCACGAAGCCGACGCCCAAGACCCGCTATTCGAGCGCCACATCGCCGTCCGCGCCTAAAAGGGGACGGTCCCCCTTTTTTGGGGGGTTGGTTGGAGGGGGCTGGCGGTGTTGGGTGGGATCTGCCAAGACGCGCCGTCACGCGAAAGGCGTGGGGGCTCCAAACGTGCAGAATATGATTCGAAATGTGGCGATTATCGCCCACGTTGACCACGGCAAGACGACGCTGGTGGACGCGATGTTGCATCAGACCGGCGTCTTTCGGGCGAACGAGGCGGTGCGCGAGCGCGTCATGGACTCGAACGACCTCGAGCGGGAGCGCGGCATCACGATTTTGGCGAAGCACGCATCCATTCGATGGAGAGACTACAAGATCAATCTCATCGACACGCCGGGGCACTCCGACTTCGGTGGTGAGGTCGAGCGTACGCTGCGCATGGCCGACGGCGCGCTGCTCTTGGTGGATGCCGCCGAAGGCGCCCTCCCCCAAACACGATTCGTCTTGTCGAAGTGCATCGAGCTCAACCTGCCCGTCATCACGGTCGTCAACAAGATCGACCGAAGCGACGCGCGTCCCGACGAAGCCCTCAACGAAGTGTTCGATCTGTTCTGCGATCTCGGGGCAACCGATGAGCAGGCGGACTTCGCCCATATTTATGCGATCGGCAAAGACGGGATCGCCAAGCGCGAGCTCACAGACGAATCGAGCGACCTCACCCCGCTCTTCGAAACCTTGATCGAACGTCTCCCGGCGCCCGAAGGCGACCCCGACCTTCCCTTGCAGCTGCTAGTGCACAACACCCTCCACGACGAGTACGTCGGCCGCATCGCGGTCGGTCGCATTCGAAACGGCCGTATCAAACCGCAAGAGATGATGGCCATCATCGGCAAGGACAGCGTCTTGGAGCGCAGAGTCGGCGCGCTCTGGGGCTTCGAGAGCATGGAACGGGTGCGCATCACAGAGGCCTCGGCGGGCGATATCGTCGCGATCTCCGGCATCGATGATGTGCACATCGGCGATACGATCACCCCGCCGAGCCACCCGAACCCGCTCGAGCGGATCAGGGTCGAGCAGCCGACCATCAAGGTCCGCTTCATGGTCAACACCTCGCCGTTTGCTGGGCTCGTCGGCGACTACGTCACTTCACGGCAGGTGCGCGAACGGCTGTTCAAAGAGGCGCAGCGCAACATAGCGATGCGGGTCGAGGAAGGCGACGAGGCCGATTCGTTCGTGGTGTACGGGCGTGGCGAGCTGATGTTGGCGATCCTGGCCGAGACGATGAGGCGAGAAGGCTACGAGTTTGCGCTCGGGATGCCGGAGGTCGTTGTCCGCGAGATCGACGGGAAGAAATACGAACCGGTCGAGACCGTCGTGGTCGACGTGCCCCAGCGCCACGTGGGCACCGTGACCCAGCTCCTCGGCGACCGCCGGGGCGTGATGGGCAAGATGAGCCCAATCGGCACCAACCGTTCGAGGATCGAGTACCGTGTTCCGTCACGAGGACTCATCGGTTTTCGCTCGTTGTTCATGACGGAGACGCGTGGCGAGGGGCTCCTCAACACCATGTTCGAAGGCTGGGACCCCTACGCAGGCCCACTGCTTCGCCGAAAAAACGGAGCCATCGTCTCCGACCGAAAAGGCATCACTACCCCGTACGCCCTCTTCAACCTGCAACCTCGAGGCAAGCTCTGCGTAGGCACGGCAACGAAAGTCTACGAAGGCATGATCGTAGGCGAGCACAACCGCCCGAGTGACCTCGACGTGAACTGCACCCGCGAAAAGAAACTCACCAACATTCGGGCTGCCGGCAAAGACGACAATGTCGTCCTGACCCCACACAATCAGCTGACGATCGAAACCGCCCTCGACTGGATCGACCAAGACGAACTCGTGGAAATCACGCCCGACGCCGTGCGGGTCCGAAAGGCGCTCCTGCAGTGCAACCTGCGACCCAAACGCGAGGCGCCGAAGAAGGCCTAGCCCGCTTCGGCGTCACACGTTGGGATTGGGATTGGGATTCGGATCGGGATTACGAAGGACCTCAGTCGCACGGCCCGGAAACAGGCCCCAGCATCGATGTGACCTCTGACAGTTGGTTGTGCATTGCGAGGCATCCGCCGCAGACTCTCGCGCACGGAGGAGAACCCAACCGTCTCGGCCGAGTCGACACACCGCCCCGTTGCCGGCGACTGACGTCCATCACTCCTTAGAACCTGCAATGGCTGTGCCACCGGAACCCCGGCAGAAAAGGCCCGAATATCGGCTGGGCGGCTCCGAGAGGCGCGAAGAATCTTCGCCGAAGCGGTCAATGCCGCAGCCGTTGCGCAAATTGCCTCGTGGGGTGCTGACAGTTCATGATGGATGGGTTGTGGCGAAATCAGGAGGCAAACGCGGCAAGGGCGGCGGCAGTGGGGGCGCCCCTAAGGCAGACCGAGACGCGCTTCAACAGGCGTTCGCCGACGTGAAGCCGTTGGACAGGAAGACCCGAAAGCGCGTGATGCCGCCCGCGTCGACGCCGCAGGCAACCGTCGCCGCGAGGGCCGGGACCGCTCGGGGGGTACCCGAGCCTTTGAAAGTAGATCGAGAGGCCAACGGCCTCGTCTCCGGCAAACGCGGCTCCACCCACGCAAGCATTCTCGACGCTCTCGAAGACCCACGACTCGAAGTGGAAGCGGAATGTGATCTGCACGGCCGCACCGTCCGCGAGGCCGAACGCGAAATGCTCCGCTTCATCCGAGACTGCCAGCAAGACGGCAAGCGGTGGGTCCTCATCATCGTCGGCAAAGGCCTCCACAGCCCCGGTGGAAAAGGCACCCTCAAATCCCAGATGGTCGAAGCCCTCAGCAAACGCGCCCCGGCCCGCTTCGTACTCGCCTTCCGCACCGCCCCCCGCCACCTAGGCGGGACCGGCGCCCTAGTAGCCCGCCTGTTGGATCACATCTAAGCGCGCTGCGCGTTTACTTCGTTGAGCTGGTCGTTGAGGGTCCAGTAGTCGTACAGGATGCCGATCCCGAAGAACCCGAGCGTGAGAAAGTACAGGAGCCCGGTCAGGTACTTGCCCATGAAGATGCGGTGGATGCCGAAGACCCCGACGAACGTCAGCAAGATCCAAGTTATGTTGTAGTCGACAGGCCCCGACTCGTATCGGAAGTCGGCTGAACGATCGAGCGAAGGCATCAACACCAGGTCGATCAGCCAGCCGATGCCGAGGAGGCCGAGCGTGAGAAACCAAATCGTGCCTGTCACCGGACGCCCGTAGTAGAAGCGGTGCGCGCCCATGAATCCGAAGATCCACAACAGATAGCCCATGCCGAGGTTGTGCGTGTCGCCGTTCGCCATGAAGGCGTTCTACGGCGCGCGGTCTTTGCGGCAAGTCGGCGGGAGCTCAGGGCAAGAAGGGTTGAAAATCAACCCTAGGCGATAGCGTGGCGGTGGTAGGGCGGGACAAGCCACCGCCGCAGGCATCCGCCAAAAAGGGGTGTGACCCCTTTTTTTAGCCCTTGCTGATTTTGCCTTCTTTGTGGGCTTGGTGGCTGCGGCACTTGGGGCAGAACTTCTTGATGTGGAACTTCTCGGGCATGGTGCGCCGATTCTTGTCCGTCACGTAATTGTCTTTGCCGCAGTTTTCACAGCTGAGCTTGATGAGGTCACGCATGGGTCTTCCTTGCCTTCTCAGCGAGAAGGTCGCGGAGTGTAGCGGGGGTTGCCGCCCCGTCAAATCCCGTCTCGAAGGGCTAGATCTGGACCCCGGATCGGGTGTAAACCCATGAAGATGTTCGATACTCAGAGCACGACCGGCACCCCGGCCGAGTACATCGCGCGCCGGGCGAAAACCGTGGGGGACATGTTCCTGAAGCGGGTGGAGCGAGACGGCGACAGGCCGGCGTTCTACTTCAAGGAAGGCGGGGAGTGGCAGCCCGTCGGCTGGAATGCGTTCAGCGACCGCTCGGGCGCAATCGCCTCCTACCTATTAGGGCTCGGGCTACAGATCCAAGACAAAGTGTGCATCGTCGGAAGCACCGGCCCCGAGTGGTGCTACTGCGACATCGGCGGGCTGCTCGTGGGAGCCGTCACGCTTGGCGCCTACCCTACTCTGACCCCGAAGCAGCTCGGCTACATCCTCGACCACGCCGACACGAAGGTCGCGTTCGTCGAAGGCGCCGAAGAGGTCAACAAGATCCTCGCGCGCCGCGACGAGCTCACGAAGCTCGAGAAGGTCGTCGTGTGGAACACCACCGGCCTCGAGTCGTTGATGCAGGCTCACAACTGGCTCGTTCCGTTTGAGCGAGTGCTCCAGACGCCAGTGGATCGCGCAGCGATCGAGGCGCGCGTCGCCGCGGTCGACCCCAACAGCACCGCGATCATCGTCTACACCAGCGGCACGACCGGCCCACCCAAGGGCGCGATGATTTCACACGACAACATCTTGGCCGTCATGAGCAACCAAGACGAAGCCTTCTCAATCGATGAGGGCGACGTCGGTCTGAGCTTTCTTCCGATGGCTCACGTCGCCGAGCGTGTGTTGGCGTTCTACGGCCGCATCAACACCGGGATGGGCACCTACTTCGCATCGAGCATCGCCAAGGTGCTCGAGGAGGTGGTCGAAGTGAAACCGACCCTCTTCGGCAGCGTGCCTCGGATCTTCGAGAAGGCGTACGCCAAGATCATGAGCACCGTCGAGCAGGCGCCCCCGGCCCGGCAGCGAATCTTTCGCTGGGCGGAACGGGTCGGCCGAGAGGCGGTGCAACACTGGCAGGCGGGCACGCCCATCCCGTTTGGGCTGAAGCTGAAGTACCGCTTGGCCGACCGCCTCGTGTTTTCCAAACTGCGCGCGGTATTCGGAGGGCGCGTTCGGTACTTCATCACCGGCGCCGCGCCCATCGCCCCGGAGATCCTGGAGTTCTTCTGGGCAGCTGGCTTTCCCATCTTCGAGATGTACGGAATGACCGAGTCCACCGTGATTACCCACGCGAACGTGCCCGGGCGGGTCAAGCTCGGCTCGGTCGGGCAACCGCTGAGTATCGTCGAAGACCGCATCGCGGACGACGGTGAGATCTTGGTGCGAAGCAAGGTGGTGTTTCAGGGGTACTACAAGAACCCGGAAGCCACCGCCGAGACGATCGTCGACGGTTGGCTGCACACCGGCGACATCGGCAAAAAGGACGAAGACGGCTGCGTCCACATCCTCGACCGCAAGAAGCACATCATCATCACCGCGGGCGGGAAGAACCTCACGCCGGCGAACATCGAGAACGAGATCAAAGCATCAGACCCGCTGATCAGCCAAGCACACGCACACGGCGACAAGCGGAAGTACCTGGTCGCACTGGTCACTGTGGGCGCCCCCGAAGCTGTCGAGTGGGCTCGCCAACGCGACAGCATCGACGACCTGGCGGCCGACAAGCACATCCGCGAACTGATGGAGAACCCTCTAAGGCGTTCGAACGAGCTCCAAGCCCTCCTCGGGGAGGTCTCGCGCGACCCCGACGTGCAGCAGCGCATCGTCGCCTCGGTAAAGCGCGCCAACGAGGGGCTATCGCGGGTCGAGACCATCAAGAAAATCAGCATCCTCGACCGCGAGTTCAGCGTCCAAGAGGACGAACTCACCCCGACCCTCAAGCTCAAACGCAAGAATATCGAGGCGAAGTTCACCGAAACGTTCGACCAACTCTACGACGACGAAGGGTTTGGCTTGGTCGTGTTGACCGCCTAAGCTTGCGCCTTGATGCGTGTGGTCCCCACTTGCCTGTCAGTGCTCCTCTTGGCTTCAGCGACGCTCGTTGCTTCGCGGGCGCTCGCGTTCGAAGGCCTGCTCAAGGCGAGCCTGTCGAGCGAGCAAGGAGTCGTCGCGCAGATCAACGCCAGATATTCGAAAGGCGGCGACGTCCGCATGGACATTCGTTCGAAAGACGCGGATGGCCACCCCGTAAACGCGACCACCGTCATGCCGGCCGAAGGCAAGAGCTACTACACGATTGCCCACGATCAGCGAACCATCATCGAGTCCCCCTACTCCGCCCTCGCCAAGAACAGCAGACAGGTCACGGGCTCGGGCGAGAACGCGAACCTGGAGATCAAAAAGCTCGGCAAGGAGACCGTGAGCGGAGTGCCGACCGAGCACGTCCGCCTCATCGACAGGGACAACAGGGCGGTGATCGACCTCTGGCTCACCCAGAAATACCCGGCCGACCTGTGGACCCGCGCGTTCCGCGGCCGGAATCTCGGCCTCGAGATGTCGGACGACGAACGCACGAAAGCGATGAAGAAGTACGGCGTTAAGCCTGGATTTTCGATGAAGATGCGGGTCGAGCAGGCTGAGGGCGTCCCGGTGGTGTTCCTGGTCGAGCAGGTCAAACGGGAGCCAGTGCCTCCTGACGTCTTCTCGCTCCCTGAGGGGTACACGCGTATCGACGCTCCGGCGCCCGCACGACCTTGACTGCCCCACCCGGCCTTGCGATATAGAGCCGCAATATACGGCGAGATGGGGCGCCGAAAAGGAGATTTTATGACTAAGCAAGTGCTACTGCGGGCGTTGATTGTGATGTCCGCGCTGCTCGTCCTGAACGGGTGCAAAGATTCCGAGACTGCGAAAGATGCCAAGAAGGGTGACGCGGCCCTCGTGCTCGACGCCGGTCAAGAGCCGCGCGAGCTGCTCCGGTACAAGATCGCGCACGGAACAACGACGACGGCCACGATGGATTTAGGTGTTGCGTCCCTGGCCACGTCGGGTGAGGGCTCCGTTCTCGCCGTGACACCTGGGGTACGGTTGCACATCGTGTCTGGTCCGACCCTCGAGGGGAAGCGCGGAAGTACCCGCTTCGATGTCAGGATCGTCAAGGCTGAGGCGCTTCTTCCTGAAGGGATCGACCCCGCGGTCGCGCAAGGCCTCAACAAGAGCGTTTCGGTGCTCAACAACGTCGGTGGTTGGGTTGAAGTCGACGACCGCGGCATCATCCAGAGGTCCGAACTCAACGAGGCGGCCAAGCGCGCCGACGTCCCAGTCCGCCTGCTCGTGCTGCTCATCAACGCACGCACGTCGCTCACTCGTGTGATTCTACCGGCGGAGCCCATTGGCGCCGGCGCCCGCTGGGAAGCGCGCAAGGAACTCACGCTCTACGGCTTCGAGGTCAGCCAGGTCGACACCTACACGCTGGTCGAAAAGGTCGGCGACGAGCTCAAGCTCAACATACAGATCCAGCAGACGGGGCTTCCGCAGACGGTGACCTTCGAGCAAGAAGGCGTCGAGCTCAACGTCGAGTCGTTCAAGATGAACGCGTCGGGCGAGGTGATTGCCAACCTCAATGCGCTCGAGACCAATGCATCGGCAAGTGGCGAGTCGGTCGGCGTCATCAACGTCAAGACCGTAGACGGCACCGAGAAGATAGAGATCGATCGCGCCGTTCAGGTGCGAATGACCGTGACCTACGATCTCGCTGAGACCGAGGCAGAAGCAGCCGAGGAACTGAAAGAAGCCGACGCCGTTGAAGCGGCCGAGGAAAAAGCCGGCGAGAAGCTCGAAGCTCAGGAATAGAGCGTCCCTGGCCAGAGCGTAGCCACGACGGCACGTTGGGCCCGTTCCCGTTTCCAATATTCGGATTCGGGGTCGAGCTCGACGCTGCCGTCGATTAGTTTCTGGAGCCTGGACTCGACGCTGCCCGCGAATTCGGCGTCCTGCACGACGATGTTGGCCTCACTCTCCCAAAAACTCGCCGTCGCATCGAGGTTGGCGGACCCGATGCTGGTCACCAGCCCATCGACCGACACGATCTTGGCGTGCACGTAGGGTCGGATCCGGCCGCCGCGGGAAACGACCATGGGAGAGGGCGGTGGAACGAACTCATACACCTGGACCCCGGCTCGCAACAAGGGTTCCAACTTCCCTTTCACCATGTACTCGAAGAGGGTGCGGTGAAGCGGCGCGGGGAAGAACGTGCCGTCGTCTCGTCGAGCAGCCGCGTTTCCAGTGAGGAGCTTGACGCTGACGTCTCGCGCGAGGAGTCGGTAGATCGCGCGCTCGAGGGCGGGCACGATCGGGAAGTCGTTGACGATGTAGACGTGGTCTTCCGCGACGTCGAACATCGCCTCGTACATCGCGAGGCCGTTGGTCTCGGCGAGGCCGCGGTGAACGACCAATCGTCCGGCGGCGGACCCAGCCGCTTCGAGCTCAGGCACCACGTCCCAGTCGCCCGGGATCGGCGCTCCGCCCTGGCGGTCCCAAGTCCGCATGAAGGTCTCCTGCACCTGACGGACCAGGGGCCCCGACACCTCCACGTGCGCGTCGAGCCACGGGATACTCTCGTGACGCGTGTTGTCGTGCACCGGCACCTCGTCGAAGCCTGAAAAGTACTCGTCGCCCGCGTTCCTCCCGGACACGAACGCGAGGTCGCCGTCGATGATCACCAGCTTTCGATGGTCTCGCTTTTTTAAGCGGGCTACGTCGACCTGCTTGCGCGATTCGATCGGGCTCACGGCGAGAACCTCGATGTTCTCTTCCTCTCGCAGCGAGACGATCAGCGGGTTGAGCCGGCCGAGGAGCTCATCATCCGAGTAGAGCGCGTCGACCATGAACCGAACCTTCACACCGGCCCGTGCGCGCTGAATGAGCTTCACGATCAAGAGCTCGGTGAACGCGCTCGGACTGACGATGTAGAACTGAACGTGAATCGTAGAGCGGGCTTCTTCGAACGCAGCAAAGAGCCGCTGCCGTGCCTTGTCGTTGTCGAGCTCGGCGTGAAACGCGTTGCCCCCGACGAGAGCCGACTCGGTGGTTTGGTCGAGGCGCCAGTCGAGCGGGTTGCTGGTTTCGCGGTCCCGAAGGAGTTGCGCGGCCTGTTCGGTTTCGGGGCCAAAATCGCCGGCAAGGGCACGGCTCAAGGCGGCTTCCGGCGTCATCACCGACACGCGCTCGGCAAGGCTACGCTCGGCATCGACATCGTTCTCGGTCAGGATCGTAGTCACCGGCACACCCTTGGCGCGCAGCCTGCGAATCGCGGTGGAGGCGAACATGTCGACGAAATCGACGCCCATGCTCCGGAGCTCCTCCTCCTCGGCCGAATAGACGAGGATCGCGCCGAGCGGGAGACGCTGGTTGAGAACTTCCTCGTGGATGAGAGCGTCGCGGTTCTTCTCGTGGACGTCGAAGTAGACCAACTCGAACCCCTCATCGAGCAGAGCGCGCAGCGACTCGATCGGCGACGAGCTCGGCGCGCGGCCGCCTGGGGGCCGGGGAAGAAAAAGCTCCACATGCACCAGAACGACCGGTCGCCCACTGGCGACTTGAAGAAGACGATGGCCGATCACCTCTGACACCACCTCGCCCTCGTCGTCGCACACCTTGACGCCGACGCGATGAATACCTGCTCCCGGCGCGCGGATCATCGTGCGCACCTCGCTGGCACTCCCAATGAGGGCCTCCCCCACGACGGCGTCGTCGATGTAGAACCGAGCATGGGTTCCGAGCTTGGCGGACACCCCCAAGGTCGCAGAGAGCTCCACGCGTTCACCGGGACTGGTCAGCACGTCACGCTGGACGCCGCCCAACAGCCGTCGAAGGCTCGGGTTTCGTCCCCAGCGTTCCATCGTCGCTCCGAGAGACCGCGCCGCCACGTCGAGGAGCGAGTGCGACTCGGCGCCCGCAATCGTGGCAGCGATTCGCCGAATGCGTTCGCCCAAGTCTCGTGGTGCCTCGTCGTCCGTCACCGGGGCCAGTATAGCTGGTTAGGCGTCGTCGTCTGTGACCACGGCCAGGTACGGAAGATTCCGGAACTTCTGCGCGTAGTCGAGCCCGTACCCGACGATGAATACATCCTCGACGGTGAAGCCCAGGTAGTCGATGTCGACCGGCACGCGGGTGCGCGCGGGCTTGTGCAGCAAGGAGGCGATCTTGAGCGACGCGGGCTGGCGAGTCGCCAAATTCTCGTAGAGATAGGAGACGGTGAGCCCGGTATCGACGATGTCCTCCACCAAGACAACGTGTTTGCCTTCGATAGAACTGCTCAAATCAGTGGTGATCTGGACCACCCCGCTGCTCTCCTGTTCGTCGCCGTAGCTGCGAACGCCCAGGAAATCCACCGCCACATCGAGGTCGATCTCTCGCGCCAAGTCGGCCGCGAAGACGTAGCTCCCCTTGAGCACAGGGACGATGACCAGATCCTTGCCGAGGAAGTCCTGTGTAATTGTGCGACCGAGCTCAGCAACTCGTTCGGCGATCGTATCGGCGTCGATGAGAGGCTTCAAAGGCATGGCGGCCTACTAGTTCGCGGAGAACACGATCGGGAACTTGGCGGGGCCACCTTCAGAGGATGCCGGGAAGCGCCAACGGCGTACGGAGGCTGCCACGCATTCGGCGAGGCCGCCTGGCCCGTCGCCCGCTGCGTCGACGGCCTTCACGCGCCCCGAAGCGGCCACCGTCACCGTCACATCCAGGCGAACTGACGGCGGCGATTGCTGACCGCGAATCGCACGCTCGTAACAGCGCTGCAAGCGAGGCTTGTTGGTTGTCACCGTCGCACGAACCGCATCGCCGTCCAACGGTGGTTTCTTGCTCTGGGTGCTGCCGGATTTCTCGACGTCGATCTTGGCGGGCGCTGCGTCAGCACTCGAGTCGAAGTCGGCGAGAAGCTTTTGATCTGCGGTGCTCAGCGAATTGTCCTTCGCGGGAGCCGCGGCCGGCTTGGGGGGTGGCGCCCGTCGCACCCTCCGCTTGCGCGATGCAGCCGGGGCCATCTTCGGACCATCGTCTTTCGGGTCTGGTGGCTCGACCGCAAGAACGGCGTCCTCCGCTTCCACGGGTTCGCCTTCGGTGATGCCTTCAGTCACCTCGCCCTCAACCGCTTCGCCTTCGACCGCCTCACTCTCGGCGCTCATCGGGACCTCATCGCCTTCGACGGACAGTTCGCCGTCCTCGGCTA
>CAXMRN010000103.1:0-4794 GCA_964195565.1 uncultured Polyangiaceae bacterium | reverse complement strand
GTCGTCTGGTCGGTGATCGGCGCGCTGGCGATGGCCGCCGCTTGGTCTCTACAGGGTCCTTGACCCATACTTCCCGGCCGCATGATGAAACTGAAGACACCGCACCAACTTCTGTGGATCTCGCTCGCGCTGTTCGCACTGGGAGCCCCACGGGCAGCAGCCGCGGGCGACAAACCGCGGTTCGTCGCGCCCGACGATCAGGCGCTGGTCGTCTTCATTCAGAACCTCCGCGAGGATAGGGCGATGAGCTACACCGTCTTCGACCTCAACAGACAGTGCATCGCGGAAGTCGGTGGCCGCCAAGCAGAGATCGTACCGATGAAGCCCGGCAAGCACACCTTGTACATCAGCGCCTACAACAACCATCGCATCGACGCGAGCCTCGCTGCGGGCCGCACTTACTTCATCCGCCTCTACTCGGTCGAGAAAGTCAGCACCCGAGCATCGAAGGTGACGCCCGTGCAACGGGGGAGCGACGCGTACAAGCAGCTCGGGACCTGGCTCGCGGGCGCGCGGGTCGTCCACTCGAGCGACGACCCCTGCAGCGGCAACCCTCTCAAAGAACGAGCCAACCGGACCCAGCGACGCATCAACGAAGCCAATGGCGACTGGAAAGACGCCGACCCAGCCACCCAGTCCGACTACAAGTTGATCCAGCTGGACGGACTCACGGCAGGCGAGGCCGCCCAGTTCTGACTCGACCGCAACGGGCTGCTAGTGCGGAAGCTGCCACCGACCATGAAGCGCGCCGTACTCGCTTCGGGGGAGGGCGACGAGCACGGCGGCGTCGGGCTTCAGCCACTCGGCAATCGTTTCGAGGACGCTGAGCGGCATGGCGGTGCAGCCGGTCATCCCGCTTTGCGGCCCTCGCCATACATGAATGAAGATACAGCTCCCTGCGCCTGGCTCCGTTTGCCGCGTGTTGTGCTCGACGACGATGGCGATTTCGTACAGCGCATCTTCCCGCCGCATGTACTCCGCGCTCTTCCAATCGACGGCCGTGTTTGCCGTCGACACGATGCGATTGTAGTGGCGTGACGCCGGGTCATCGACGCAGCGAAGCTCGGGCGTCGCCTCCACATAAGGCAACGCGACGCCCGTGCGCGCCGGGTCATACCCGTATGCAGTGCCAATCTCGAACACCCCAGCCGGAGACTTCCCATCCCCTTCGCGCTTGGTCGGCCCCGGTCGACCCGCAGGAGCCCCGTCCCCGTGGAGCCCCCGACCCCAGCCGTACCCTTCGCGCCCGAGCACCACGCTAGTGGGTCTCCCAACAGCGTTCCACGCTCCCCCGAACGAGCGCTCATACCGCCGAAGCGTTGCCTGAAAGCGACCCCAATCGTCCGTGACCACGGTCACCAGTTGAGTCCTATTTCCGCCGATCGGCGAAGCCAGCACCGCCGACTTGTCGCGGCATCCCACCAACACGCATGCCGCGACCAGCCCCACCGCAATTCCCCGCACGACATGATCTTCTCATGCCGAACGGCGCGCGGCTAGCCGCCTTTGCCACGCTCCCGCAGCTCCTCCGCCCCGTGCAGGGTGCGGCGGCTGCCAAAACGCGATAGCTTCTTGCCACCAGTCATGGGTGATTCCGGCCAGGTGACCTCGACCGCCGCTGAGGTCTACGACGAGTTCTTCGTTCCCGCGCTCTTTGGCGAATGGGGACCTCGAGTTGTCTCTGCCGCTCAACTGCGGCCGGGGATGCGCGTCCTCGACGTCGCTTGCGGCACTGGCGTCCTTGCCATCGAGGCGGCCAAAGCGACGTCCCCCGGTGGTGCAGTGGTCGGGGTCGATATCAATCCTGGGATGCTCGCCGTCGCACGAGGAAAGTCCGGCGATGTGCAATGGCGAGAGGCCCCGGCCGAGGCGCTTCCGCTCGACGCGGGCACGTTCGACGCGGTGGTCAGTCAGTTCGGCCTCATGTTCTTCGAGGACCAGCGGGCCAGCATCGCCGAGATGTGGCGAGTCCTTCGCCCGGGCGGACGTCTCGTTGCTGCCGTTTGGGATTCACTCGAGAACAGCCCTGGCTATGCGGCAATCACGTCTCTGCTGGCACGCCTCTTCGGCGACAACGTCGCCGCCTTGCTGCGAGCGCCGTTTTCGCTCGGAGATCCGGATGCGCTTCGGTCACTGCTCGGTGCCGCCGGCATCTCCGACTCGGAAGTTCAGCAACTCCGAGGCGAAGCGCGCTTCCCATCAATTCGCGCCTGGATGCATACCGACGTACGTGGGTGGACCCTCTCCGAAGAGATCGACGACGCGCAGTTCGAGACCCTCGTGTCCGAAGCCGAGAAGGAGCTCAGTCATTTCGTCACGGCGGACGGCGCCGTGCAGTTCGATTCACCGGCGCTCTTCGTCAGAGCTGACAAAGGGCAGAGTAAGTGAGGAGGTTGTGATGCGCTGGTTACTGGCTCTTGTCGTGATGCTGATTGCTGCGCCTGCCCTTGCGTTTGAGGGCGAGATTGACGCGAAGACATTCGGCGACGCGTCGGGCGACGAAGTCGAGTTCACGATCTACGTCTCCGACAAACGCGACGTGCGAATGGATTCAACGGCTAAGAGTGGTCGCGGCAAGGCTCGCCGCGTGGCCTACATCAAGCCCGCCGCAGGCAAGTACGACTTCATGGTCGACCACGACCAGAAGCAGGCCGTCAAGCTTCCCAAGGATGCGGTCAAGGCATCGACGAGCTCCAAGGGCGCAGGCGCGCCGGCGGCCAAGGACAACATCGAAGTCAAGCAGCTCGGCACCGCGACGGTCGCCGGCCAAGCCACACGCCACGTGCGAGTCACCGACAAGGACAGTGGCGAAGTGTCGGAGTTCTGGTTCAGCGACCGGTACCCGGCGACCATGTGGCAGAACGTTTTCGCCTTCGACGCGAGCGCGGCGCAGAGCCCCACGAATGACTGGGCCCGAATCGCCGAGCGGAAGTACGGCGTCAAGCCAGGCTTCATCATGAAGATGGAGTTGACACCGACCCGTGGAGCGAAGAGCGGCATTGAGATTACCCGCATGGAAGAGAAGAAGGTCTCCACAGACAAGTTCACCATCCCACCGGGCTACACTGTTACCACCATGCCGAGCATGCCGGCCGGCGTTCCGACCATGAGGCAGCCAACCACGAGGGAAGAAGCCGAGCAGATGCGCGACGATTTGCTAAAGCAGATGGAAGAGGAGCAGAAGCGCTAGGCCGTGAGTCGCCCACCTGACCGCCTTTCCAAGTCCCGCTTCACCGCCGGCCTTCAGTGTCACCGCCAACTCTGGTGGAAGGTGCACGAGCCACGCTCTGCCGAGCTGCGACCTGACACTCGGCTTCAAGCGATCTTCGATACGGGTCACCGCGTCGGTGCTCGGGCCCAACAAGAGTTCCCGAACGCCACCCTCATCGAGCTCGACCACCGCAACCTTAAAGCCGCGGTCGAAGCCACGCGCCATGCGATTGATGCCGGCGCGCCCGTCATCCTCGAAGCTTCGTTCCTGGAAGACAATATCTTCGTGGCTGTCGACGTGCTCTCGAAAGAGGGTGACGCCTGGGTGCTCACCGAGGTGAAGGGCACCGCCGGCGTGAAGGCGCCACACCTCCCCGACGCCGCCGTCCAAGCGCACGTCGTCGAGCGAGCCGGCTTCCCCGTCGCGCGCGTCGAGCTCATGCACCTCAACACCGATCACCGTCACCCCGACCAAGGTTCTCTCTTCACCAGAGCCGACATCACCCAGCAAGTCGCCGAGCTTCGCGAAGGCATACCCAAGCAAGCCAATGCGCAGCTCCGCACGCTCGAAGGCCCGCTTCCCAACGTGCCGCCCGGCCCACATTGCACCTCGCCATACGATTGCCCATTCCTCGCCCGCTGCAACGAACCTCCGCCCGAGCACGCCGTCACAGAGTTGAACGGCATCCGAGCGGATAAGATCAATCGGCTACGCGAAGACGGCATCGACACCATCGACGAAATCCCAAGCGACTTCCCACTCAGCGACCTCCAGAAGCGCCACCGCGCATCCGTCCTCCGAAACGAGGTCATCGTCGAACCCGGCCTCCAAGCTGCGCTCGCCGCCCACAAGTACCCAATCGCGATGCTCGATTTCGAAACCGTCGGCCCCCTCTTGCCGGTGTGGGACGGCTGCAGCCCCTTCGGGAAAGTCCCAGTCCAGTTCAGCGTGCACACCCTCAGCAAGGACGGGACCGTATCTCACGACGCGTATCTCGCGGACGGGAAGGGAGACCCACGCCCCGGAGTCGCCGAGGCCCTCGCGCCCGCGCTCGAGGGTGCGGCGACGGTGCTTTATTGGAACGCGAGCTTCGAGAAGAACTGCCTAGATGCTCTCGCCGAGTCGTCGCCCGAGCACGCCGACGCGCTACTCGACGCGCGCGACAAGGTAAAGGACTTGCTCCCTGTCGTCCGCAACCACGTCTACCACCCGGGGTTCCACGGAAGCTTCAGCATCAAGAGCGCCGTGCGGGCCTTGCTTCCCGAAATGGCCTACGACGACCTCGACGTATCAGACGGCAGGACCGCATCGGATCTCTTGGAGCGCTGGCTGTGCCGGCCCGAGGAGTTGACGACAGGGGAGAGAGCGGACCTTCGGCAGCAGCTCGTCGCCTATTGCAACCACGACACCGCCGTGATGGTCGCCCTGCTAGAGGTCCTTCAGGGACTCAGCCCGACGCTGCGGTAGCGCGACGGCGTCTGGGCGCTATTGTCCCGCCAACAGCAACCCCATACCGAAAGGACCGGGACCATGCGCACTCTGTCGTTCTTCCTCGCCACACTCGTGATCTGGGCCGCCCTCTT
>CAXMRN010000102.1:0-7758 GCA_964195565.1 uncultured Polyangiaceae bacterium | reverse complement strand
TTCTCGCTGATCCAGGCTGCTAGCGCGTCGAATCGGTCGCTGCGGGTCTTGATGACCAGCTGAATCTCCGTGTCGATCTCGATCTTGCCCTGCCACCGGTAGAACGACTTCACCCCTGGAATCGCGTTCACACAGGCCGCCAGCCGTTCCTCGACTAGGGCCTTTCCAATCCGTTCGGCGGTGGCCTCGTCCGGCACCGTGCAGAGGATCACGATCAGTCGGTCTTCGGCACTCACAGGCCGAGCATACTCAAAGGGCGTGGACCGTCACGCCCAAGCCGCGGTCGATGACTGCGACGGCGCGTTCGGGGACGGTTTCATAGCCGACTTGCTCTTCCTCGACACCGCTCACCACCATGACGTAGCGGAGCTGGGTGCTGCCCGTCGGCGGGGTCGTGTAGTCCTCGGGTGGGTCGTGGAGCCCTTGGCGTTCGACGTAGGTCATCGGCGCGCCGTGGCGCAGAGCGTACATCGAGCGTCCGTTGGTCAAGATGAAGCTCAATCCGTTGTCTTTGCTTCCGACCTCCGCGGCGAGCCGCTCGACCAGGGTGACAGCCGCGCTCATCGCGGGGAGTGCTTGCGCTTCGTTGACATCGGGGTTGTCGAGCTGGCCCGCGTCGTGGAGCAGAGTGAGCACGGTGTGGAAGAGGTACTCGCTATCGGTTTGGCCACGGATGTTGCGACGCAGAAAATCAGGGATCATTTCGGCGAGGTTCTCGCGCATCGCATCGAACCGGCCGATCGTCCCTTGATGTGCGAAGAGCCAACTACGCATGCGGAAGGGATGCGCGTTCTCTGCGCGGAAATCACCGACCGTTGGTTGGCGCATGTGCAACACCGCGCAATCGGAACGAACGTCGCCGGCGATGTTCTGCCAATCGACGAGCTCGCCGGCACCGGTAGGGCGCTTCTTATGGAGCACCTCGTCGCCGTGATAGAAACCGATGCCCCAACCACTGGCGTCTGCCGGTGCTGTCTCGTGGCGAAGGGTCGCGCGTTCTTGGTAGAGCGGGTCGCGCATTCGGTCGGCCCGATTTGCCACGTAGCCGATGAGCCTACTCATTGTTCGACCATCCAAGCGAAGCGTAAGTCGAGTAGTGCATCATCAATCCCCATCTCAAAAATACCACGCGCCCAGATCTGCATCAACGAAGTGGGACTCGTCCCCAGGGCGACGGAGTCGCTTTACGGGGCAGCCCACACGTCGGTTGTGAACGTACACAAAATATGCACACGGATCGGATTGTGGTAGCGAGTAGTATGTCCGCCGCATTCGACGGCGCGTTGGATGACTACATTCAGCATCTGCGTGTGGAACGAGGCCTTTCGAAGCACACGGTGGATGCCTATGCGCGGGATCTGGTACGCTTCGGCGCGCGACTCGCTGAGGACAAAGCTCCGCTCGACGAAGTCGATGAAGCGCGAGTCGCGGGCTATCTCGTCACACTGTCGCAGGATGGCCTGAGTGCGCGTACGCAGGCGAGGGCATTGAGCGCCATTCGTGGCTTCTTTCGCTTCCTGGTGCAGGAGAGGAAGCAACAGCGCGATCCCACCGAGTTGCTCGAAGGGCCCCGCTTGCTTCGGAAGCTGCCTGACGTCTTGAACCGCGACGAGGTCGTGCGACTTCTCGACGCGCCGACCGGCTCCAAGCCGAACCGGATCCGCGACCGCGCGATGCTCCACACGATGTACGCCGCCGGCCTTCGGGTCAGTGAGCTCACCGAGCTAGACCTCGCTGACGTAAATCTCGACGAGGGGTTCATCTCAGCGCTCGGCAAAGGAAACAAGCGACGCATCGTTCCGATTGGGTCCCACGCCCGCGCTGCGATTTTGGAGTACCTCGCCGAAGTGAGGCCGAAATGGGCGCGACCCGCGAGCCGTGCATGCTTCGTCACATCGCGGGGGCGATCGATGACCCGTCAAAGCTTCTGGAGTCTCGTGAAAAAATACGCGCGTGCGGCTGGCATCACGAAACCGATCTCGCCGCACAAGCTTCGCCACTCGTTTGCGACCCATCTTCTTGCGGGAGGCGCGGATCTCCGGTCCGTGCAAACGATGCTGGGACACGCGGACATCTCGACCACGCAGATCTACACCCACGTGAGCGGCGACCACCTGCGCAAGATGCACGAGCGATACCACCCACGGGGGTAATCGTGCTCACAAGTTCAGCGCCGGGTGTGGGCTGGTGCAAGTAATCGCGCAGCAGCCCCGTAGCCGGTATCCTTTAATGGATGTCGACCTTCGACGTTTGGATCATGCGCTTCGAGTCTGGTGACTCCTCGCCCGCGGTGCGTCTGCAGAGCGCGTTCGGCATCGATGCCGCCAGCGCCCGGTCCCTCGAACAGAGTCTGCCGAAGGTCGTCAAGCACGGTGTCCCCGCCAAAGCCGCCGGAGAGATGCGTCAAGCGCTCGAGGCGATCGGTGCGGTGGTGGAGTGTCGGCCGGCGCGAGACGTGAAGCCGGTTGCCGCCGAGGGCGGAAGTGGACGAGCGGCTGTCTTTCATCCGCCGGGCGCGGACTTGTTTCCGGCGGGCCGCGTCTCGGCAATCGATCCTTTCGCCCCGGCAACCGAAGCTGGCGTGCCGCGCATCTCCGTCGATAATCCCGTCCCGCCGGTGCCGATGTCCCGGGCCGAGCCGCCACCGGAAGGGGATCAACCGCGCCGTATCGGCGCCTCCCTGATGGCGACTTCGAGGGAACAACAGCGGCGCAAGTTCCTTCAACAGGCGGTTGGCACCATTGTCTCCGGAGCAGCGATCCTCGCGATCGGATGGTTCTTTGGCGACTCGGTCTTTCGCGGCGAGGCCGACTGGGTCGGGATTGGGTTCGACGGTCTGGGCATCTACTTTCTTGGCGTCGGGGTGTTCGACCTCGTCACCGCACTCAGGAGCTGACGGCATTGCGGCTGACTCTTCCCAAACTCGTATGGTTCGTAGCAGCGGTGGCCCTCGCATGGGGCGTGAACGCCTGGCGTCAGGGCGCGGCCATGCATGGCCTCGATGCCGCACGTGAAGGTGATCGCAGTGCCGCGGAAGGTTGGGTAGACCGCGCACTCCGGGAGAGCGACTGCAATCTGCACGAGGCGCGCGAGTACGTTTCATCGGCGTCCACGCGCCAGTACGTCCGCCGACCCGACTACGTCGAGACATTCGTCGAGAAACTCTACGCGGGCGGTGCGCCCCATATCGAGGTCTGCGACTCGGACGCGCTCGGGTTTCGCTTTGCGCATTACCTGGTGGTCACGCTGCCGGACGATCCGAGTAAGCACGAGCGCCTCATTGCCGACGCCCAAAGCTTCGTGCGGCGCGACGCGGTGGTTTACCGCGGCGTAACTTCGGCCGAAGTCGAGGCGATCGTCCGCACCTCCACCCTCGTGGGACAGCGCCGCGTGCTGCTCGATTTGCCAGCAGAAGCGAACTAAATTTCGATTCGGGCGCCTCTGTCGACTCGTGCTATAGGCCTGCGGCTCTGCACGCAATACAGGCGACATTGAGGAGGCAAGCACCGTGAACATTCACGAGTATCAGGCAAAAGATCTCTACCGGAAGTACGGAATTCCGGTGCCCAACGGTATCGCTTGTATGTCGGTCGAGGAAGCGACCGCGGCGGCCAAGAAGCTCATCGACGAGACCGGAAACCAGGTCGTCGTCGTCAAGGCGCAGATTCACGCGGGCGGCCGCGGCAAGGCTGGCGGCGTGAAGGTCGTCAAAGGCGTAGAGGCAGCGACCGAAGCGGCTACGGAGATCCTCGGCAAGACGCTGGTCACCCACCAGACCGGTCCCGAGGGCAAGGTCGTGCAGCGGCTCCTCGTCGAGCAAGGCCTTGCGATCAAGAGCGAACTCTACCTCGCCCTCGTCGTCGACCGTGAGACCCGACGCATCGCGATCATGGCATCGACCGAAGGTGGGATGGACATCGAAGAGGTCGCCGCCAACACCCCCGAGAAGATCCAGACGATTGCCATCGACCCCGCGGTCGGCCTGCAGGGCTACCAGGTTCGACAGCTTGCGTTCGGACTCGGTCTCTCGAAGCAGGAGCAGAAGAACTTCGGCAAGCTCCTCGGCGGCCTCGCGAAGCTATTCGAGCAAGAAGATTGCTCGATTGCCGAGATCAATCCGCTCATCCTCACCGAGGACGAGCAGGTCATCGCGCTCGACGCGAAGGTGAACTTCGATTCCAACGCCGAGTTCCGTCACAGGGATTTTTGGGGTTCGGTGCGCGACCTTTCTGAGGAGGCGCCGACTGAGACCGAGGCACAGGAAGCCGGTCTTTCGTTCATCCAGCTCGACGGCAACATCGGTTGCCTCGTCAACGGTGCCGGCCTCGCCATGAGCACCATGGACACCATCAAGTACTACGGCGGGGAGCCCGCAAACTTCCTCGATGTGGGTGGCGGCGCGACTCAGGAGGCGGTGACCGAAGCATTTCGGATCATCCTCGAGTCGAACGCGGTCCAGGGCATCTTCGTGAACATCTTCGGTGGCATCATGCGCTGCGACACCATCGCCAACGGCGTGGTCGCAGCCACCAAGGAGCTCGGCCTCGAGGTGCCGCTCGTCGTCCGGCTCGAAGGCACCAAAGTCGAAGAGGGTCGGAAGATCCTCGACGAGTCGGGGCTGGCCATCACGTCGGCGGCCACGATGGCCGAGGGCGCACAGAAAATCGTCGCATTGGCAAAGGGATAAGGGCGATGTCGATTCTCGTAGACAAGAACACCAGGCTCGTCGTTCAGGGCATGACCGGCAGCGTCGGTCAGTTCCACACCGAGCAGATGCTCGCCTACGGCACCAAGGTCGTGGCGGGGTGCACCCCCGGCAAGGGCGGCCAGTCGCTGATGGATGTGCCGATTTACGACACCATGCGCGAGGCCGTGAAGCAGACTGGGGCGAACGCATCGTGCGTGTTCGTGCCCCCTCCGTTTGCGGCGGACGCCATCCTCGAGGCCGTGGACGCGGAGGTCCCGCTCGTCGTTTGCATCACCGAGGGCATCCCGGTGATGGACATGATCAAAGTTCGACGAGTTCTAGATTTTCAGGATAAGAGCCGTCTCATCGGGCCAAACTGCCCTGGTGTCATCACGCCGGACCAGTGCAAGATCGGGATCATGCCCGGCCACGTCCACAAGGCGGGCCGCATCGGCGTCGTCTCCAAGAGCGGCACCCTGACGTACGAAGCGGTCGGTCAGCTCACCGCGCTCGGCATCGGCCAGAGCACCGCGGTTGGCATCGGTGGCGACCCGATCAACGGGACCGATTTCATCGACGTCCTGAAGCTCTTCAACGACGATCCGGACACCGACGGGGTGATTCTGATCGGCGAGATCGGTGGCAACGCCGAGGAGCAGGCCGCTGCCTGGATCAAAGAGAATTTCAAGAAGCCCGTCGCTGGCTTCATCGCGGGGCGCACGGCCCCTCCCGGCAAGCGCATGGGTCATGCGGGCGCCATCATCAGCGGCGGCAAGGGCACCGCGGATGCCAAGATTGACGCCCTCGAGGACGCCGGCGTGAAGGTCGCGCCGACGCCGTCCGACATGGGCACCACACTGAAGAGCCTTCTCTAACAAAGAGAAAGGGGCGGGAGAACACAATGTCGAAGAAACCGATGCGAGTCGCGGTCACAGGCGCCGCAGGCCAGATTGGCTACAGCCTTCTCTTCCGAATCGCCGCAGGCGAGATGCTTGGTAGCGACCAACCGGTCATTCTCCAGCTCGTCGACATCCCGCCGGCGATGAAGGCCGTCAGCGGCGTCATGATGGAGCTCGAAGACTGCGCGTTTCCGCTCCTCGCCGGCATGGAAGCCAGCGACGAACCCGCGACCGGCTTCAAAGGCACCGACATCGCGCTGCTCGTAGGGGCGCGCCCCCGCGGCAAGGGCATGCTCCGCAAGGACCTGCTCGAGGCCAACGGCGCGATCTTCACGGGGCAGGGCAAGGCGCTGAGCGATGCTGCGAGCCGTGACGTCAAGGTGCTCGTGGTGGGCAACCCCGCCAACACGAACAGCTACATCGCCATGAAGAACGCGCCGGACCTCGATTCGTCGTGCTTCACCGCGATGGTCCGCCTCGACCAGAATCGCGCCATGTCGCAGGTCGCGACGAAGACTGGCCGCGCCGTCACCGACGTCAAGAAGGTCACCATCTGGGGCAACCATTCGGCGACTCAATATCCTGACCTCTTCAACGCCGAGATCGATGGTGCGAGCGTCGCCGGACTCGTCAACGACCAGGCGTGGATCGAGAACGACTTCATCCCCACCGTGCAACAACGCGGCAAGGCGATCATCGATGCCCGCGGCCTTTCGAGCGCAGCCTCGGCGGCAAACGCGGCGATCGACCACGTTCGCGACTGGCACCTCGGCACCCCGGATGGCGATTGGGCCTCCATGGCGGTTCCGTCGGACGGCAGCTACGGCATACCCGAAGGCATCATCTACGGTTTCCCCTGCACCTGCAGTGGCGGGAAGTGGTCCATCGTCCAAGGGCTGGAAATCAACGAGTTCAGCCGCGCCAAGATGGACGCCACCGCCGCCGAGCTTCAAGAGGAAGCTGCAGCCGTCGCACATCTGGTTTAGGCTTCGGCCAACCTATCGAGGCGGAGCCCGTATGCGAAAGCCCAGGCTGGTCGAACAGCACGAAGCGGAAGGTAAGCGCATCGTCGTCGATGGGCAGCACATCTTCGTCCGAGAAGAAGGCGAGGGTGAGCCGGTCCTCTTGCTGCACGGCGTGCCGTCGAGCTCCTTCTTGTATCGGAAGATGCTTCCGGAGCTCGCAGCCCAGGGACTTCGCGCGATCAGTTTCGACTTTCCAGGCGCCGGGCTCAGCGACAAGCCCAAAGGCATGGACTACGACTGGCATGCGCTGGCCAAGTGGGTGGGCAGGGTGGTCGACACCCTCGCCCTACCGCCAGTCCACCTCGTCCTGCACGACGTAGCTGGCCCGATCGGAGCGGAGTGGGCGATTCAGAACCCCGTGAAGGTGCGATCGATCACGTTCACCAACACGGTCATGGATGTTGCCCACTACACGCCAGCTTTTCCGATGTGGACCTTCCGAGTGCCTTTTCTCCGACACGTCGTGTTCTCGACCATGAACGCCCGCACTGCGTTGAAGCTCTTCCGCTACAGTGGAGTGAAGAGCCCCGACGCCATCAACGAGGACATCGTCGCGAGTTATCTCTACCTGGTCAGGAACAACGGGGGGCATCATAGTTTCCTCGAGATCATGGATGGTCTGGACCGCACCGAGGAGCACCGGGACTACCTTCGCGACGGCCTGCTGGCGATTGACAAGCCCATGCAACTCGTTTGGGGCGAGCAAGAGATCGCGATTCCAAAGGCGCAAATGCACTACATCAAGCAAGTGTTTCCGTTGCGCGCGGAGCATATGGTCGACGCCCGTCATTTCCTTCAGGAGGAGCATCCCGCCGTCATCGCCGCGCATATCGCGGCCTTCGCTCAGGGCATTGCCCGGCAATCAAAACGCGCTACCCCGTAAAGAGGATGCCGCGCATCCTCCACGGGGCTTCGCCCACCACGAACTGTAGGAAAAAGGAGCCACATGGCTGTCGAACGCACCCTTAGCATCATCAAGCCCGATGCCGTCGAGCAGAACAACATGGGGAACGTCCTCGCCATGATCCAGGGCGCAGGTCTCAAGGTTCTCGGGACGCGCATGCTGCAATTGAGCCGCGCTCAGGCCGAAGGTTTCTACGAGGTGCATAAGGAGCGCCCATTCTTCAGCGAGTTGGTCGAATTCATG
>CAXMRN010000101.1:0-7485 GCA_964195565.1 uncultured Polyangiaceae bacterium | reverse complement strand
GAGGGTGTAGCCATCCTGGCGCTGACCCCTCGAATGTGCGTGAGCGCTCATCTTCATTTCTCATCTCCGTGAAGGCTGCCGAACACCGTGACCTCGTCTTCCCAGCGCTGCGCGACGAGGGCTTTGCCCCGATGAATGAATCCGTCGCGCGTTCCCCAACGCGCCGTCGCCGATTTGAACAGGGCTGCCGCTTCTTTGTGACGGCTCTCGTCCGATAGGAGCTCCCAAGACTCGTCGACGTGTGCGAACAGCACGGGTGGGTAACTCTCGGACACCGATGCTTCGCTGACGAAGCTCGACAACTGACCGGACTCCTGCGGTGTGAGCGACCTCAGGCTTCCCTGCGCTGCGAGATAGTCACTCACCAGGAAGACAATGCCGGCGAAGGCGGCGGCCAGTCCGATCGCACGGAATAGCCGTTGCGTCTTCATCGGGCTCAGCGCGACAGTTGTGTTTATCGCGGTATTCGTTGGTACTACAGGCTCGGGAGCCGCCTGCACTTCGGGCTCCTTGGGAGCGTCGGGAACGACGCTCAGGATCCCCGTGTTTCGGTCCTCCACGTCGGGATGCACCATGCCGACGTCGGTGTGCTCCCGATAGTGGGCGAGCTCCGAAATGAACTCGTCGATGAATTGATAGCGATCATCGGGGTTGCGACAGGTCGCTTTCCGGATGATTCGGACGATGCCGGCCGGGTAGCTCCCAAGCTCCTCGAGCAAGGGGACGTCGCGCGCTTCCCGAGGAGGTTCTTCACAAGCGACCGCGAAGTAGAGCAGCCTTCCGAGCGAGTAGACGTCAGAGCGCAGGTCGATGCGCCGCTCGCTCGCTGTCTCCGGGGGTACGTATGCGCCGCTACGCGGTGCGATGCGCGGGCCCAAGAAGAACGGCTCGAGCTTGTCGTCGACAGCAATGTACTTGGGAGAGAGCGTGCCCACCGGGACGTCCTTCGCGTGGAAGCGCCGGACGATGTTCGCGACCTCCAGGAAGTGCCGCAAGCGCTCGTCGAGCCGCCACGAGCTCCAAGGCAGGTCTCGGAAGATCCCCTTCGGCTCCGGCGTGGCGAGAATGACGTGCGGCTCTTCCTTGATGATCTCGATCCCGGAAGCGTCCGCATAGCGAGCGATGTTCTCGAAGTTGAGCTTCTGCCCGTCGGTCGTCACGGCCTGAAGGACGATGACCGCGACTTCTCGATCCTCGCGGTCTAGTCCCCCATGCACCACGATCCCCGGGGCGCGAAAGATGGGCTTCCCCACCAGCACCCCGGCCACGAAGGCGTTGGTTGCATTCTCCTGCATAGTTTTCAATCTAAGTGATTAAATCCAGCTATGCCATAGTTCGCAGGCCGCGAGGGTGAGTTCGAAGACACTGTAACTCCGGGCCCAAGGCGTCGTATTGTGGCCGCGATGCGGATTGTGATCATTGGGAACGGAGTCGCGGGAATGGAGGCGGCCCTAGCGGTGCGCGCTCGCGAGCCCGACTGGGAGATCACCCTCGTCTCTGAGGAGAGCGACCACTTCTTCTCCCGGACGGCGCTGATGTGGGTGTTTACTGGACAGATGAGCCATCGCGACATCGAGCCTCTCGAGCGCGACGCGTATGAGAGGCTCGGCTTCCGGCGGGTGCGGGCGCGCGCCACAGCCATCGACACAGCGGAGCGGCAGGTCTCGTTCGTGGGCGACCAAGAGCCGTTGGCATACGACCGCTTGTTGATCGCATCGGGCTCGAAGCCACGCGAGGGCCCTTGGCCTGGAAGCGACGCGCGGGGTGTCGGGAACTTCGTGACGCTGCAGGACCTCGACTGGTACGAGCGTGAGGTACATGGCGGGGCGTCCCGGGCCGGTGGGCCGCCGCGGGCGCGTCTGCACGCGAACGGGAGCGCCACCGACTCGCCATACCGTTTTCGCGAGGTCGCCGCCGAGCGCCGCGGGCGACTCTCCCAGCATCCGGCCGTGATCGGGGGAGGCCTGATCGGTATCGAAGCGGTCGAGGTCGCCGTTGCGGCAGGGCTTCGACCTCATTTCTTCATCCGCGGCGAGTGGTTTTGGCCGATCGCGCTCGACGGCAGGGAATCGCGGTGGATCGCCGACCGCATGGCAAAGCACGGCGTCGAGGTTCATCTCGAGCACGAGGTCGAGGCGCTCGAAACCGATTCCGAAGGCAATGTCTCGGCGGTGCGGACGAACCAGGGGCGCTACGAATCCGACTGCGTGGTGATCGGAATCGGCGTGTCGCCGAACACCGAGTGGTTGGCAGACTCGGGCATCGAGCTCGATGCGGGTGGCGGCGTCCTCGTGGACGAGGGCCTCCAAACCAGTGCCCGAGACGTGTTTGCTGCGGGGGACTGCGCGTCGGTGGGTTGGTTCGATGGGACTCGGCGACCCGAGCAGCTCTGGTATACAGCGCGCGACCAGGGGCGCGTGGCCGGGGCACGTTTGCTTGGCGATTCGTCGCGGTACGACCGGGGCACCTGGTACAACTCCGCCAAGCTGATGGACATCGAGTATACGACCGCCGGGCTGGTGAACTGGAAGCTCGACGGCGAGGAGAATTGGTTCTTCGAGGAGAAGGGAAGGGTGTGCAGCACGACACGCGTCGTCACGCAGAACGGCGGTGTGGTCGGGTTCAACATGCTCGGCCGCCGATGGGACCACAGCGTGCTCATCCAGTGGATCGAGGAGCGGCGCACACTCGATTGGGTTCTCTCGCACCTGAGCGACGCCGCGTTCGACACCGAGTTGGTTCCCGCGCTCCGGGTCCCGAGGTCATAAAATGGATCAGCAAGGACAAAACGGGCTCCTATCGACCTACCGAGAGGGCTGGCGCAATCGGAGCGTCGTGGGGCTCGCGATGTCGGTCGCCCTCGTTTGTTTCTACGTCGTTCTCTACTGGGAACACAAAGTGGAGCAGCACTTCGGTGTCTCGCCGCTGACAGCCGTTTCCGAAGCGGTCGGTCTGCGCAATCGCTGGTACCTCTACGGGTTCCTCTATTCGGTCGCGATGATCGCGGGTGGCATCTACTACCTCCGGCGCCACGGGAACAGCCGCTACAACCGGTTCCGCATCACATTCAACATCGCGATTCAGGTCGCCCTCGGGTTTTCGCTTCCGTTCATCATGCCGCTCTTCGGCGGTCATGAACTCTACTTTTCGTACTTCTGGCCGCTCAAGTACGACTATCTCTATCCGCAAACGCTCGCGGACCTCCCGCTGTACTTCTCGTTGTACACTGTCGTGGGGTCCCTTCTCGCTGCGCCCGTGCTCGCTGTGCTCTACGGGAAGCGCTGGTATTGCTCCTGGGTCTGCGGTTGTGGTGGTTTGGCCAACACGTTTGGCGACCCTTGGCGACACCTCACCAGCAAGTCGACCAAGTCTTGGCGCTTTGAGCAAGTGAGCATTCACCTAGTGCTGGTCATCGCGATTGCGACCACCTTCCTCATCGGCCTCGATTGGTTGATCGGCGCGGACCATCCGACGTTCCACCGCATCGTAGCCGGAGAGAATTGGCAGGATTGGTCGATCAAGAGCTTCTATGGGTTCGCCGTCGGCGCGATCCTTGCCGGTGTGATCGGGACGGGCCTCTATCCGATATTCGGGCCACGCGTGTGGTGTCGCAATTTCTGTCCGATGGCCGCCGTGCTCGGTTGGGTGCAGAAGGTAGGGCGCTATCGCATCAAGGTGAAACCCGGGATGTGCATTTCGTGCGGCAACTGCAGCACGTACTGCGAGATGGGGATCGATGTCCGGTCGTACGCGCAGGCTGACCAGAGTTTCACGCGGGCGTCGTGCGTGGGGTGCGGGATGTGCTCGCACATGTGCCCGCGCGGCGTGCTCAAACTCGAGAACTCTTGGGAGCGCCCCGAGGACAAGGAGCGGCAGAAGCTGTCGGTCGTCGACTTCTGAGTCAGGCGAAGGCCTGCTTCCACACGGCCAGGGCATCTTCGGAGAACAGCACGAAACGGATCTCGTCGAGATCCCATGCTTGCTCCCGCACAACGGCCGCCGAGACCGCAGAAGCATCCGGCATCGGGTAGCCGTAGACGCCGCAGGAAATCGCGGGGAATGCGAGCGAGCGAAGCCGGTGGCGCACCGCGAGCTCGATCGACGAACGAAATGCCGAAGCGAGGAGCTCGGGGCCGCTGGGGCTTCCGCTGTAGACCGGGCCGACAGTGTGAATGACGTGGCGAGCCGGCAGTTGGAAGCCAGGGGTGATCCGCGCCTCCCCGGTGGGGCAGCGGACACCGGGCCGAACCTCCGGGACGGCGCGGCATGCTTCGAGGAGGGCCGGGCCGGCTGCGCGGTGGATGGCGCCATCGACCCCGCCGCCGCCGAGCATTTTCTCGTTCGCGGCGTTGACGATGGCGTCCGCCGAGCTCTTGGTGAGGTCGCCCTGCGAGATGCGGACTTCGACCGTCATTCCGGACTTTCGTCGACTGCCTCCGACGGAGCGGGTTTGCCCATCAGCTGTTCGAAGGCTGAGGCTCCAAGCGATTGGACCATCAGTCGGTCGAGGCGCGCCTCGAGCGCTTCTCGGTGTGCGGGCGAATCGTACAGGAAGGTGATGCCCATCCCCTGGGGGCGACCCTCGCTGGCCTGCCGGCCGTCGACGACCCACCGAACCACGCCGCTGAGGACGATTGGCTCGCCGAGCTCGGGGGCCCGGATGGTGAAGGACAGCCTGGTTCCGGCCTCTAGGGGACGATCTGTTCGAATGAAGGTCCCACCTCGACTGATGTTGTGTGTGTAATCTGACAATAGGGCATTGAGGCGCTCGTATTCCACCGGGAGTTCGAGCGCAGCCCGACCAGATTCTCGACGTTCGCGACCTCCCTCAGACATGCCCCGAGCGGAGCCTAGGGGCCGGCGGGCTCCACGGCAACAACACGATCGCTTGACGGACAAACGCCCACTGCCTAATCTACGAGACCCTTTTAACCCGGACGTTCCGCATCTGCGTTGAGCGTCTTTCGCGCGAGGATTGCGCATGACTGACACCGATTCGAAAACAAGTGAGACCTCAACCGAGGAGGCCGCGCCTGTGGAATCGCAACCCCCCGTTGCGATCCAACCTACAACCGAGTCCGAGGCGAGTTCAGAAGCCGAGGCTGCTCCCGAGGCTGCTCCCGAGGCCGTTGCCGAGGCCGTTGCCGAGGCCGTTGCCGAGACCGAGACCGCAACGGTGAACGGGACGGGGAATGGGGTAGTGAGCGAGCCTGCCCCAGCCACCGAGTCTGCGGAGGCGGATACGGTGACCGGGGACGTTGCTGCGGCCGAGGCGCAAGCCGACACGGTGACAGGTGACGCCGCTCCCGACGCGAGCACGGAGAGCTCGGCGGGCGATGTCGAAGCGGAAGGGTCCGGGAAGAAGAAGCGGCGTCGACGCCGCAAGAAGAAGGGCGCGGCCGGTGCGAGCGAGGCACCCGCGGATCCGAAGGCCGCGCACCATCACGCACCGTTTCTGCATATGTTCACCGGCGGGACGACGCGCAAGCACGCGTTCTCAGTGGGCGAAGAAATCGCTGGGCGCGTCGAACGCGTCGAGCAGGGCACGGTCATCGTAGACTTGTTTGGCAAAGCCACGGCAATCGCGGATGTGAACGAGCCCCGTGATCTGCCGGTCATCATTCACGACGCTCCCCTCGAACTGGAAGTGGAGCATCCTGCGCCAGCTGAAGAAGCTTCCGCCGAGTCGGCCGCACCGGTCGAGGCAAGCCCAGCGCCGATTCACACCCCGCTCGTGCCATCACCAGGCTCGATTCCGACACCGGTGATCCTGGCTCCGACCGCAGAGGTGGCAAAGCTCGTACAGGGCGATGCTTCCGCGTGGGAGTTCTCCCCAACCGAGGTCACCGACGTTCCGGAGGACGAGCTCGGCGAGGCCGACACCGTCGTGGGCGCGCAGGCGTTCGACCCCTCGAGCACGATGGAGGCCCAGTTGGCGGCCACGGAGCCGCCGGCGACGGAGGCACTGGCAGCGGCAGTGCCAGCGGCAGTGGCAGCGCCAGTGGCAGAGCCAGTGGCAGAGCCAGTGGCAGCGGCAGCGGCAGAGTCAGCGACAGTGGCAGCGACAGTGGCAGAGTCAGCGACAGAGTCAGCGACAGAGTCAGCGACAGTGGCAGAGCCAGTGACAGTGGCAGAGCCAGTGACAGCGGCAGCGACGGAGTCGCTGGCGGAGGGGGCTACTGAGACTGCGCCGACGGCGCAGGCTGAGGAGCCTGCTGATCTCACTCTTCTCGACCCACTTCCCGAGCTCGAGGCTCCGCAGGTGGGCGCGATTTTCCGCGGGCGTATTGGCGCGGTGGCGGAGAGTGGCCACATCGTGCTCGTCAACCGAATTGTGAACAAGGGCGCAGTCCGCAAGGCCTTGCGCGCGGCGCGTGATGCTCACCAGCGCGTGCACGGCGTCGTCTATGGCTACAACCGCGGTGGGTTCGACGTTCTCGTCGGCGGCGTGCGCGCGTTCTGCCCTGCGAGCGCGATGTCGCTGACACATATCGACGATCCGAACGCGCTCGTCGGCCAGCGTTGTGAGTTCTCGTTGCCTCAGGACAAAGGCAGCAACAAAAAGAGCATCATCGTCAGCCGGCGGAACATCCTCGAGAAGGAATCACGGAAGAGGGCCCGCCAGCGGATGACCGATCTCGAGGTCGGCACCAAGCTCCAAGGCAAAGTCATCGACGTTCGTGACTACGGGGTGCTCGTCGACCTCGGCGACGGGCTCGATGGCTTGGTTCACATGAGCGAGGTGTCGTGGAGTCGAGGCGTGAGGCCGCAGGAGTTTGCCAAAGCGGGTGATGAGGTCGACGTGGAGGTGCTGAAAGTTCAGCAAGCCACGCGCAAGGATCGCTTTGGCCGCGTGTCACTCTCGATGCGCGCTTGCCAGCCCGATCCTTGGGACACCGCGAAAGACACGATCAGGCCTGGCACGCCGATCAAGGGCAAGGTCGTTCGGACGACCGACTTTGGTGCCTTTATCGAGCTCCAAGAGAACATCGAAGGGTTGCTTCACATCTCCGAGCTCGGCGGGAACCGAGAGCTCACGCACGCCAAGCAGGCTGTCACCGAGGGCGACGAGATCAACGTCGTCGTCGAGCGGGTGGACCGTCAGCAGAGGCGCATCTCGCTCTCGAGGTTGACCGAGGCGGATGCTGCTGCGATCGAGGCCGGCGAGATTGAGGTCGGCAAGGCGCCGCGCAATCTCAAGCAAGGGTCGATCGTGGCGGTGGTCGTCAAGCGAGTCGATCACACCGGCGTTCAAGTCCAAGTCGACGGCATGCTTGGAAAGCGCGGGCGCG
This sequence comes from uncultured Polyangiaceae bacterium, assembly GCA_964195565.1. Lineage (GTDB taxonomy): Bacteria > Myxococcota_A > Polyangia > Polyangiales > Houyiibacteriaceae > SG8-38. Next base: position 193 of record CAXMRN010000101.1, on the reverse strand, counting down.
GGTTCATTCCCAGCCGCGAGCTTCAAGACCTCCGCGAGGACAAGCGCACGGGCGTGTCCCAGGGGGACACCATCCAGGTCAAGGTCATCGGGACCGAGCGCGACGGCACCCTGCGATGCTCGATCCGAGCACGACTCCTCGACGACGAGCGGAAGGCCGTTCGGGAGTACCGCAAGGAGTCCGCCAGCCAGGG
>CAXMRN010000100.1:0-7578 GCA_964195565.1 uncultured Polyangiaceae bacterium | reverse complement strand
TTTGGAGAGCCCGAGAATGACTAAACGAAGCGAGCGCCGACTGAAGTGGGCCCTGTCGATCGGAGTGATCGTCGCCTCGATTGCGATGGCCGCGGTTCTGGTCGCCACCAAGGAAGAGCCTCCGCGCGAGGAGAAGCCGCTCGAAGGAACCCTGGTCGAGGTGATCCAGATCCGCACGGACCGACACGAGGTGGACCTTCACGCCAAGGGCACGGTCGTCCCCGCCCAGGAAATCGTCCTCCAACCGGAGCTCGGCGGAAGGGTCGTCTGGCAGAGTCCAGAGCTCGTCGCCGGCGGGCGCTTCAAAGCCGACCAGCCGATCGTCCGCATCGACCCGCGCGACTACCAGCTCCAAGTGGAGTCCCGTCGGTCCGAGGTGAACACCGCCAAGCTCGCCCTCTCGATCGAGGCGCGTCGGGGCGAAGTCGCCAAGCGGGAGTGGAACGCGTTCGGCGAGATGGATGTCTCCGACGAACAGCGCGCCCTCGCGCAACGTGAGCCGCAACTCGAAGCCAGCAGGCTCGCACTCAAGGCTGCGCAGAGCTCCCTCAAGAAGGCTCAACTCGACCTGACACGCACTACCCTGCGCGCGCCCTTCAACGCCATCGTCGTCAGCGAAAACGTCGACGCCGGGCAGCTGATCAACTCCCAGACGTCGGTGGCACGGCTCGTCGGCACCGACGAGTACCACGTTCAGGTCTCAGTCCCGGTCGTCTCCCTTCGAAACGCCAGGGTTCGCACCGCGGACACGCCAGGCTCGGATGTGCGGATCATTCAGCACGTCGGCCAGGAGACCATCGAGCGGCCCGGAGAAGTCATCCGACATCTGCCAGACCTCGATCCAGGCGGCGCCATGGCGCGCCTATTGGTCAGCATCGAAAACCCACTCGGCAAGCGCGGCGACCTGCCACTCCTGCTCGGCTCCTTCGTCGACGTCGCGATCGGCGCCCAACCCATCGACAACGCGATCCGCCTCCCAAGAGTCGCCCTCCGAAACGGACGAAGCGTCTACGTGATGAACGATCATGACCTGCTCGAGATCCGTGACGTCCAAATCGCCTGGACCGAGCCGGACGCCGTTCTCATCACCGGCGGCCTCTCGGCGGACGACCGAGTCATCACGAGCCGAATCGCTACGCCGGTGCCCAACATGCTCCTGCGCACGGCAGCCTCCACGCCCAACGCGCCGGCCGCCGATCCAAGCGAGCCGGCAGCCCAAGCCACGCCATGACCGCTGCGAACGACTTCGATCCGGAGAAGGAACACGGGCCCCTCGCCTGGATGGCGAAGAACCCCGTGGCGTCGAATGTCTTGATGCTGATCCTGATCGTCGGGGGCCTCGTCACCCTGGCATCGGGAATCAAGCAGGAGGTGTTCCCGGAGGTCGAGCTCGATATCGTCGCGGTCAACGTAACCTACCCGGGCGCGAGCCCAGCGGAGGTCGAGCAAGCTGTCGTACTCGCGGTCGAAGAGGCGGTCCGCGGCATTGACGGCGTCAAAAAGGTCACCTCCTCCGCCACGGAGGGACAAGCCGCCACGTTCGTCGAGTTGTTGCTCAACACCGAGCAGGACCGCGCCCTCAACGACATCAAGAGCGCCATCGACCGCATCACCTCGTTCCCTGAGGACGCGGAGCGCCCGACGGTCAGCCTCTTGTCGAACCGGCAACAGGTCATCTCGCTCGTGCTCTATGGCGACGTCGACGAGGCGACGCTGCGGTCGGTGGCCGAAGACAGCCGCCGGGCCCTACTCCAAGACGCGCGCATCACCTACGTCGAGCTGTCCGGTATTCGGCCGCTCGAGATCAGCATCGAGGTCCCGCAGGCGCAGCTTCGCAAGCACGGCCTGACCCTCGACGAAGTCGCCGCTCGTGTGCGCGCGGCATCGGTGGAGCTGCCCGGCGGAGGCGTGAAGACACAGGCTGGTGAGGTCTTGCTTCGTACGACCGAACGCCGCGATAGCGGCAGCGAGTTCGGCAACATCATCCTTTTGAGCCAGCCCGATGGCTCTCAGGTGCGCGTTCGCGACGTTGCCAACGTCCGAGACGGCTTCCGCGAAATCGACAAAGAGGCCACCTACAACGGCAAGCGCGCCGTGATGCTCAATGTGTTCCGCGTTGGCGACGAGACCCCGCTCACCGTCTCCGCCGCCGCCAAGGAGTACGTCGCGAGCCTTCAGCAGACCTTGCCCCAAGGCCTACACGCTGCCCAATGGCTCGACACTGCCGAAATGTACGAGGGCCGCCTGTCGCTCCTGATCGGCAACGCCCGTATCGGTCTGCTGCTCGTCCTGCTGACCCTCGGGCTGTTTCTCGAAGCCCGTCTCGCGTTTTGGGTCACGCTCGGTATCCCGATCTCCTTTGCCGGCTCGCTTCTCTTCTTCCCGGCGAGCGACGTGTCGATCAACATGATCTCGCTTTTCGCGTTCATCATCACGTTGGGAATGGTCGTCGACGACGCGATTGTCGTCGGCGAAGCGATCTACAAACAAAGACAGGACGGCAAGGGGCGGCTAGAGGCAGCCATCGGTGGCACCAAAGAGGTCGCCCAACCCGTCATCTTCGCGATCCTGACGAGCTGTGTCGCCTTTGCCCCGATGCTTTTCGTACCAGGGCCGATGGGGAAGTTCTTCCGCGTCATCCCCATCGTCGTCATTGCCGTCTTGCTGATCTCGCTCGTCGAGTCGCTTCTCATCCTCCCCGCCCACCTTTCGCACCCAATGCCTTGGTGGCTTCGCATCGTCCTGTCGCCGTACCTCTGGGTCATGCGCGCCGTCGAGAAGCTCAACATGGCGCACTGGTTGCAGCACCACATTCAGTACACCTACGTACCGCTCCTGAACAAGGCGCTTCGCTGGCGGTACTTCACCATCGCGGCAGGTGTCGCCTTGCTGATCGGCACCATGGGCTACGTCGCCGGACGAATTCCGTTCACGTTCCTGCCCAAGGTCGAGGGCGACATGATCACGGCCCACCTGAAGATGCCGGTCGGAACGCCTGTATCCGAAACCGAGCGGATCTCCGACCGGATCGCAGCCGTCGCGCAGTCGATCGTCGACACCGAAGACGCCAAGCTCGAAGGAACGACCATTTCGCGAGGCCTGTACGAAGAGGTCGGCGCGATGACCACCATCGAGCCGACTCCAGAAGGGACACTCGGGAAGGACGGCAGCCACTACGGCACCGTGATGATGTACCTGGTCGACGCCGGCGAGCGCGGACTCACCACGCAGCAATTCGTTCAACGCTGGCGCGACGAAATCGGGGAGATCCCTGGCGCCGAATCGCTCACCTTTTCCTATGAAGTCGGCGTAGAGCCCGGCAAGCCCATCGACATTCAGTTGATTCACGACGACGTGACCACCCTCGAGGCGGCAGCGGAGCGCTTGGCAACCGAAATCGGTTCGTACGCCGGTCTTCGCGACATCGACAGCGGCGTGACGAAGGGCAAAGACCAACTCGACTTTCGTCTCACCGACGCCGCCCTCTCCCAAGGCCTCACCGAGTTCGATCTAGCCCGGCAGGTCCGAGCTAGCTTCTTCGGCGCCGAGGCCGTGCGTCAGCAACGCGGCCGCGACGAGGTCCGCGTCTACGTCCGGCTTCCCCTCGAAGAGCGACGCTCGTTGTACAACGTCGAAGAGCTCATCGTCCGCACCCCCATGGGAGGCGAGATGCCGCTGTCGCAGGCTGCGGTCGTCACTCGTGGACAGGCCTACACCGTGATCACGCGAACCGACGGCCGCCGCAACATCAGCGTGACCGCCGACGTCGCCGACGAAGACGCGAACTCGAACGAAATCAACGGGCAGATCCGCGAGCGCGAGCTCCCACAGTTGCTCGCCGACATCCCCGGGCTCTCGTACAGCTTCGGCGGGGAACAGGAGCGTCAGGCCGAGACCATGGGCGCACTCGGCGTAGGGTTCCTCTTGGCGCTGATCGTCATGTTCTCGATGCTCGCGGTCGCCTTCCACAGCTACACGCAGCCTATCCTCGTCATGTCCGCTATCCCGTTCGGCATGGTGGGCGCGGTCTGGGGCCACGTGGTGATGGGCTTCTCGCTCAGTCTGATGAGCATGATGGGATTGATCGCCCTGTCGGGCGTCGTCGTGAACGACTCGCTCATTCTCATCGTGTCGATCAATCGCTACCGCGAGGAAGGCATGAGCACGTGGGAGGCGATCGTCGCAGGGGGCGCGAGACGCTTTCGCCCTATCCTGCTCACCTCACTGACGACGTTCTTCGGCCTTGCGCCCATGATCGTCGAAACCTCGGTCCAGGCTCGCTTCCTAGTTCCGATGGCCGTGTCGCTCGGGTTCGGCGTGTTGGCCGCCACGATGATCATGCTGCTCATCGTGCCCTGCAGCTATCTCATCCTCGAGGACGCCCGGCGCAACGCAGGCAACTTCTTCGCCCGCCTCCGGGGACGGCCGACCATGCCTCCCCCGCCGGCCACGATTCCGTCCGAAGCGGACGTCGAGCTACTGACTGCGGAATAACCGCTCTGACAAGCGCGCTAAGAAGCCGGGCTAGGACGCCGCGGAGAACGTCCAGGTGCCCGTCGCCGCGTGGTTGCGGTTGAGCTCGGCCGGCTTTCGCATGAGGCCCATCGCCGCCGCCGTGGAGTGCATCCCCGCCCAACGGGCAAGGCTCCGGTACGCGACAAGCTGTGAGCCACCCGGGTTGCGAGCGGCGTGGTCCTTGGCGACCTCGAAGACCTCGAGGTAGCGCTTGACGCATGCCTCGGGGTCGGAGCGGTGCTTGGCATTGCGGGTGGCCTGCACCGACATCTGATCGCGGAGCGCCACCTTGGTGAGAAGCAGCTCGACGTGCCCGCCAAACTCACGGTCACCGTCCTCGGCCTTGGGATCGACGAGGAAGCCATCTTGGCCATCGGTGACCTGACCGGCGACGCCCATGCCATCGTCCATCGCGACGACCGGAAGCCCGCACCAGAGTGCTTCGCTGATGACCTGTCCGTAGGTCTCCGAAAGAGACGTGTAGACAAAGAGATCGGCGCGGCGGAACCACGCTGGCATCTGCTGCAAGCCCTGCTCGCCGACGAAGAAGGTGCGATGGTCGATGCCAAGCTCCTTGGTGAGGTCCTTGAGCGCCTCGCTCTCGGGACCGTCGCCCACGAGCGTAAGCGTTGCGCCCTCGACCCGCGGGTACACGTACTGCGCAAAGATGCGAAGGAGACGGTCGACCTCTTTCTCGCGTGCGTGCCGACACACGACGAGGAGTCGCGACCCCGGTTTGGTCTCGGGTGCGAACGGGTCGTCCTGACCGGTCTCGTCGAAGATTCGCTTTTCGATGGCGCGCGGGATGACGTGAATCGGTACCTCGACGCCACGCTCCTGCCAGTACCGCTTGAGACCGGGACTCAAGCACACCAGAGCGTCGCCCGCGTTGTAGGCATCGGTCGTGTTCGACTCGACCCAGGGCATCACCCGCTCCTCGAAGAGGCGGTTGACCGACGGGACGTGGTTGAGCGCGTCAGGCAGCATGACGTTGTAGACGCTCGGCATGTGGACCGTGTTGACGCTGACCAGCGGCACGCCGTGCTGCTGGCGGAGCCAACCGCCGGCGAAGAGCAGGCCGCTCGGGCTCTGCGCGAGCATCATGTCGAAGTTGGCGTCCTTCAGGGCCTCGAGCGACGACCTGGACGGCATCGCGAGGTAGAAGCCCGGATGGTTGCGAAGCGGGATGCTCGGCAGCGAGATGTGCCGGGGCGGAAGTTCGCTCGGCATGGCGTTCGGGTCGTCGGGGCCGACGATCGTGACTTCGTGCCCACGGGCTGACATTTCGCGAAAAAGAAACTGCGATGCGTAAGACGACCCATTCGCGTACGGAATCCGTACGTAGTCGTTTAGAATCGCCAATCGGCGTAGCCATCGTCGCTCATGCGAATACATGCAAGGCCCTCCGTGTGTTTCACTCGTGAGACTGTCAACCGTGAATCAGATTCACACCCTGTGAAAAAAGCTGTTGTTCGATGACTACAGCCCATCAGATGGAGCCCTTCTCACCGCCGAATTCGTGGTGTTCTTGGGTTTTTCTGGGGGTTTCGGAGACAGCTCGTCCGCTCCAAACCCGCTACTTGCGAAAAGCGGGCCAACCCTACAGCCTCCTCCCTCGAAACCGGAAATTTGTAGTCTTGTCGTCAACTTGGCGCCCTAGCCCCTCCACCCGTTACGGACGCGCTACACGCTCGTACGCTTGAACAGCCGACATGATTCGCATCGCATACTTCGTACACGGCCGCGGCAAGGGGCACGCCATCCGTACCCGAGCGGTCCTAGGCGGTTTGAGGCAGAGCGACGAAGTACGATTGTTCTGCGCCGGCGAGGCCTGGGATGTGCTGAGTGACGTCCCCTGCGCAGAGCCCCTGCTGCCCTGTATGCCTGGCAGAGGCATGCTTGGCTCGTTCCGGCTTCGCTTTCGAGGCGACCGCGAACGACTCAAGCGCTGGTCTCCCGATCTGGTCGTCAGCGACGGCGATGGGCCCTCGGTCAACGCCGCGCGGTCGCTCGGGATCCCAGTGGTGGCCGTTGGGCACGGTCTGATCTTCCGTCACACGCACCTCAATTCGTCGCTGCCGGTTCACAAGCACCTCCGTGAGGTCGCCAACGTCGCGAGCTCGTCGTGGCCGGCTGCTCGAAGAGTGGCGGTTCACTTCGCTCCGGTGAGACCACGCACCCCGGGCACCTATGTCGCGCGCCCGGATTTGCGCGCCGGGATACAGTCGGCGTCGACTCGCGAAGACTTCCTGCTCGCGTATTTCCGCGACGGCAATGGGACGGCCGCGCTCAGGCAACTCACCCGTCGCGGCCACCGCGTGGTGCTCTTCGGGGAGCCGCGCGACGTCCCGAAGGGGGTCGAGCTACACGCCTCGAACGTACAGGCGTTCGCCGACGCGCTCGGGCGATGCCGCGCTGTGGTCGGCTCGGCCGGCAATCACCTACCCGCCGAATGCGCCATGCTCGGTATCCCCATGCTTGCACTTCATCGTGGAGACGACGGCGAGCACCAAATGAACGCGAACCTCGTCGAAGCAGCCGGCATCGGAATCGCCGCAAGCTTCGAGCAATGCAGCCCCGAACTCGTCCAACGCTTCGAAGCGGAGCTCGACAAACCGCGAGACGAGCTGGCGGCCCGGACGCGCGCCATGCGCCCCGCGTCCGAGGTCGTACCATACGCGGTCGAAGAGCTCTGCCGACAGCGCGCCGAGCGGGCCGGCTGGAAGACGCGAACCGCCTGACGCAGCTCGGCTACTCGGCGGGTTTGTGTCGAAGGCGTCGCTTCATCGAGATGATCGACTTGGTGACCGTCGCGAGCGCCAGCAGCTTGGGCTCGCCGCTGCCCAACACGAAAGCTTCAACGCGAATGAATGCCACACTCCGCCCTCGCTTTTGAACCACACTCCGAATCTCGACCTCACTGCCGAGAGGCGCCATCGATAGTAGAGAAAAATGCGCGTCGTGGCTGACGCCGGTCTCGTCGTCGGGCAGCAACCCGATCAGCCCGAGGTACGCAATCGAGTCGAGCAACCCGTAGAGATCGCCCCCACTGAGGGCGCCGGT
>CAXMRN010000099.1:0-9483 GCA_964195565.1 uncultured Polyangiaceae bacterium | reverse complement strand
CGCGCCGTACGGACGAGTTCCATCGCGCCCAAGCAGCCTGCGAAACCAACCATGTTGCCATGGGCCCTATTGGTGTTGGCGATCGGGTGCGGCGTGGCAGCCGTCGCGTACTGGATCTCACCAGGGCCAAGAGAGACCGGTACCTTCGCCGACACCGGCACGCTCACGGCCACGGACACCGACACAGGCCCTGCCGCAAACACTGCCGCTGGCACTGACACTGCCGCTGACACTGGCGCTGGCGCTGGCGCTGGCGCTGGCACTGACACTGGCAGTGACACTGGCACTGGCAGTGACACTGCCGCCGCTGACCCGGCACCCACCCCGAACCCCGACGCGATCTACGCCGAGACCGGAGCCGTCGACACTTACGAGGCGCAGCTGGCCCTTGCTCGTCGACTCAAACGAGGTTCGCGGGCGTCGGCGGCTTACCAGCGCGCGATCGAGCTCAATCCCGGGGGTAGCCCGGCTTTGGCGGAGCTCGCCCGTCTGATGCTGGCGCGAAACCACACCCGCGAGGCCATCGAACTGGCGCAGCGGGCAACGGCGGTTGACGCCGAGAATGCGCTCGCGTGGGTCACCTTGGGAGCGGCCCGGCAGATACGAGGCGATCGCCAGGGAGCGACTCACGCGTATCAAAACTGCGTGAAGCTCGGCAAGGGCCGGTACGTATCCGAGTGCCGCGCCATGCTTCGCTAACCTCCCGGTTCCCGCACAAGTTTCGAGTAAAACCGCCCCTCCTGCTAAGCTGGCCCGATGAGCTGGGGGGCTGCGTGAATCGATCAGAACCAGTGGGAATTGCCGTCATCGGGGCGGGCGGTTGGGGCAAGAACCACGTTCGCAACTACTCGGCCATCCCGGAGGCCGACCTTCGATACGTGTGCGATCGCGACGAGGGCATCCGCAGCGCCATGACCGCGCTCTACCCGAGTGTGGCAGCCGTAGCGGACCTGCAGGTCGTGCTCGACGACCCCTTGGTGGCGGCGATCGTGGTGGTCACCCACGCTCCTTCCCATTTTGAGGTGGCTGAAGCTGCCTTGCGCGCGGGCAAAGACGTCTTTGTCGAAAAGCCGCTGTGTCTCTCGGGAGAGCAGGCCGCGACCCTCTGTGCGCTCGCCGAACAGGGCAGCCAGATCCTCATGGTCGGTCATCTGCTTCTCTATCATCCCGCCGTCGAGCGCTTGAAGGGTCTCGTCGATGACGGCGAGCTCGGCGACGTCCTGTACGTCTATGCCCAACGCGTCAACCTCGGCGTTGTCCGCAGGGACGAGAACGCGTGGTGGTCGCTTGCCCCACACGACATTTCCGTCGCCAACTATATCTTGGGCTCATCGCCTGAAGCGGTGAGCGCAACCGGCTCTTCGTACTTGCAGTCGGAGCGCGGCATCGAAGACGTGGTGTTTGCGACGCTCCACTATCCGGGCGGCCGCATGGCGCATGTTCACGTGAGCTGGCTCGATCCTCACAAGACGCGAAAGCTGACCGTGGTCGGTGACCGAAAGATGGCGGTGTTCGACGACACGTCCCCTGATCAGAAGCTGGCCGTGTTCGACAAGGGCGTCGAGCCCCCGGCGACTCTCAGCTACGAAGAGGGCGTCCGGATTCGCACCGGCGACATCCTCATTCCCGCGCTCAAGATGGCCGAGCCGCTCCGTCGCGAGTGTATGGCGTTTCTCGACGCCGTTCGCAGCCGCAAGGCGCCCATCGCCGACGGGGAGTCCGGGTTGCACGTCGTTAGGGCGCTCGAAGGCGGCTCCGCCTCACTGGCGCAGGGGGGCGCGCGGATCGAGCTCTCCGGAGGGCGCTGATGAGCGCAGCTCATATCCACGAGACGGCAGTCGTCGATGACGGAGCGCACGTAGGCGCAGGGTCACGTGTCTGGCATTTCACACACGTTTCGAGCGGGGCCACCATCGGTGAGCGATGCGTCCTCGGGCAGAACGTCTTCATTGGAACGGGCGTCGAGATCGGTGATGGGGTGAAGATCCAAAACAACGTGTCGGTGTACGCGGGTGTGACGATCGCCGCCGACGTCTTTCTCGGGCCGAGCTGCGTGTTCACCAACGTGCTCACGCCACGCGCCCACGTCGAGCGCAAAGACCAGTACGCGCCCACGCCGGTGGGACGTGGTGTGACTGTCGGCGCCAATGCGACCATCGTTTGTGGACATTCGCTCGGCGAGTACGCGTTGATCGGGGCTGGCAGCGTCGTCACCAAAGACGTTCCCGCCCACGCGGTCATGGTTGGCAATCCTGCACGCCGCATCGCTTGGGCGTGCCGCTGCGGGGAGGTGCTTCCTGGCGACGGCGTCTGTGGCCGATGCGGCGACGAGCATCAGTTGACGGCGGGTGACTGCCGGTGGGTGAAAAGCGGTGAGTGAAGAAGCAATTCCAATGTTGGACGTCGCGGCCCAGAACGGGCCGTTGATCGATCGGCTAACTGAGAAGGCCGCCGACGTCATCCGATCCGGCCGGTACATCCTTGGTCCGGAGGTCGTTGCGTTCGAGCGCGAGGTGGCCGAGTACATCGGGGCCGAGCACGCGGTCGGCGTGTCGAGCGGCACAGATGCGTTGATGGTCGCATTGATGGCCCTTGGGGTCGGTCCGGGTCACGAGGTGATCACGACGCCGTTTACGTTTTTCGCCACGGCGGGATGTATTGCGCGCGTCGGGGCTACCCCTGTTTTCGTCGACATTCGGCCCGACACGTTCAACATCGACGTCGAGCAGGTCGCGGCCGCGGTCACGAATCGAACGCGCGCGATTCTCCCTGTCCACCTGTTCGGGCAAGCCTGCGACATGGAAGCTCTTTCGGCCGTCGCGAACAAGCACAGCTTGCCGATCATCGAGGACGCGGCACAGGCTATCGGAACGAGAAGCCCGATGGGGCCTGTCGGTAGCCTCGGGGCGTACGGTTGTTTCTCTTTCTTCCCCTCGAAGAATCTGGGCGGGTTTGGGGACGGAGGCCTGGTGACCACGAGCGACGCCGCGCTTGCGGACAAGGCTCGCATCATGCGCGCGCACGGGAGCAGCCCCAAGTACTACCATTCGGTGATCGGCGGGAACTTCCGTATCGACGCGCTCCAGGCCGCGCTCTTGCGCGTCAAGCTTCCCGAGCTCGAGGGGTGGACATCACGCCGTCGCGAGAACGCGTCGCGATACGACGCAGCGTTTTCGGCCGCTGGTTTGGGTCAGAGCCTGCTTCAGCCGCCGGCGCGCCGCTTCGAAGGTCACATCTACAATCAGTACGTTCTTCGGACGCCGCGTCGCGACGAGTTGCAGGCGCACCTGCAAGGCGCAAACATCGCGACCGCGATTTACTACCCGGTGCCGCTTCATCGGCAGGAGTGTTTCGCGCATCTCGGATACGCCGCGGGTTCGCTTCCCGTGTCGGAGAAGGCGAGTCACGAGGTTCTGGCACTGCCGATCTTCGCGGGCCTCGGGCCTGCCCGGCAGAAGCGCATCATCGACACCGTAATTGGCTTCTTGAGCCAATAGAAGTGGCCATTGACGCACCTGCGCTCTAGAGTGCGCAGCAGCTGATGACAGGCCGCTACCATGCACCATTCGCCGCGCAGGGGTCACACACCGTCGATGCGGACATCGCCGACCGCCTCTTGCGTATCGCCCTCGAAAAAGGCGGTGACTACGCCGACCTGTTTTTCGAATACTCGGTGAGTGGGAGCTACGCCTACGACGAGCAGATTCTCAAGTCTGCGCGGCGCGCCGTGTCGATGGGGCTCGGCGTCCGAGTCATGAAGGGTGACGCGACCGGGTACGCCTATTGTGAAGATTTCTCGTTCGATGCGATGAAGCAGGCGGCCGACACCGCCGCGCAGATCGCGGCCGGTGGTAGACCGGTGGCGCCGCTCGAGGTGTCGATGCGCGACACACCGAGCCGCTATCCAGTCTCGGTGGAGTCGTTCGAGGTCGACGGCGAGGCCAAAAAGGCGATCCTAGAGCGCGCGGACCGGGCAGCGCGTGCGTCCGACCCGCGCGTTGTTCGCGTCGATGCTTCGTTTGTCGAAAGCATTCGCGAGGTGCTGATCGCGAACAGCCTTGGGCACATGGCCCACGACCGTCAGCCGCTGATTCGCTTTGGGGTCCGCGTGATTGCGGAGGACGTGGGGAACCGTCAGTCGGGCTCTTCAGGAGGTGGCGGCCGGATGGGGCTGGACTACTTCGACGGTCAGACGCCCGAATGGCACGCCGAGCAGGCCGTCCAGCAGGCATTGGTGATGCTCGATGCGCGGGAGGCGCCCGCCGGGGAGATGGACGTGGTCCTGGCCCCCGGTGATAGCGGAATCCTCTTGCATGAGGCCGTCGGCCACGGTCTCGAAGCCGACTTCAACCGCAAGGAGACGAGCAACTACTCCGGCCGCGTGGGCGAGGAGGTCGCGAGCGCGTTGTGCACCGTCGTCGATGACGCGTCGCTCGAAGGCTCTCGCGGCTCGATCAATGTCGATGACGAAGGGCAGCTCCCGACTCGCTCCGTCCTCATCGAGGGGGGCATTCTGAAGGGCTACATGCAGGATCGACACAGCGCAGATTTCTTCGGAGCGACCCCCGATGGGCATGGCCGCAGACAGAGCTTCCGCTCGCACCCGATGCCCCGGATGACCAACACCATGCTCCTCGGTGGCCAAGACGCGCCGGAGGACATCATTCGCAGCGTGAGCCGCGGGGTCTACGCGAAGAAGTTCGGCGGAGGGCAGGTCGACATCTCTAATGGTGATTTCGTGTTCTCTTTGACGGAGGGCTATCTGATCGAAGACGGAAAAGTCACCGCGCCCCTCAAGGGCGTGAACCTCATCGGCAACGGCCCTGATGCGATGCGCAACGTCGTCATGTTGGGCCACGACTTCGAAGTGTCGGATGGGATTTGGACCTGTGGCAAGGAGGGGCAATCGGTCCCAGTTGGCGTCGGTTGCCCCACGATCAAGATCGCCTCGATGACCGTTGGCGGCACGCAGGTGGCTGGCGGATGAGCAAGCCGGAGGCAGAGGCCCAAGCATTGGTCGACCTCGGGCGCTCGGTCGTCGAGCGCGCCATCGAAGGCGGCGCCGATGTGGCTGAGGCCGGGGTGCAGAGTGGGTCTCATCTCTCGGTGAAGGTGCGCATGGGCGAGCCGGAGCTGGTCGAAGAGGCAGGCTCGCGGGCCCTAGGTTTGCGGGTGATGGTCGGTCAGCGCGTGTCGTCGACCTATACGAGCGACCTGAGCGAAGCGGGCCAACGGACGTTGATCGAGGATGCACTCGAGCTGGCGCGGCTCAGCGAGTCAGACGAATTCGCTGGCCCCCCCGACCCCTCGGAGCTTTCGTCCCCGTCGCAGTGGGCGGACTTAGAGACGTTCGACGAGGGCGTCAGCCAGATCTCCGCCGACGAGGCTCTTTCGCGTGCGCTCCAGGGAGAGCGTGCGGCCTTTGATTTCGATTCGCGCATCACGAACAGCGAAGGCGCCTCGTTCACCCGGGCTCGGGGCGTCAGCGCGCTGGTGACCAGCGGTGGGTTCGCAGGCAGCGATCACGGCACCTATGCCTCTATCGTGGTCAACCCGGTGGCGGACGACGACGATGGCAAGAAGCGAAGCGGCTACCACTGGTCGGCGTCCCGGTACTACGCCGACCTCGAGGGCAGCGAGGCTGTGGGCAAGGAAGCAGCGCGCCGCACGATCGCTCAACTTGGCGCGAGGAAACTCCCCACCCAAGAGCTGCCGGTCATCTTCGACAAAGACGCCGCACGTTCCATCTTGGGGCTCTTTGCCGGATGCGTTCTCGGTGGGGCGATCTGGAGGAAAAGCTCCTATTTGGTCGACCGCGTCGGCACCCGTGTCGCAAGCGATCTCGTCGACATCCTCGACGACCCACTGCTACCGAGAGCGCCAGGTTCCCGTGCATTCGACGGGGAAGGGCTGCTGTCACGCCCAAACGTGGTCGTCGAAGGAGGCGTGCTCAAGACATACCTCATGGACAGCTACAGCGCGCGAAAGCTCGAGCTGAGTAGCACCGGGAGTGCCTCCCGCTCGTCGGCGGGCGGGATCTCACCTTCGACCAGCAACCTGATCTTGAAGGCCAACACCCCGTCGCGAGACGAGCTCGTAGCGCAAACCAAACACGGCCTCTACGTCACCGGCATGATGGGCTTCGGCTTCAACGCGGTCACCGGCGACTTCAGCCGAGGCGCCTCAGGCTTCCTGATCGAGGACGGCGAACTCTCCCACCCAGTCTCAGAGGTAACGATCTCCCTCAACCTAGATCAGCTACTCCAACGCATAGACGCCGTAGCCAACGACCTAGATCAACGCACCGCAATAGCCTCCCCAACATTCCGCGTCTCCTCCATGACCCTAGCCGGCTCGTAGCTCTTCGCCGCTCCGCGATCCGCAACCCGCGGACCGCAGCCGCGGTTTTGCGGTTGGAGCCTCCGGTGGCTAGTCCTGTTGGGCCCTTGCCACCATTGTGTCGACGTAGGTTTCTAGGGCTGGGCATTGGATGCGGGTTTCCGCCAGCAGTTCGCGGGTGTTGCGGTCGTCGTAGATGACGTCGGTCTTGAGCTGGTCGAGGAAGGCTCGGGTGGTGTTTCGGAAGCGTTGCAGGCCTGGCGCCCGCATGAGCGCTGTGGCGAGGTTGAGCGGATCGTGCTCTCGCGGAGCCGGGCGTCCGGTGGCCTCGGCGAAGAGCTGGAGGGCATGCTGGAGCGTGACCGGCTTTGGGTCGACGATGTGGAAAGTGCGTCCCACCGAGCTGTCGTCCGCTGCGATGTGAAGCGCGGCTCTCACTGCATAGTCGACGGGGACCGCGCTGATTCGGACGCCGGTTCGGCTTGGCGTTGGAATGCGGTAGTCCTCCGGCGCGCTCTGGAGGAAGCGGATCAGAAGGTACAGGCCGTTCAGATTCGCTGCCTCGCCCGTGGTTGAGTCCCCCACCATGAGACCTGGCCGAAGGACGACGATCGGAAGCTCGTTGGCTGATTCTTGGAGCATGCGCTCCATTTGATAGAGCGACTCCTCGATGGGGTTGCGAAAGCCGGCCGCGCGGTCGAGGTCAGTCTCTTTGACGAAGCCCTCTCGGTTGCCGGACACAGTCGCGCTCGACCAGCAGACGAGGCGCGTCACCCTCGGCGCAGCCTCCGCAAACTCCAAGACCTCGGTGATGGCGCGAACATTGCCCTTGGCTTCTTCTGGCGTACCCGCCGGGTCCGTGATCGATGCGCAGTGGTGGATGACCTCGACTCGTTCGGCGAGCGCCGCGAACTCTTCGCCACTCAACCCAAGGTCCATCGAACGCGGGTTCCCGACCCACAGCGACACCCGCTCCCTCGCCGATGCCGGAAGTGCGTCCAGGAGTTCCAGCGCGTGTTCCTGATGGCTCTCGCTCACCAAGCAACATACCGAGAGTTCATCCTGGGTGGCGAGCTCGCGGACCAAGTGCACGGCAGGTTGCCGCTCCGGGAAGCCCGTGACCAAGACCGATCGTACCAACGTGCCCACTACTTCGACTCCTCTGATGCGAACTGTGTCATCAATTGTTCATGAACCTCACCGACTTGACGCCGCGTCCCCTCGATGTCGCCATTGTTGGTGACGACGTGGTCGGCCACGGCGACCTTTCGAGCGAGAGGCAGCTGCGACGCGATCCGTGCATTGGCCTCTGTTGCGTTAAAACCGTCCCGCGCAATCAGCCGGAGCCGCTGCAGCGATTCCTCCGCGCTCACTACAATTAGTGCGGAAAACGACTTGTACGTGCCGGTTTCTACGAGCAGTGCGGCCTCGTAGAGCAGATAGGGAGCGGGGTCGTCCTGGTGGGCGAGCATATGCTTCGCGCCCGCGGCCCCGATCAGCGGATGCATGATCGCGTTGAGTGTCTGACGCGCCGCCTCGTCGCCGAACACCAAGTCGCCGACCTTCTTGCGATCAAGGTGGCCACCTTTATCGAGCACGCCGTTACCGAACTCGCGTACGATTTGCTCCAAGCCGGGTGTCCCGGGCTCTACGACGTCGCGTGCGAGCTGGTCCGCGTCGATCACCGGAACGCCGAGGTCGCCGAACATCTTCGCCACGGTGGTCTTTCCGCACGCGATCCCACCCGTCAGACCCACCACCGGTTTCATCGTCGCAGAGTATTGAACATCGCCTCGTTCGGGCAAGACGATTCGGCCTGTGCTACGCAACACTGCATGCGCACGGTGATACAGCGGGTCCACGAAGCGAGCGTCACGGTGGACGGCGAGCTGGTCGGGGCGATCGAGCGCGGACTCTTGGTGTATTTGGGCGCGGCGAAAGGCGACAACGCCAAGGACCTGCAATACACCGTCGACAAGATCGCCGGGCTCCGCGTCTTCCCGAACGACGACGGTCGCATGTCCTTATCCGTATCGGATATCGGTGGTGCGGTCCTGGTCGTCTCGCAGTTCACGCTGTTCGGGGATGTGCGGCGCGGCCGGCGGCCGTCGTTTGATGGCGCCGCGGAGCCCCAAGAGGCTGAGCACCTCTACTTGGAGGTAGTCGCGGCCTTGAGGAGCAAAGGGCTGCCCGCCGAGACCGGTACGTTTCGCGCCTCGATGCTGGTCCGATCCACGGTGGACGGGCCTGTGACGATCCAGATCGACAGTCGGAAACTTTATTAGGCTTCGCGTTTTAGACACGGCATAATCCCGCTTCGATGCTGCGGTTCCTCAGCGAGCGGCGCGTATGGGTGGTCGCGGTTCTCGTCGCGTTCTCGCTCATGATGACGCTCTTCCTTTGGGGTGCGCCCCTCCCGGCGTCGCGCGCGTCCACCCTGATCGGGGACCGTCTCGGGGTCGACGCACACATCGATCAGGCCCGGCTCGTGTTGGGTGGTGTCGAGCTCGTTGGCGTCGAGATGCGGGGCCGGCACGGCGGCTTCGTCATTCGCGTCGACCAGGTCGATGCACGGATGAGCCTCCTCGGCGCGATCTTCCGAGGCGCGAAATCGGTTCGCGCGGTATCTGCCCGAGGTATCGAGGTGACCGCTGACTTGACGCACGAGGGATTCGACGAATCGATCGCGGAGTTACCCGGTCGCACCACCGGCGCAGCGACAGGCGCAGCGACAGGCGCAGCACAGGTTTCACCCGAGACCTCCGGTCGCGCCCGGACATATGCCGTCGATGACCTCACGGTTCGCGTAGTGGATTCGGATGGGCCGTTGGTGTCGATGACCGGCGTGAGCCTGCACAAGGACGGCGAGGATCTGCGTGCCGGCGTGCTGAACACGCTGCTCGGCGAGAAGGACTCAGACCACGCAACCTTCGGCGTGTCCAAGCTCACGCTCTCGCGCAATGCCGGCGCCTGGAAGCTTCGAGAGTTCGAGATCGAAGGCGCGAGTGTTCGCTCGCTTCAGAACGGCGACGGGGAGACGAGAGCCCTGGGCTCCCGAATTCGGGACGCGATTTCCCTGCTGCGCGGCGGGGACAGCGGCCCTGGCACAGACGCTGGCACCGACACTGGCGCTGGCGCTGACAC
>CAXMRN010000098.1:0-11005 GCA_964195565.1 uncultured Polyangiaceae bacterium | reverse complement strand
GGCGCGTCTTTGGGAGGGCGACTCTTCGCGACTTGGTCGTACCACGCCTCGCTGAGCTGAAACGTCGCATCGATGTCGACGACAACTCCGCGGTAGTCGGACAGCCGATGATGAACGAGCTGCCCGATAGCGAACTTCGGTTTGAAGTCGGTCATGAGCAAAGCAGTTCTACTCGATCGAGGCATCAATCGATACCCTCGCGGGTCGCGACCACCGGCAAGACCCGCGGCTACCCTAGCTGCGCTTCCGGGCAAAAAGTAGCAGCTTCAGTAACAGCGCCTATTCCCGGATTGTCCGACAAGCACAGATCCATCCGAGAAACCTGGCGCGCCCGGAGGGACTCGAACCCCCGACCATCGGCTTAGAAGGCCGCCGCTCTATCCAGCTGAGCTACGGGCGCATGTTGCCGCGTGTCTAGCACGATAACCCCTCCGGGATGAAGGTTCCGTGCGCTCCGAGTTAGCCCTTTGAAAAAGGGGTCTGACCCCTTTTGTTCCTTTGTTGGGGGTTAGTCGGGGTAGACGAAGTCTTTGAAGCTTACTCGGTAGAAGAGGGAGTACATGAGGGGGACGAAGCCTAGGGTGAGCATTGTTGAGAAGGCTAGGCCGAACATGATGGCGATGGCTAGGGGGAGCCACATGGCTTCGCCGCCTAGGTAGAGCGGGAGGAGGCTGGCGATGGTGGTTGCTGTTGTGAGCATGATGGGGCGGAACCGTTGTTGGGCGGCTTGGATGACGGCGTGGGGTGGGCTTAGGCCGTTCTCGGATTGCTCGATGTCGATGCGGTCGATGAGGACGATGCCGTTGTTGATCACGATGCCTGACAACGAGACGATGCCTAGCAAGGTCATGAAGCCGAAATAGCCGCCGGGTAGGCCAAGGCTGTCGATCGTGACGAGCCCGATTGCCACGCCCACCAGTGCGAAAAGAATCGTCGCCAGCACGATGGCGGGCTTACGGAGGGAGTTGAACTGCCAGACCAAGAGCATGAGGATGACCATGCCGGCGATGGGGAGCTTGTCGACAATCGAGGCGTTTGCCTTACCCGAGCCCTCGACCTCCCCGCCATACTCGTAGCGGTAGCCGATACCCCATTCCTTCTTTTGTTCTTCGAGCCAAGGGGTCATCTCGGCGATGACGTCGAACGCGGTGACGCCTGCGACGACGTCGCTGTCGACGGTGATGGTCGCGTAGCGGTCGCGGCGGAGGATCTCAGACGCTTCCCATTCGAGGCTTCCTGCCGCCACCTGCGTGAGCGGTACAGAGCTTCCGTCTTGGGAGAACACGCTCAGGGTTGCGAGGCGGTCGATGTTTCGGCGGCCTTCCGCCACGGACCTCAAGACGACGGGGATGGTCTTGTCGTCTTCACGGTACTTGGTGGTTTCGTACCCACTCAGGAAGGTCTGCAAGGAGGTCGCGACGTCTTCGTTGGTGATACCGGCGCGCCGTGCCTGGTCCTCGCTCACCTCGATCACCATCTTCTTCACGCGAGGGCCCCAGTCGTCGCCGACGTTTCGAGTGTCATCGCGCTCGTTGAGCCATTGCTTGACCGTGTCGGCGATTTCGAACGCACGGTCTACGTCTTTGCCGGAGATACGGACTTCGATGGGCTTGGTCACTGGCGGGCCGTTGCCGAGTAGCCGCACGTAAGGTCGCACATCCGGGTATCGCTCTGTGACGTAGTGCTCGAGTCGCTTCATGATCTCCGGCACGACCTCCGCGTTGGTGGTGCTCAGCATCGTCTCCGAGAAGCGGGGGCGCGGTGCGTTCGGATTGTATCCCAGCGTGAATCGCGGCGGCGTCGTGCTGATGAACGAGGCGTGGTGAGTCACCCCGGCGCGGTCTTCCGTTTCCGTCAGCTCGGAGTCGATGAATGACCCCATGTCTTTGACCATGTTCTCGGTCGTGCGAATCGAGGTGCCGGGCGGGAACGTGAACTCAGCGACGAAGAAGTTGGTCGCTTGTGTCGGGAAGAACATCTGTGGGACCAACTTGAACAGCTGCATACCCGCGAAGAACCCGATGACCGCGATGGCAATGCTGAGGATCGGATGCCGGAGGATCGCGAGGATGGTGCGCCGGTAGAACAGGTAGAAGCGCGAGTTGAACGGTTCCTTGATAGGCTTCGGCTTTAGGAATCGGACGCACAGAAGGGGGATCATGGTGAGCGCGAGGACCCAGGAGATCAGAAGGGTGAGCGTCACGACCGAGAACAGCACTCCTGTGTATTCCCCGACTGCGGATTCGGCGAGGCGGATGGGGAGGAAGGCGGCTGCGGTCGTGAGGGACGCGATCAACAGGGGCACTCTGAGCTCGTTCGTGGCGCCCATCGCCGCGGCCGTGCCGCTTTCGCCCGCCGCCATGCGCACCATGATCGACTCCGAAACCACGATTGCGTTGTCGACCAGAAGGCCGAGCGCGATGATGAGCGCCGCCAGCGACATCTGGTCGAGCTGGATATCGAACACGCTCATCGCCCACATCGCGATGGTCATCGTGACGGGCACGAGCGTCGCCACGACCAAGCCGGTGCGGAGACCCAAGGTGAGAAGCATGACGACGAGGACAATCGCGACGGCCTGCATGACGCTCTCGACGAAGTCGTCCACCTTCTGTTCGACTCGCGCGGGCTGAAAGTAGGTTTGGTAGAACTCGACGCCGTGCGGGTACTGCTCTTGGATGATCTTGAAGAAGCCTTGAAGCTCTTCGCCGAGCGCAATGAGGTTGCCGCCGTCGGCCATGGAGACTGCGAGGGTGAGGGAGGGGCGCCCTTGGGCACGAACCAGCGCTTCAGGCGGGTCGACGTAGCCTCGATGGATGTCGACGATGTCCTCCAGGTAGACGAGCTCGTCGGTCTGCGGAAGCCGGATTAGGTTGCGCCGAAGCTCATCGACCGAGCTGAAGTTGCCGCTGGGCTCGAGGGCGATGGTTTCGTTGGAGACGTCGATCTCTCCGCCAGGTTGGATGATGTTGCGCTGCTGGAGGGAATCCTTGAGAAACTTTGGCGTCATCCCAAGCTTGCTCAGGACGGAGTTGTTGTACTCGACGAACAAACGCTCCTCCTGCGCGCCTAGGATGTCGACCTTGGCGACCGATCTGATGCGCAAGAGCTCGTCGCGGAGGTCGTCGGCGATGTCCTTGAGCTCCATGTAGGAGAAGCCGTCACCCGTCATGCTGAACATGATGGGGTACACGTCGCCGAACTCGTCATCGACGAACGGCCCGTTGATGTCTTCTGGCAAGTTGGGCTCGACGCTGTCGACTTTGCGTCTGAGGTTGTCCCAGATGGGACGCATCTCTTTGAACTCCTCGCGGATGTTCACGTAGATGACTGACACACCGGTGCGGCTCTCGCTGTTGACCCAGTCGATTTCGGGGATCTCTTGGACGACTTTTTCGATGGGGTCGGTGATCAGTTGTTCGACTCGCTCGGGGCTTGCGCCGGGGAAGTACGTGGTGATCATCGCAGTACGGATGATGAACCCCGGGTCCATTTGCCGAGGCGCGTCGAAGTACGCACCGATGCCGGCGAATATCAGGACGACGATCAGGGTGCCGGTGACCGTGCGTCGCTCGAGCGCGAACTTGGTCAAGCTCATGGCGCCACGTCGGCTTCCGCGGTGGGGGCCTGGTCCTCGGCGACGTTGCCGGGCTCAGAGCCAGGTTGCGTGGGCACCCGGACTTGCAGCCCGTCGTAGATGCGGCTGACCCCCGCGGTGACGACGAGGTCACCTGGATTCACGCCGCTGAGGATCTCGATCCCATCCGAGAGGATCTCGCCCACCTCGACCGGCGAACGAGTCACGATACCGAGGCCGTCGCTCACGTTCTGGAGCATGAACACGAAGCGGCCCTCGCGGTCCTCCCCGACTGCGCTTATCGGAAGCGAGTACTTGGGGCCTTCCTTCAGGGAGGCGAATATGAAGGTCACGTCAGCGGCCATGCCCGCGCGAACCTGATCCTGCCCCTCAGTGAGACGCACCGTGACGGGGAACGTCGTGACACCGCCTGCGCTCGACACGCCGACTTCGGTGACCTTCCCGTTGAACGTTTTGCCGTCCAGCGAGTTGAAGCGCGCTTTCGCCTCGGCTCCCTGCTCGATGCTACGGATGACCGATGCCGGCACCGGAATGCTGACTTCGATTTGGTCGCCCGCGAGA
Source organism: uncultured Polyangiaceae bacterium (assembly GCA_964195565.1). GTDB lineage: Bacteria > Myxococcota_A > Polyangia > Polyangiales > Houyiibacteriaceae > SG8-38. The sequence continues at coordinate 6,846 of CAXMRN010000098.1, read as the reverse complement.
AGGGTGGCGACGAGCTCGCCTGCTTGCACGTATTCGTTGACCTCGATGTCCACCGTCGCGATCACGCCAGGCTCGGGGGCCCTCAGATGCGTGTAGCCCAACTGACGTTGTCGCAGTCGGATCTGCTGGTTGGCCGACTCGAGCCCCGCGCGGCCGGACTCATAGCTCGTTCGATCCGCATCCAAGTCCTGCCGCGAAGCGTTCTGATTCTCATACAATGCGCGGGTCCGCTCGTAGGTGGCCTTGGCGTTGCGCTCCTGTGCTCGCGACTGCGCCGCTGAGGCCTGGGCATTCTGAAGCTGGAGCGCGAAGTCGGCAGGGTCCATGCGGGCGATGGTCTCGCCCTTCTTCACCTTGTCACCGACGCTGATCGGCACCTCGAGAACCTGGCCGGAGACCTGAAAGCTGAGCCGGCTCTCTTGCCCCGACTTCGCCACACCGGAGAACGTGCGCCGCGTCGCCGAGTCGTGCCCCTCGACCACCACGTACCGAACAGGCCGAATGACTTCCGGCTCCTCGGGCTCGTCCTCACACCCGACGAGCACCAAGGCGGTGGCCAACACGGCAAAGATTGGTTTCTGAATCATCAGTTGTGCTCCCGTGGATTGACTCGCGTTGGTTCGTGAATAGGTTGGCCGGTGTTCCCTGCGGCTCTCCTCTTGGCCGCGAACGCATCGAGCCTTCGGAGGAAGTCGTCTCGTACCTCCTGTGACCCCTCGAGTGAAAAGCTTCCCGAGGCCCGCTGCACACGAAGGGCGTCGATCAAGAAGTCGTACAGCGCGTTCGCGGCCGCCAACGCCGCGCCGAGCGCTTGGTTCTGCGCGTCGACGAGCTGGATGATGTCCGCTGCGCCCCGTTGATACAGGTCGGTGACCAGTTCCAGGTTGCGCGCGGACGCTTCCGCTGCGTCGCGTGTGAGGTTGATGTTCGCGTAGGAAAAACCTGCCTGATGCAGGGCTGACCGCACGTCCTGTTCGAGGCGTTGCGCAATGACCGCACGGTCGGTTTCCAATCGATCGATCTCGCGAAACGTCCTTCGAATGCGTGCGTAGTTGGACGTGCCGTCGAAGAGGGTGAGAGAGGCAGCCGCGCCTACGTTCCAGGTGAACGTTTGGCGGCCGGGGAAATTGAAGCCCGGGGAGCTCGCCGGTGCCTCGGCCCCCGCGCCACCGGCGTAGGGCACGTGCTGGAAGCCGCCGATGACGGCGATGTCCGGAATGCCGAGCTGGCGGCGTTCCCCTTTGAGCAGCTCCTCGCGGCCGGAGATCCGGCTATCGATACTGCGGATCTCAGGGGAGTTCAGGATCGCCTCGTCCGCCATGAACTCACGGAAGATTTTGAACGACAAGGGATCCTCGAGGTACTTGCCTACCCTCGCGTCGCTGCCGGGGGTAACCGCACGAACCTCGTCAGGCGGTGGCACTCGGAAGGGCGCCTCCAGAGGCCGATTCAGAATGCGGTTGAGGTTGATTTCGGCCTGGTTGCGGGTCGCACTCGCGCCGATGACGCTCGAACGGCTCTCCGCGATTTGAGTTTGCCAACGAAACACCTCTTCGCGCCCCGCTACACCGATCGCGTTGCGGGTTTCAGCGAGCGAGAGGTTCTTGCGTGTGAGTTTGAGGTTGTCGCGGTTGACCCGCTCGGTGTTCTTCGCCCGGAGCACATTGAGAAAGGCCTCCCCCGCCTCCAAGATCGTATCGAGTCGCGCGGCCATGTAGTCGTGCTCTGTCGCCCAGTAGGTGTCGCGGCGAAATCGCAAGTCGCCATGGGCGCTCGGTGAGTAGAGAAGCTGTGACCCCTGGACGCCCCAGGTGAACTGACGTTGCGCCTGCCCGAAGGAGTTCGAGACGGCGGGGTCGTTGAACAGGAAATCGCCGTCCGCGTCCGCTTGGATGATCCAGTTGCCGCGCGATACCTTCACGCCCTCGTAGCTCGCGTCGATTTCGATGCCCCGTGCCATCAGGTCGAGGTTCGCGCGCACGGCGTCGCGCATGGCGATCTCGAGCGTGATGAGCGGCCCACGCGTGCCCGACTGATCGTTGATCAATCGCGCCTCGGCCATCACCTCGAAACGCGGCCACGAACCGATCGCCTTGGCGGTCGCCATGTTGATGACCAGCACCGGCCGCTGCTCGAACGCGATCGCGAACGAGCCCGCAGGCTCTCCCATGAAGATCCGTTGGACGAAGATGGCGGCGCGGCGCATGCGCCGTATTTCGTCCTCGCGGGTCTCCATGGTTGCGAGGGCACCCCGCTCCACCCATTTGACGCCGCCCCCCGCGTACGAAGGAAGGCCCTGCGCGTTGATGCCGTCGACTAAGTACTGCATCTCGTCGTCGGTCCACTTGAACAACGGGCCGATGTAGATCGCTTCGGTGTCTTCCGGGATGGCGTCGAGGGTCGCTTGCGCGTTGCCGGTAGCGACTACGAGCCGGGTCTCGATGCCGAGATGCTGGCTGGCCTCCAAGACGGGCTGCTCCGGCGCATCGAGGTGAGTGACGACCTCTTCTCCGACGATCATCGCCATGCGGTCGAAACGAACGATGTCGCGCAGCTGCTGGATCTCGCGCTCGAAGTTCAGGAGCCCGGCGATGTACGCGAGGTTGCGGCGACCGCTCTTGTTGCCTGCCTGGGGGAGCCCTTGCAGGTCAGGGGCGGCGTACGGAATGAGAACGGGTTTGCTGAGCCTGGGGATCCGACCGACCGCCACTCCCGTCATTGCGCCGGAGACGATGATCATGTGAACGGATCGATCCGCGAGACCCTCTTTGACAGCAGCGTCCGCGCTTTCGAGCGTCCAGTCCGCCGGCGTCTTGGGCTCGACGAAGACAACCGACGCGTCCTCCTTCATGAGCTCGAGGATCTCTCCCTTGAGGAGCGATTGCCGCTCGGTGAACAGCTGCGACTCCCCGTCGGAGATCATCATGATGCGGAAGGTCGGCTTCGGCCTCTGGGCCTCCGCGCCCGTGCCGCAAACGAAAGACACCAACACCGTGAGGACCAGCAGCGCGCGCCGCCCGATTGTTCGCATGAGTACCTCGCCCGGGGGGTTCCGGTTCCGGAGGCAGGAGCCTAAGGCCCCAAGTTGGGAATGTCTATGGGGTGGGAGGCGCTGTCACGGCCGCGTTGTCGGCGGCCAAGACGAACTCATTGAGGCGCCGAGAGAAATCTTGCTTCGCTTGGTCGGTGTCGAGGTTGCGGAAGTGGCCGGCCTCGCGATTCACGAACAGCAACGCCAGCACGTAGTCGTACGCCGCGTCCGCGGCAGCGAGATCAGCGACGAGGCTTTGCGTCTGCGCATCGACGAGCGTGATGATGTCGACTTTACCGCGCCGATAGAGGTCGGTGACGAGCACCAAGTTGTTGGCCGCCGCTTCCGCCGCTTTGCGCGTCAGACCGACCGAGGCCAGCGCTGCGGCAGCGCTGTAGAGCTCGGTGCGTACGCCGGTGTCGATGTTCTGCTCGACGCGATCGAACTCGGCAGCCAGTCGCTCGACCAGGCGCGCGCTCCGGCGCATCTCGGCAACGCCGGACCCGCCGCGGGAAAGGGGAATCGAGAGAAACAAGCCCACATCCCATCCAAACTTGTCCGGCTCGGGAAGGCCAAGCGGGTTTGGTTGCGGCGCTTCGGCGCCTTCACCGGCCCGCCAGAAGTCGTGCTGGATGCCGCCTTCGACGAAGAAGTCGGGCAGCCAGAGCTCCCGCGCGCGGCCTTCCTTGATGCGTTTCTCTGCGGCACTCTGTGCTTCGACCTGTCGCGCCTCAGGAGAGTTGCGAAAGCCTTCCCGAACCATGAACTCGCGGAGCTGCTCGAACGACCACGGGTCGATCATGTACTTCCCGATGGGGTCGTGCGGGGGCATGGTGCGGCCCGCGTCGTCGACAGGAAGATCCACCGGCGCGATCGGCCGCTCGGAGGGTCGATTGAGCACACGGTTGAGCTCGATTTTGGTTTGCCCGACGAACGCACGCGCATTGACGACGGAGCCTTGGTTCTCGGCGAGTGTTACCTGCCACCGGTAGAGTTCGCTTGCGTTCGCCACACCGACTTCGAGTCGCAGCCGAGCGAGCTCGAGGTACTCGCGCGTGAGTTGGATGTTCCTCCGTTGGATGCGCGCTTGCGCCTCGGCGCGCAGAACGCCGACATACGCGACACCCGAGCTGAGCATGATATCGAGGACGTCGGTGAAGTAGCCGTACTGGCGACCCACCTGCCGGAGCTTGCGGCCTTTGAATCGGGTCCAGGCGCGCTCGGAGTAGAGGCTCTGGCTGGCACGCGCGGTCGTCGACGCCTGCCATTCCGCGACCTGTCCTCCGGCAAAAATGCGATCCGGGTCTTGATAGACCGCGCCGACTTGAAGTTGGCCTTGCGGCAGCAATGGCCCACGGTCGACCTTCACGCCTTCTTCGCCAGCCTCGACAAATTTCTCCGAGACCAGAAGGTCCAGGTTGTTATCGACGGCATCTCGCATCGCGCGTCGCATCGGGATGCGGTTTTCGGCGCTAGCCTCGTCTTCGTGCACCATGTCCGCTTCGAGCAACACGTTGTAACTGGGGCGCACCCCCACAGCTCGCGCGGCTTGCACGTTGATCAACAACTCTAGTCGCTCTTCGAACTCGACGTGGATCTGGGCCGCCGGGCGACCTTCGAGAATGAGGTCCAGATTGAGTGCGGCCCGCTGCGCTCGACGCTGCGCGTTGTTGGGCGACCGGATCGACATCATCGCTCCCTGATCGAGCCATCGGGGGGCGATCGCGGCGTTGGGGAGGCGGCGCTGCGTGAGGCCGTTGAACAGGAGCTCCCGATCTGCGACGGAGAGCTGGCGCATGGCGGAAACGATGACGCCGTCGGCGGTCGCCGGGATTGCCGCGAGCAGCGCCTCGACGTTCGGCTCGGCAAGCGCCACCACGAGCTTGTCCGTACCGGTGACGGTTCGGAGCATCTCACGCTGCGATTCTTCCGCCAGCAAGACGACGTTCTTCGAGCCGGCGACCTTCTCGAGCCACTCCGCCTCGTCCGAAATGTCGAACTCTTCGGTGATGTACGTGAGGTTTCGCTTCCCACTGACATCCCCGCGCCGCGGGAGGCCTTGCTTGTGCGCCGCGGTGACGAAGGGCAGGATCGTGGGCTTTGGCAGGTTCTTGCGTTTGGCGACGGCGCGCACGGTCAGATACCCGAAGCCAAAGACGACCGAGACATCTGGGTCCGAAAACGCTTGTTCGAGCTGTCGCTCCACGCCTGCCTCGGTCCAGTCGCCCTTGGTCTCGAGTGGGGCGAGCTCGACATCGAAGCGATCGGAGAGTTGCGTTTTGATCTCCCGCGCTAAGTCCGCGGTGACATCGTCGAAGATCGGCGACGGGCCGTCGTACACCGCCGTCACTTTCACTTTCGGCTTCTCGGTTTGCGCGCCCAGCAACGATGGGGTCATCAAGAGGGCAAGGAGGGCAAGGCACAATAGGCGCATAGGGGCCGCAGCATAGTCGACGTCTCGGTGATCCCCTAGGCGGACTTGCAGCTTTCTCACCCTTGCCGCGGCTCCCCAGCTTCGCAGTTAGGTCTTGGCAATCACGGTGGTCCTTCCTATGCTGCCGCGTTCCTCGAAGACTCTGAGAATCGCCTCGAAGATGGAGCCCTCCGTGCCCTCAAGAATCGTCTTACTGGTGCCCTTCCTGCTCACGCTAGTGCTGGTGTCCTCCTGCAAGAAGGAGGAGGTAGTCGAGCGTGTGTCACCGCCGAGGCCGATCAAGATCTACCGACTCTCGGGCCAGCTCGGGAGCACGCGGCCGGACTACCCGGGGCGCATCAAGTCCAAGAAGGTCGTCGAGCTCGCGTTCGACGTCGACGGACTGATCATCGATTGGAACGTCGAAGAAGGCCAGCAAGTCAGGAAGGGGCAGATCCTCTCACGAGTCGATCCGCGCGACTATCAGGCTCAGGCCGAGGCGGCGCGCGCGCGCCTCCGACTCGCGGACGCGGAGTACCGACGCGAGAGCAAGCTGTTTGCATCCGGCTCTGGCACGCAGCGTGACCTCGACGTGGCGACTCGGTCACGCGACGTGAGCCGGGCGGAGCTGCGCATCCAGCAGAAGGCTTTGGAAGACACGAAGCTGCGGGCGACTTTTGACGGCGTCATCGCGCGCAAGCTCGTCACCGATTTTCGGAACGTTGCCGCGCGTGAGCCCGTGCTGCTTCTGCAGGACGAGTCGATGATGGAGGTGGTCGTCGACGTGCCAGAACGGGATTTGGCTGGCGACAAGGCTGGCAGAAGTTCTGATTTCGACCTCGCGCGGTGGAACGCAGAGGCCAAGCCGATGGTCGAGCTGTCCTCCGTTCCTGGGCGGCAGTTCCCGGTCAAGCTCTCGGAGCTTGCCACTGCCGCAGACCCAAACACCCGCACCTTTCGAGCGACGTTCACCATGGAGAACCCCAAGGGGGTCGGTGTGCTCTCTGGGATGACCGCGAAGCTGGTCCTCACCGGCCTCCTCACCACGGCGCCGGATGATTTTCTGGTGCCTGCTGCAGCCGTGGTCGCTGATTCTCAAGACGAACCGTTCGTTTGGCTGGTCGACGAGGAGTCGATGAGCGTATCGAAACGGCCGGTCACCGTCGGAAAGATCACCGGGGACCGCATCGTCGTCACCGAAGGTATCGAAAGCGGTGAGGCCATCGCCATGACTGGCGTGCACTTGCTGACCGAGGGGCGGGTCGTGACCGAGATGGAGAAATCGGACGAGACCCGGCAATGAATCTCACCGACTTTTCGCTGCGCAACAGAACGCTCATCCTCGTCCTCACCCTGGTGACGGTGTATGCGGGGATGAAATCGTTCAACGGCTTGCCGCGCC
>CAXMRN010000097.1:0-8263 GCA_964195565.1 uncultured Polyangiaceae bacterium | reverse complement strand
TGCCGCCGGCCGAGTAGACATTCCAGTTTTACCTGACGGGCCGCGTGTATGATGCCGCGATGCTCAGCGGTCTCGACAAGATCCTGATCGCCTCCCTCACTCTCGTTCTGATGGTGGGGATGGGCGCCTCCCTGACGGTGTCCGACTACACGCGCGCCCTCGAACGCCCACGCGCAATACTGATTGGACTCGCGTCGCAGTTCGGCTGGATGCCCCTTCTCGCGTACCTTGCGATCAGCTGGCTCGAGCTCGAGGGCACCGACGCGATGGGACTAATGCTCATGGCGTGCACCTCCGGAGGCAACGCGAGCAACATGTTCTCTTACTTCTCCGGCGCGGATGTCGCCCTCAGCATCTCGATGACTGCCGTCTCGACCCTGGCATCGGTGGTGCTCATGCCGGCGCTCCTGTACGCGTACACGGCTTCGCTGTCGCCAACCGAGATGCAGGTTCCCTACCTCGCGGTCATGGGGACTCTGGTGGTGATGCTACTGCCCATTGCGGGCGGCATGTGGCTAAGGCACCGATCCGTCGAAGCCGCAAGGAAAGTCGAACGCTTGGGCGCCGTGTCGGGCGCGTTCCTGCTGATCGTGCTGCTCGCTACCAGCGTCTCCGATCAGATCGAGCTCCTCGTGAGTGCGGAAGATTCGAGCCTCCTCGCCTGCGTCTTCGTCGCAGGCGCCGGCATGCTGCTGGGTTACCTCGTCGCGCGCCTCGGCGGGCTGCGGCCCCGACAACGTCGCGCGGTTTCTCTCGAGACCGGCGTGCAGAATGCGCCGCTCGCGATCGCCGTCATCCTCGCCACATTTCCCGATGCGGAGCAGGATGCGTTGCTGAAACTACCCTTTCTCTACGCGATGACCGCCCTGTGCCTCGGCACCGCCGCTACACTGGTCTACCGTCGTTCGCCTCCGGCTTGAACTCTGCTCGTGAAGCGACGAGATTGTCGGTGTGGGATTTAGAATCTTCTTGGTCTGTGCCGTCCTCGTGGGAGCATGTTCAGAATCGACAAACAACACCGGGGGCACCGGCGGTAGCACGGGCGCGGGAGGTGCCGGCGGCTCGGGCGGGGATGGTGGCTCAGGCGGATTCGGCGGCGGCATTCTCTCCGATCTCGAGGTGACCACTTTTATCTCCGGTCTCGACAAGCCCTGGGACATTGCCTGGCTTCCCAACGGCACGGTGGTCGTGACGGAAAGAGCGGGGAGGCTCAATGTCTACGTTGACGGCGTCGACGCGCCTCCTTTCACCGTGGCGCCTAGCGACCTGATCGCGAGCGGCGAAGGCGGCATGATGGGCCTCGAAGTCGACCCCGACTTCAATAGCAACGGCTACGTGTACGTCTGCATGGGCTCCAACGCGAGCGGGCCTACCGACGTGCGCGTCGTGCGCTTCACGCTCCGCGCTCCCGACGGCGACGAGGTCCTCGACCGCGACGACATCGTAACCGGGATGCCGTACAGCACGGGAAGGCACAGTGGATGCCGCCCACGCTTTGGCCCCGACGGGTATCTCTGGGTCGGAACAGGCGACGCGGCGGTCGGAGTCAACCCGCAGGACGACAATTCGCTCGGCGGCAAGGTGCTCCGCATCGATCGGGGTGGCGCCGCCGCGCCTGGCAATCCCGGAGGCTACCGCTGGTTCTCCAAAGGCCATCGGAACATCCAAGGCATGGCGTTCCGTTCTTCGGACGACCTCGGCGTGTCGGCCGAGCACGGGCCATTCATCGATGACGAGATCAACCTCCTCGTCGCGGGCAACTTCGGGTGGGACCCGGTCCCCGGGTACACGGAATCGGTCCCGATGACAGACCTGGTGAAGTTCCCCAATGCGGTCGAGGCAATTTGGTCGACCGGCGATCCAACGCTCGCCTTCTCCGGCGCGGGCTTCATCGAGGGCACCAGATGGGGGGACTGGGACGGGGTCCTTGCGGTCGCGACCTTGAGAGCCGAGCACCTTCACATCTACGTCGTGACGTCCGAAGGCGAGGTCACCGACGACTTCCGTGTGATCGAAGACGAAGGTCGGCTCCGGTCGCCGCGACAGGGGCCCGACGGCCTCTTGTACGTCACCAACGACGGTCGCAACGACGCCGGCCAGGTGCTCCGGGTGACCCCGGTGCTGTCACCCCTCCCCTAGTCCTCGAGCAAGCGGCCCACGCATCGGTATTTCCCCTCGAACATGTCGATCCACTCCTCTAGCTTCTCGAGCTCTTCCGGCTCGAGACCTTCGATGTCGCCGGTGAAGAGCTCTACGTCGAACGACACCTTGGCAAGCGCGCGCGTGCAGTCTTTGCCGGCGAACATCCCGTAGGGGCCGCCCGGTCCGTAGAAGTCTCGCCCACGCGTCACGTCGTACACCTGGCCCCGAATCCCGATGAGAAGTGGCCGGGCGGGATCCGACCCGTCGTAGCTCGATAGCTCCGAGAGCGCGTAGTCCCGCTCTTCGGCTTGGGGCGGAGGCGCGCGCGGCGCCTCCTTCTTGGAGAACAACTTGGCGAGGAGCGAGCCTAAACCCATGCCCGAGACCTACGACGAACGCAGGCCCCGGACAATCGGGCGAGGACACGCGGGACGACTATTCGGTCAACGCCCCAGCGCCGCCCATGTGGTAGCCCTCTTCACCATGTAGATTGGTATCGAGGCCCTCGTTCTCTTCATCCTTGCTGACCCGCAGACCAATGGTCGCGTCGATCACCTTCAGCAGGATGAACGTAACCACGACGGAGTACGCCGCTGCTGCGAGTACCCCAATGATGTTCTCGATGAGGAGCTCGCTGTTGCCGTCGATGAGGCCATTGGTGCCACCCCAGACCTCGGCTGCAAACACGCCGGTCAGAATTGCGCCGAGGGCGCCACCCACACCGTGGATGCCAAACGCGTCGAGCGCGTCATCGTAGCCAAGCCTACCCTTGAGCATGACCGCGCCGTAGCAGATCGGGCCCGCCGCGAGCCCCATGACGACAGCGGAGATGGGCCCCACGAAGCCCGCCGCAGGCGTGATGACGACCAGGCCAGCCACCAAGCCGGTCGCGACCCCGAGAGCCGTCGGCTTGCCCAGCTTCATCCACTCCACGATCGCCCATGCGAGGGCGGCTGCACCGGCCGCGAGATGTGTATTGACCAGCGCAAGAGCGGCGTTCTCATTCGAAGCCAGCGCGCTGCCCGCGTTGAAGCCGAACCAGCCGAACCAGAGCATGCCGGCACCGAGCAAAGTCAGAGTGAGGTTGTGAGGCGGACCCGGGCGGGCGCGTCGACCGAGGACGATGGCGCACACCAACGCGGCCGCACCCGACGAGAGATGAACGACCGTGCCGCCGGCAAAGTCGAGCGCGCCGCGCGCGCCGAGCCAACCGTCAGGCCCCCACACCCAGTGGCAGATGGGGTCGTAGACCAACGTCGCCCACAGGATGATGAAGACGAAGTATGCCGAGAACTTCATTCGTTCTGCGATGGCGCCCGAGATCAGCGCAGGAGTGACGATGGCGAACATCATCTGGAACGCCATGAACAGGATATGGGGGATCGTAGACCCCTCTTGCGGCTCGAGGCCGACGCCATTCAAGAAGGCGAACTCGAAGCCGCCGATGAAGCCGCCGCCCATGTCCGATCCGAACGCGAGCGAGTAGCCGATCACGACCCACTGCAGCGTGATGACGCCGAGCGCGATGAAGCTGTGCATGAACGACGAGAGCACGTTCTTCGAGCCCACCATGCCGCCATAAAAAAGCGCCAAGCCTGGCGTCATGAGCATTACGAGTGCGCATGACACCATGAGCCATGCTGTATCCGCCTGATTGAGAGCATCCATCCCCGGTTCCTCCTTTGAAGTTGGAAGAGGTTAGATCCGAGCTGTTTCAAATGGATGTGGCGAGCGTTTCGAGCGTGTTTCAAACCCACGGGACGTCGAGACGCCGGGTACGCGGGAGGCGGCTGGCCGTTTTCGACCCGGGACCGCTGAAATCGCTGCGGTTTTCCGTCTCCTGCAGGCGTGCATGCAGCGGTGATTTCGGTTACAACTCCCCTTCCGGCAGGCCACACCGACTAGTGGGTGGGAACGGCGGCCGACCCAACAAGAGAGGCAATATCAATGGAATCCGTAGCTGAGTTCTTCGAAAAGTTTGAGGCGAAAGCCGGCGCAAACACCGACGCGGCGACGCAGCCGAATGCAATCTACCAGTTCAACGTGACCGGCGACGGCGGAGGCGAGTGGAACCTCGACCTCACGAAGGGCAAGACCGCCGACTTCGTGAGCAAAGGCACCCACGACGGCCCCGGGGCGACCATCACCGTGTCCTCCGAGGACTGGCTCGGCATGCTCAACGGCTCGCTCAACCCGATGCAGGCCTTCATGTCTGGCAAAATCAAGATCGACGGCGACATGACGCTCGCCATGAGCCTTCAGCAGGTGATGAACCTGGCTCAGGACTGAGCCGCCTGGACGTCAAACTCGATCAGGGTGGCTTCCACACGAAGCCACCTTTTTTCGTGACCTATGCCCTCATCGATCAGACCAAGCGACGCCGCGCGCACCAGGCTCAGTCCTGAAGAGCGTCAACAACAACTGCTGCGCGTGACCTCGGATATCATCGCCACCGACGGCGTCGACAACGTGCGTATCCCGTACGTGGCAGCCGCGGCCGGGGTCACTCGACCCGTCGTTTACAAGTTCTTCCCGAATCGACACGAGCTCATCAAGGGCGTCCTCGAAGACTTCCGCGAGGACTACTCACGCCGCGTGCCCAACGTCGAGACGCCAGACGAGTCGGTCGACATCGCCACGACCGCACGCGCGTTCATCGATGCGGCCTGCGACACGATCGACGCCAGAGGGTCTGGCGGCTGGCAACTGTTGCGTTCGGTTGGGCCTGACCAAGAAATAGCTGCGATCAGCAAGGAATTTCGTCGTCAACTCGTGCAGCCGTGGCTGGCCCCGCTCAGCGCGCTCACTGGCGTAGGCGAGGCCGAAGCGTTGGCGCTCGCCGACGTGATGGTCACCGGCGCCGGAGAGATTCTGCAGCGGTGGATCGAAGGCGAGTTCTCTCGAGAACAGGTGGCGACGCTTCTTGGGCGCATCATCCTCGCCGTCCTGATCGAGTTCACGGAGTAGCAGGGATATGGTTTCCGAGATTTTCGACGCGACGAAGTGGACCGAAGTACCGGGCTTCGAACTCGAGGACATCACCTACCACCGCGCCAAGGATCACGGCACGGTCCGCATCGCGTTCGACCGACCCGAGGTGCGCAACGCGTTCAGGCCCGCCACTGTCGACGAGCTGTACCGTGTGCTCGACCACGCGCGTCAGACCTCGGACGTCGGTTGCGTTCTCCTCACCGGCAACGGCCCTTCGCCGAAGGACAGCGGCTGGGCATTTTGCTCGGGTGGCGATCAGCGAGTCCGCGGCAAGGACGGGTACAAGTACGAGACCGACTCCGCGGGCGAGATCGACCCCGCGAGGCTCGGGCGCTTGCACATCCTAGAAGTGCAACGGCTGATCCGGTTCATGCCAAAAATCGCGATCGCAGTGGTGCCCGGTTGGGCGGTCGGCGGCGGCCACAGCCTCCACGTCGTCTGCGACATGACCATCGCGAGCCGCGAGCACGCCCTGTTCAAACAGACCGACCCCGATGTCGCCAGCTTTGACAGCGGCTACGGTTCGGCTCTCCTCGCCCGTCAGGTGGGGCAGAAGAAGGCCCGAGAGGTGTTCTTCGTCGGGCTCAACTACAGCGCACAAGAGGCCGCCGAGATGGGTATGGTCAATGCGGTGGTGCCCCACACCGACCTAGAGGATTTCGCTCTATCCTGGGCCAAGGAGATCAACTCCAAGAGCCCCACGGCGATGCGAATGCTGAAATTCGGTTTCAACATGATCGACGACGGCCTGGTCGGACAGCAGCTGTTTGCCGGAGAAGCCACCCGATTGGCGTACGGCACCGAAGAGGCCCAGGAGGGCCGCGACGCCTTCCTCGAGAAGCGCCCTCAGGACTACCGAAAGTACCCCTGGCACTATTGAGCCAGAGGATCTCACCAAACAACGTCGAATTTGGGGTACACTACCTGAATTGGACGCAAACCGAAAACGTGCCACATCAGCACCTCACAAGAACGGAGTAAGTCATTTCAAGTAAGATATTCGTAGGGAACCTCAACTTCGCCACGACGGACGAGGAGCTTCGTGAGCTCTTCGGCGAGATCGGTGAGGTCGTTGACGTTCACATTCCCAAGGACCGCGAGAGTGGACGCCCCAGAGGCTTCGCATTCGTTCGGTTCGGAGCTGAAGAGCATGCCGCCCAGGCTGTCGAGAAGTTCCATGGGCGCGAGGTCGGTGGCCGCGATTTGCGCCTCGATATCGCAGAAGACCGGCCCCGGCCCCCGCGCCAGCAGCGCGATTTCGGCGGCCCTCCCCCCGACCGCTTCTCCGGCAACGACTACGGTCGCGGCGACGGAGGAGGCAGCTACGGTGGCGGCGGCGGCGGCGGCGACAGTCGTTCTTTCGAGAGGCCGAAGAAGCCCAAAGGCAGCCGTCGCGGACTGCGCGGCAAGAAGCGAAGCCTCTAGCAACTCCCCAGCAACTCCCCAGCAACTCCAACGAGGTTAAAAGATCTCGGGCGAGGTGCTAACCCCGCCCGAGTGCCCGTTGTGTTGTACCCTCAAGGAGTGTGAATCTCGATTTGGCCCGCCGGCGGATCACTGATCAGCCGCCGACAGTCTTACGGTAAAGCTTCGCAGCCACGGTTGTCAATACGTATTTTGGGTCACATTTGTGCAAAGGTTCCGGGTGCTTGAGGCGGCGTTTGGCCCACTAGTTGGAGCGGTGCGAATCCGACCCCTCTGTTATGGTAGGCCGGCTCATGCAGGGGGGACCATCGAGCTTGGCGAACTTGGGATTGCGGTTCGGTGAGTCGATAGACTTCACCGTGCGCGGCGCATGCATGCCCAACCTCACAAGCGGGGAGGTGTTGCGGGTCCGCAGGCGGTTTTTCTATCTGCCAGGTGATGTCGTCGTCGTGCGCCGACGCGACCACTGGAACGTACATCGGTTCCTCGGGTACGCGCCTACCATTCGCGGCGTTGTAGCACTCACTCAGGCCGACGACGGGAACGAACGAGACCCCGTGGCGCCCGCCAGTTCCATCGTCGGGCGCGCGCAATGCGGCGTCACGGCTTCCCAACGTTTGACCGCGTTCGCAAAGTTCGCGCGCGCACTCATACGCAGGGTCGCGGAGGCTGGCCGATGAGTTCGCTGACCATCGAGTTTGCTGGGTCCAGGTACCAGTTCGCGGGCTTGAATCCGGAGCAGCTCGGACTGGTGCGCCCGCGATTCGAGGCCTTGCTCTGCCGGGACGACACTCCACCAGATGTGCAAGTAGACCTGCACTATGCGCCGAGCCGAGCGGGCTTCATGACCAGGCCGCCCGGCCCCACCGAGTACCGGGTCGCTGTGGCGCATGGCGAGGACACGATCGCCGTAGCCGGCATCGGTTTCACGGCCAATATCGATCGCGTGCCTCTGCGGGCGCAGATGCAGACCTGCCTGAACGACGAGTGGTTCTTGGGCGCCTTCGAGAATCTCTTCCGCGTCGTGGCCTGCTATCGGCTCTTCGAGCAGGGGGCGCTGGTCTTGCACAGCGCGGCCTTCGCCGATGGCACTCGGGGGTTTCTCTTCGGCGGACGCTCAGGGGCCGGCAAGACCACCCTATGTGGCCTCGCGGCGGAGCTCGAGCTGGACATCTTGAGCGACGAACTCAACGCCGTTATGCCCGCGGGCGCTCGGTTCGAGCTTCGGGCGATGCCGTTTGCCGGCGATTTCGGTGGGGCGCTAAGGCGACACCCGCCCTACTCGCTGACCGGACTGCTCGGCCTCGCACATGGTTCGACTCCGTCGGTGCACGAGTGCTCGAAAGCAGAGGCCGTCTCGCGTATTGTCGCCTCGTGCCCGTACATCAACGCCGACCCTCTGCTCGTCGACGAGCTTACATCGCGCGCCGCAGACCTGATCGAGCGTGTTCCGCTGCGCATTCTGTCGTTTGCCAGGGACACTCGCTTTTGGAGGGTATTGGATGATGAGTACCGAGGCCCAGGCGCAACACTACCGCGTTGATCCGCACGCGAGATTCCGCGTGATGGACGACGAGGGCATCTTCGTCCTGCAGGACGCCGGCGAGGTACTCGTGGTGAACCAGCTCGGCGCCTTCATTGTCGAACAGCTCAAAGCCGAGCACAGTCTGGACGAAATGGTCGTCGCCATCACCGAGCGATACGC
>CAXMRN010000096.1:0-6442 GCA_964195565.1 uncultured Polyangiaceae bacterium | reverse complement strand
ATCGAGGTGAGAGTGGCGCTGCGATCGTGCATGACGCGTTCTGCCCGCACCTCGGCGCCCACCTCGGCCATGGCGGAAAGGTCGTCGGAGAGACGATCCAGTGTCCTTTCCACGCATGGCGGTTTGATGAGACCGGCAAGTGCGTCGATGTCCCCTACGCGAAACGGATTCCGCCACGCGCCTGCGTGAAGAACAACCCTGTGCAGGAACATAACGGTTTGATCTTCATGTGGAACGCTCGCGTCGAGGGCGAGGAGCCCAACTGGGAGATCCCGGACCTCCCCGAGTACGGCAGCGAGGGCTGGACCGACTGGGGCTCGGCTCTCATCGACATCAAGACCCATCCGAAAGAGATCGTCGAAAACCTGGCGGACAAAGGCCACTTCGGGCCGGTTCACGGCACTTGGGCCAACGAGTTCGGCAACGAGTTCAAGGACCACATTGGCATTCAGTACGTCAAAGGAGTCGCCTATCCGCGCGGCGGCGGCGAAGATCACTTCGAGCTTGAATCTAAGTACTACGGGCCGGGCTACATGCTCACCAAGATGGAGAGCGTTTTGCCGAACATCATGCTTCTTTGTCACACGCCCGTGGACAAGAAGAACGTTCACGTTCGTATCGGTGCGATGATCGATATTTCGAACGTGAAAGAAGGCAAGGGACAGTTCGAGGCAGGCTACCGCGAGAACATCATCGTTGGCTTCAAAGAGGATATCGCAATTTGGGAAAACAAAAAATACCGAACGCGGCCCATTCTCTGCGATGGTGACGGCGATGTCGGCGGTCTGCGCCGCTGGTACCAGAAGTTCTACATGCCCCAAGCTGAGGTTGGATATTAGCTATGGATGACCGAGCCAAGCGCATCGTTGAAACGGCCGTCGCACTCGCAGAGCGCGATGGTTACCAAGCGGTACGGCTGCGAGACGTGGCAGCCACGGCGCAGGTTGCGCTCGGCACGGTCTACAAGCGTTTCGCGAGCAAAGAGGAGATCCTGATCGCAGCGCTCGAGCAAGAGGTGGACAAGCTGGTCGCCCGGATCGGTAAGAAGCCTGTCCCCGGGGACACCCCACAGGAGCGAATCCACTTCGTATTTTCAGCGGTGAGCAAGGGGCTCTTGAGGCGCCCGAATCTCGGGAAGGCATTGGTGCGGTCCATTGCCTCTGGGGACCCGAACATCACCGAACGGGTGGCGAGCTTCCACGGAGTGATCACCGCATTGGTGATGACGGCGATTCGTGGCGGGACGCCCACCGACCCAGGGACGTGGGGCGGCGATGCCGACGAGCGCGAGCGCACCATCGCCTCGATCCTGCAGAACGTATGGTTCTCTTCCTTCGTCGGCTGGGCGGGCGGATTGCACGAGGCGTCCCAACTGCTCACCGACGTGGACAAGACGGCCGAGCTCCTGCTGCCGGCGTAGGTTAGGTCAGATTACTTCCGCGCAACGATTCAGGTGGGTCCTCCCTTGCCCCAAGGGTTGCGAGGAAGTGCTCGCCGAAGAAGTTCGCGCGCTCGACGTGGAGGTCGCGCAGGTGCGGCCGACCGCAGTCCACGCGCAGGGCACGTTGCAAGAAGGGTATCGGTTGTGCCTGTGGTCTCGCATCGCTTCGCGGGTGTTGCTTCCCCTGGTCGAGCTAGATGCTGAAAACGACACCGCGCTGTACGACGCGCTCCGGGAGGTCGCGTGGTGGGAGCATTTCGACGCCCGGCAGACCTTCGCGATCGGGAGCTCTCAAGCGCCCAAAAGTCCGTTCCCCTCGCACTACTGGGTACAGCGCGCGAAGGACGCGATCGTCGACAGCTTCCGCGATCACGCCGGTACGCGCCCGAGTATCGACAAGAGGGATCCTGGGATTCGATTTCATCTGCACATCGGCGAATCGCATCATGAGCTTGCCCTGGATTTCTCGGGGGAGGGGCTTCATCGGCGTGGGTACCGACAGGAGGGCGGAAAGGCGCCGCTCAAGGAGAACCTGGCGGCGGCGATTCTCTCTCTTGCCGGTTGGCCGGAGGCAGCGCGCAAGGGTCTGACCTTGATGGACCCGACGTGCGGTTCGGGGACCTTCTTGATCGAGGGGGCGTTGATGGCCACCAACTGTGCGCCAGGACTCCTGCGGGAGCACTTCGGGTTCGAGAATTGGCTGCGGCACGACGGTGCGGCCTTCGCAACAGAGCGGGACGCCGCCTTGACGGCGCGCCAGGCCGAGTGTCCAGCGAGGATCGTCGGTTGCGATGCGTCTGAGAAGGCGTTGTCTTACGTGCGGGACAACTTGGCAGCTGCGGGGGTCGAGCAGCACGTGTCGTTGGCGGTCCAAGAACTCTCGGAGGTCCAGAAGCCAGCCGAGGACGGCATTCTCGTGTGCAATCCGCCGTACGGTCATCGGCTCGGTGACGAGGGCACGGTGTTCCTCTTTTATCAGTCACTCGGCGACACGTTGAAGCGCGCCTTTGGCGGGTGGACTGCCTACGTGTTCGCGGCGCACGGAGGAAACCTCAAACACCTCGGACTTCGACCGACGCGCCGCCACGTTCTCTACAACGGATCCATCGAGTGCCGCCTCGTGGAGATTCCCGTGCGAGGCGTCGCTGGTGGCGAGTCGGCCAAGGCGCCCGGTTGGCGAAAGCCCAGCGAGAACGCGGTGATGTTCGCCAACCGCATCAAGAAGAACAAGAAAAAATGGGGGCGATGGGCCAAACGGAGCGGTATCCAATGCTACCGAATCTACGACGCCGACATCCCGGAGTACAACGTCGCGGTGGACCAATATCAGAGCAAAGCGGTGGTTCACATCTTCCAGAAAGAACGCGACGCCGACGACGATCGGGCCAAGCAGCGAGTCCAAGACGTCTTGATGACACTTCCGGAAGCATTAGGCATCGACCCTGCCGATCTCATCGTGAAAGTACGACGCAAGCACGATGAGGGCGATCAGTACGCGCGCATCTCGCAGCAGGAGGCGGAGATGCTCGTTCATGAAGGCGATCTCGGCTTCGTGGTGAACCTCGAAGACCGCATCGATACAGGACTGTTCCTCGACCACCGCGCGGTGCGCGCCTACGCCGCAGAGCAATGCAAAGGCAAGCGTATGCTCAATCTCTTCGCCTACACGTGCTCGGTGAGCGTCGCGGCCGCGGTGGGCGGGGCCAAGCAGACGACGAGCGTGGATCTCTCCAACACCTACCTCGACTGGGGCAAGAAGAACTTCAAGGCCAACGGCATCGACCCCGCCAAGCACCGATTCATCCGCGACGACGCCACTCGTTGGATGTCGAGAGACCGCAACAGCTACGACTGGATCTTCATCAACCCGCCCACCTTCTCACGCTCCAAAATGAGTAAGGGCGACTTCAACATCCACAAAGACCACCGTGGCCTAATCGAAGACGCGATGAGCTCCCTAGACAACAAGGGCGAGCTCCTCTTCACAACCCACGCCCGAGCCTTCGAGCTAGACGAAGCAATCACAACCCGCTTCCAAGTAGAAGACGCCACAAAACAGTTCGTCCCCCCCGACTTCACCCGCTACCCCTTCCAAGCCTTCCGCCTCCGAAAAAGGGGACAGTCCCCTTTTTCAAAGGGTTAATCGGCGGCGGTGTTACGCATCCAGCTTGAAGACGCGTTGCGCGTTTTCACGCAGGAACTTCGGCCAAACCTGGTCTTTGAAGGGCACGTTCTGCATGTCGGTGAAGATGCGTTCGAGTGACAGCCCCATCGGGAAGTAGCCGGCATACATGATCTTGTCGGCGCCGCGCGTGTTCGCGTAGTGGATGATCGACTTCGGGTAGTGCTTCGGCGCGAAGGCGCTGGTGCTGTAGTAGAGGTTCGGGTACTTCAGCATGAGCTTGACTGCCAGGTCGACCCATGGCTCGCCACCGTGGCGCATCACGAACTTCAGTTCCGGGAAGAACCAGCAAACCTCGTCGATGTGCTCGACCTTCTGTGGCTCCATCGGGATGCGCGGCCCAGGGACTCCCACGCAGAGGCAAATCGGGATGTCGAGTTCCACGCACGTCGCGTAAATCGGGTAGTACTTTTTGTCGTTGAGGGGCACCTGCGGACACAACCCGGACGGGAATCCGGTCACGGCCTTGATGCCGTGTTCCTTGTGCAGCTTTCGGATCGTTCGGACTTCGTCCATCCCGTTGTTGGGATTTGCGCCGTAGGACGCGAAGAAGCGATCCGGGTACTTGCGGCATCCTTCGAGGTTCGCGGAGTTCGGTCCGGAGATGCCCAGCATCGCCTGCTCGATGCCCCACTTGTCCATCTCCCCGATCGCGTATCCGATATAGTCCTTCTGGTCGCTGATCTTCGGGATGTCCTTGAACATGTATTCGGCCGGCATCTTGAAATGCTTGCGGCTCTCTTCGTCGAGCAGCAGTGGCTTGATGAACTCGTACCAACCGGCGGGGTCCCCATCGGGGATGTTCATCATCAGGTCGATGGCTTTGAGGCCACTCGGTATCGGCATGAAATGGCGTCCTTTCCGGGGGCCTGGGTCGGCCCTATGTTCGCACGAGCCAGCTGGACATGTCCCAAACGCTGGGCTAGAACACGTTCTACTTTATGGCCCGAAGGGGTCCTTCTGTAAAGCCGGGACCCGACGACTCATCGAATGCCCACGGCCCCCAGCCCGCCGCATCTGGAGACAAGACAAATGGACGGAGATCAGAGCGCCAATCCGACACGCGAAGAGCTGATTCAGCGCGCCCGCGACCTGGCGCCGACCTTGCAAGAGCGATCTAAAAAGGCTGCTGAGCTGCGCAGGATTCCCGACGAGACCATCGAGGATTTCCATCGGCTCGGTTTCTTCAAGGTCGTTCAGCCCAAACGGTTCGGCGGCTACGAGCTGGACCCGTCCATCATTTTCGACCTCCAGCTCGAGCTCGGCCGTGGGTGCGCCTCGAGCGCCTGGGTCTACGGCGTCCTGAACGTGCATTCCTGGCAGCTCGCGCTCTTTGCGCCCGAAGCGCAAGACGAGGTGTGGGGCAAAGACCCCAAGACCCTCATCTCTTCATCGTACATGCCGGTTGCGAAGACCGAGTGGGTCGACGGAGGAGTCAAGCTCAGTGGGCGTTGGTCGTTCTCGAGCGGGTGCGATGCCTGTGAGTGGGTGTTCCTCGGTGGCTTCGTGCCGCAAGAAGAGGGCAAGCCGCCCGACATGCGGACCTTCCTCGTGCCGCGCGCTGACTACGAGATTATCGACAACTGGTACGTGTCGGGGCTCCGGGGTTCCGGAAGCAAGGATGTCGTGGTCGATGGCGCGTTCGTGCCGGATCATCGGATGCACAAGTTCTCGGACGGCTTCAGGCAGCAGAGCCCGGGCAATGAGATCAACCCGTCGCCCGTCTACAAGTACCCCTTCGGTCAGATCCACGTTCGTTCGGTATCGACGCCTGCCGTCGCTGCTGCTCTAGGAGCGCTCGACTCCTACATCGATTTCATGACGAACAAGGTGTCCCAGGCCACCGGGGGCAAAGCCAAGGAGTCATTCACCAACACCATGGTCGCCGCCGAGGCCACAGCCGTCTTGGACCGCGAGGTCTTGACCCTCCGTCGCAATTTCGACGAGATGGCCGGCTATCTGCAAAGGGGCGAGAAGATCCCACTCGATCGACGGGTCCATTTCCGCAACGACTCGGCGCGCGCGGTTCGCGTGTCAACCGACATCGTCGAACAGTTGTTCATCGCCTGTGGCGCCCGAGCGGCTTTCGAAGATCACCCGATCAACCGCCACTTCCAAGACATTCACACGATTCGACTTCACCACGCCAATGGTCCTGACACGCCTGGGTCCAATATGGGCGGGGTCTTGTTCGGCCAGAAAAGCACGGACTTCTTCATCTAGGCATGGATGACGCGGCGCGAACCAAGAAAATTGAGGCGCTCGGCGACGAGTTGTACGCCGCGTTGCGCGCACGGCGCACGCTAAGCCCCCTCACGCAACGTTGGCCGGAGATCACCATTCAAGACGCGTACCACGTCTCATTGCGAATGGTGGACCGTCGTATCCAAGACGACGGCGAGAAGATCATCGGAAAGAAGATCGGCGTCACCAGCCTTGCCGTGCAGGAGATGCTGGGCGTTTTTCAGCCGGACTTCGGCTACCTCACCGACAAGATGCACTGCCCGAACGGCGGGCCCATGCCGATTAGCGAGCAGTTGATCCAACCGCGGGCCGAGGGGGAGATTGCGTTCAAGTTGAAGAAGGACTTGAACGGACCTGGCGTCACTAATGAGGACGTGCTCGACGCGACCGAGTATGTGATGGCGTGCTTCGAAGTGGTGGACAGCCGGGTTCATGACTGGAAGGTCAAGATCCAAGACACGGTTGCCGACAACGCGAGCTGCGGGTTGTTCGTCCTCGGTGACGAGCACGCAGACCCGAAGGGGCTCGACTTCCCGAATCTGAAGATGCGCGTCTACAAGAACGGCGAGCTTCTG
>CAXMRN010000095.1:0-4931 GCA_964195565.1 uncultured Polyangiaceae bacterium | reverse complement strand
GACGATGGCACCCAGCTCGAACACCAAGCTGCTAAGGTTGTTTCCGCGTGATCTCGACGTTCCTGTACCCTCTCCGATGTGCCCGCGCTTCCTCAGCCCACATTCGAGACCGCGCGCCTGATTCTGCGTCCCCTTGAACCTGCAGATGCCGCGTCGATCCAGCAGGGGGCGAGCGCCCGGGAGGTCGCGGACACGATGATCTCACTGCCGCACCCCTATCCAGCAGGTGAAGCTGAGCGGTATCTCGACGAGCAGAAATCGTTTCGAGAGCAGGGCCTTGGCACCGCTTTCGCCATCGTCACGAAAGGTGGGCTCGGCGTCTGCGGTGTAGTGCAGCTGCGTGAGATAGAGCCAGAGCACTCGCAAGCGGAGCTGAGCTTCTGGTTGGCTCTCGAGGATTGGGGCCAAGGATACATGGCTGAGGCGTTGCATGCGGTGCTGCACTACGCTTTCGCCGACCTCGGTCTGAATCGCCTGTACGCCTATCACATGAAGCGTAATCCTTCCTCGGGCCGCGTTCTGGAGAAGAACGGGTTTCGCGAGGAGGGGACGCTGCGGGAGCGGGTGAGGAAGTGGGGCCGGTACGAGGACGTTGCGCTCTGGGCTATTGTGCGGAGCGATTGGGCGTCGATACAGCGCAACAGATCTCTCCGCGAGCTCCCCCACGCGACATAACAAGCTAGTACCGCGCAATTGGGTTCTCAGAATGAGCCTGACTGGCTAATAGGCACCTTCACGGACTGGCGTCCGCTACGGCTCGCAAAGCTTCACTCCTCAAGCGAGTCCAGGTTCCGGAGCCACGTTTGCACCTGCGCGGACTTACATCCCCAACCATTCTGAAAGCGGTATACGCGTGTTCGCGAGTTGCGAGAGCGGGCCGAAAATGACGAGCCCGTAGAGCCAACGTTTGGCCCAGGTTGAAATAGGCGCGTTGCGTTGCGTGCGCGAGCGGGAGAACCACCAGACGCAAGCGATGCCGAGAGCCGCCTCGATGCCTAGCGCCACTTCGGGGGCGTTGGTGTAGAGAGCAAGCCCTACGCGCGTGGTGTCTGGCCCGAATAGATAGTGGTAAAAGCCTGAGACCAGGTCGCAGACTTCGTGAAACGCCACCAACCCGGCCGTCCAGATCGCGGTCGACACATCTTTCCATACGGCAAAGCCCAACACGCCAAACACGACGACCCAGACCGCCATCGGGAGGATGTCGTGCGAGTACGTCATGTCGACGTGCAGGTTGCTCAGTGTGGCGTCGAACATCGATGACGGTTGCATGCGTTCGACGCCAAGCACCAACAAGAGCAGCATCACGAAATCTGAAACATTGGATATGGCGAGGAACCACCAGAACGGCGCTTTGGGTGCCTTCTCGGTGGCGACAAGTGCAGTGGCGTAGTGTCCGACAATCATCTTGCTACTTCGACTCGCGTACGAGCACGCGGTTGAAGAGCCAGAAGAAAACAATGTAATTGACGAGCATGAAGACGGCGAGAGAGGACATCGGGACTCCTTGAGACTTGCTACGCGCACCCTACGGGAGTGCATCTGCATACACAGAGCGGAAATTCTATGGTTCGCGTAGTCGTTTGCGATGGGTCTTTACAACAGACGAATCGGCCCCAAGTTGGCGCTCATGAAAGCCATTCGCATCCACAAATACGGCAACGCAGACACTCTGACATACGAGGACGCGCCGATGCCCGAGCCTGGCCCCGAAGAGATCCGAATCCGCGTGCACGCTTCTGCCGTCAACCCAGTGGATTGGAAGATTCGCGAAGGATACCTGTCGACGATCTTGCAGTACGAGATGCCTCTCACTCTTGGGTGGGACGTTTCCGGTGTGGTCGACGAGCTTGGCGCGGAAGTCTCCGGGCTCGCGGTGGGCGATGCGGTTTACAGTCGACCGGACATCACGCGCAACGGCGCCTACGCAGAATACGTTGTGGTTCGCGCGTCCGAGGTCGCGGCCAAGCCGAGCAGTTTGTCTCACAACGAGGCGGCTGCGGTGCCGTTGGCTGCGCTTACCGCCTGGCAAGGGTTATTCGACCACGCAAAACTCGCCAAGGGCGAACGGGTGCTGATCCACGCGGGAGCCGGCGGCGTGGGGAGCTTTGCGATCCAGTTTGCAAAATGGGCGGGTGCTCACGTGATCGCCACAGCTTCAGGTGCCAACGAGGCGCTCGTTCGGGACTTGGGCGCGGACGAGTTCGTGAACTACCGCACGCAGCAATTCGAGGAAGTGCTCGACAAGGTTGATGTCGTGCTCGACACCATCGGCGGCGACACCCAGGAGCGCTCGTTCTCCCTGCTGAACACCGGCGGACGACTCTTTTCAATTGTCGGCAACCCGGACGCCGACAAGCTTGCGGCCGCGGGTGCGACCGGCGGAACGTTTATGGTGCAGCCTAGCAGCGACGAGCTCGGACGTATCGCCAAGCTGATCGACGAGCGAACAGTGCGAGTTCTCATCGACTCAGTCTTCCCCTTGTCCGAAACGCGTGCTGCTCACGACAAGAGCCAGACCGGCCGCGCCAAGGGCAAGATTGTGCTCGAAGTCGTACAGGCATAGGAAGAAAAACAGATGCTCAAATCACTCTTGGGAATCGCTCCACAGCAGGAACCAGATGGATCTTTTAGCCCTTCGAAGGTTGCCTTGAAGCTGTCGACATCGGACGTCTCCGACTTCGAACCGGTTTCGTATGACGCGTATCAAGGCGAGCGCTCGAAGATCTTGGTCATCTTCACGGAACAAAAGAATATGACGATGCAAAACGGAAAGGAGTTCTCGACCGGAAACCATCCCGTAGAAACTCTTCTGCCCATGTTGCACCTGAGGAACGCGGGCTTCGAATTCGAGATCGCAACCCCGACAGGCAAGCCCGTCGTTTTTGAAATGTGGGCCATGCCTCGAGGAGACCGCGAGGTCATGGGCATCTACGAAGAGCTGAAGTCCAGCTTCGAAAGCCCAACGCCCCTTGTGGACGTCGTCGATCGTTTCCAGGGCAAAGTTGGATCGTACGCCGCGGTCTTCGTCCCCGGTGGACATGGTGCAATGTTAGGCATTCCTGAGGATCCGAATGTAGGAAAGCTATTGCGGCAGGCTCATGACAACGATTTGTTCACCATCAGCTTGTGTCACGGGCCTGGCTCCTTCCTGGCCACTGCACTGGAGGGTCACGAGTTCCTCTACAGTGGATACAACATGGCGGCCTTCCCCGACTCAGTCGACAAGATGACCCCGATGATCGGCTACATGCCCGGTCATATGCCGTGGCGGTTGGAAGAGAAACTAACAGAGCTCGGGGCCAAGGTCGTGAATAAAAAAGCCGACAATACCTGTTGCGTCGATCGACATCTCATCACCGGTGCGAGCCCACTGGCTGCCAACGAGCTTGGGAAGTTAGCCGTGACGACGTTGTTGGAGCGACTGACGTAGCGCGCTGCAATTCGAGGAGGCGCTCGCAAAGGCAGCGCTGAGGCTCTCTAGTTGCAGATCATCGCAGACTGAAAGTTAGACAGCGCAATGCCACAAAGCGTTTCATTTCCGTCGTTGACGATCATATCGCATGGAGCTTGAGCGTCGCCTGGAAGCTCATTGCAGCAGTCGCCAAGGTCTTCGCAGGTCGCCCCTCCTGAACCGCCACCCGAGCCGCCAGTTCCGCCATCCTCTTCGCAAATATCACAGGCTTCGGGAAGGTCGCCTTCTTCGAGGGATTCACAACTCGCCGCATTCACTGCGCTCACGCACGCGTTGATCTGTGACGTGGTTGGGTCGCAATCGGAATCGTTGTCTCGGATTCCCGATCGGCAGCGCGATTCACAAAAGGACTGATCAATTGCAACAGCTGCGCACTCGATCGATCTAACGCAGATATCCGTGCACGCTGCGATGAGATTCTCTTCGCTAACATCGGAGCAGATAGTAACTACAAACGCCCTTTCAGCTTCGCGCCCCACGCGACATAACATCTAGTACCGCGCAATTCGGCTCTCAGCCTGAGCCCGACGGGCTAAGAGAGCTCGCCTCGGCCGCCGTGGATGTCGAAGTAGGTGAGGTTGGGCATGGGCGAACTCTAGGGCAAAGTCGGGTTCATGACCATGAGCACGGACGCCCGATTTTGGGACAATCTTGCAGAGCGATACGCCGCCAAGCCGGTGTCCAACCTTGCCGCGTACCAGCGTAAGCTCGAGGTGACCAAGGCACGCCTTTCTTCGACGGATGTCATTCTCGATATCGGATGCGGAACCGGATCCCTTGCCCTCGAGCTCGCGCCCCGTGTCGCCCACGTACACGCCCTCGACTTCTCGGGCGAGATGGTCAGAATCGGGAGGGGCAAGGCGGAGGCTCAGCAGGTGACGAACGTCACCTTCCACCAGAGCACCCTCGAAGCGTCACAAGCGTTTCAGCCCGGGCAGTTCGACGGCATCTGCGCCTACAACATTTTGCACCTCGTCGAGGATCGCGCGGCCACGCTACGACGAGTCTTCGAGCTTCTGAAACCCGGCGGGTTCTTCATCTCCTCTACGGCCGTGCTCGGCGAGTCGTTCGTCCCATACAAGCCCGTCCTTACCTTCATGCGTTGGGTCGGAAAAGCCCCGCCGGTTGGAGTCTTCGGCGCCAACACGCTCCGTCGTGAGTTTCACGAGGCCGGCTTCGTCGACATCTCCACGCCTGACGTCGGCGCGGACAAGACGACCGCCTTCGCCGTAGCGACGAAACCGCGATAGTGGCGAAGGGACAGAGCCCGACTACCTACGACTCTGCATCCCACAAGTCGCATCCAGCGTACCCGGCACAGCCTCCATCTCACCGTCGGTGAGCAGGTTGTCGAAAACCCCTTCGGCGGTTATATGGTCGCCGTCGATGCGCACGACGATCGTGGCCGCGGGGCCCCGGGCTTCCCAAGAGACAGCTGGGTTCTGGAAGTCATCGA
>CAXMRN010000094.1:0-12464 GCA_964195565.1 uncultured Polyangiaceae bacterium | reverse complement strand
GGTCGGGCAGTGCTACGACCGGTTCCTCTTTTCTGGCGGCATGGTCCACCAGACCCTTGGCCGTCACCCCAACGATAAAATGTTTTCGTTCTACGGGTACACCCCCTCTGGCTTTCACTTCGAGTTCGGCGCCGGCGCCATCGAGATCCAAGAAGGCTGGCAGAGCACGACGCACGACCGGGTCAGCGAGTGGGGGCACCACCCGCCGCAACTGCTCACCAAAGCGTACAAGCGTGCGAAGGAATCGCGCGACAAGAAGGGCTGACCGGCGGTTGGACCAGCTCCCGCTAGTGCGCTAGAACACGTTCTAGTCTGAGGTTCAAAGCATGGTTGTAGAAGCAGTTCCCGAAGGAAAGTACGCCGACGTTGGCGGCGGAATCACGATGCACTACCACGACACCGGTAGCGGCGATCGCGGCGTCATCCTCTTCGCACATGGAAGCGGCCCGGGGGCCAGCGGTTGGAGCAATTTCAAAGGGAACTACCCGTTCCTTGCGGAGCACGGCTATCGGACCATCGTACCGGACACGATGGGGTACGGGTATTCGACCAAGCCTGAAGACGGCGCGTTCAGCCTTGCCGATGTGGCCGCACAATACAAAGCGTTGCTCGATGCGCTCGACGTGGATCGAGCCATCGTGGTGGGCAACTCGCAAGGCGGGGCGATCGCCATGACGATGGCGCTCAACTACCCGGAGCTGGTCGACAAACTCGTGTTGATGGCCCCCGGTGGTCTCGAGACCCGCGAGACATACATGGAGATGGAGGGCATCAAGGCGATGATTCGCGTCCTCTACAAAGAAGGCATCAGCAAAGAAACGATGCGCAAGGTCTTCACGCTCCAACTGCACGACGAGTCGAAGATCACAGACCAAGTCATCGAGGAGCGATACCAAGTCGCGATGACACAGCACAAAGACAACATCGCGCGCATCCGTGTCGCCAACCAAGAAGAGCGACTCTCCGAGATTCAGTGCCCGGTGCTATGCTTCTGGGGCGCCGACGACAAGTTCTGCCCCTCGACCGGCGCCGCGAAAATCGCAGCCAACTGCCCCAACTCCCGCACCCTGCTCATCGCCAACTGCGGCCACTGGGTCATGGTCGAATACCAAGACCTCTTCAACAACCTAGCCCTCCAGTTCGCCAACGGCGCCCTCGGCTAGTTGTTGGCTACGGTTTTTTCGACGGCTTCTAGGAGGCTTTTGCTATAGACGCGGCCGGCTAGGCTTTCGCGGGTCTTCTTTGCGACGGCATCCCACTCGGCTTTGTAGGGCAGGGTGTCAACCTCGATCATGCCGCGCTTGACCAGCGATGCGTAGGCTCGGTCGTCGTCGCGGCGCGCTAGGGTGTCGTTGGCCTTTCCTGCTCGGATGCTGGTGTCCATCAGCACTTTCTGGTCGTGCTCGGTGAGCTCATCCCACTTCTCTTGTTTGATCAGTGACCCACCAACGAGGATGCCCAGGTTCTCTTTCGCCATGTAGTTGAGGCGCGTGTACCACTGCAGAGCTACGGCCGCGAGGGCGGACGCGGGCACCGTGTCGAGCATGCGTGTCTGCAGGCCGCCATACACTTCCGGAACGCCGACTCGGACCGGGTTGGCGCCGATCGTCGTGACGTACGCGGCGAACACTGGGTCGTCTTTCCAAGCCCAAGGCCGAAGAGTTTTGAGGTCGTCGGGTCGGGCGAACTTCTCCATCGAGAAGAGGCGGTTCTTGCCCGCCACGCCCCAGGCCAGCATCACAAAGCCGGAGTCCTTGAAGAGCTTCGAGAAACGGTCGCTGAGTCCGGCACGTGCGCGTTCGAGCTGATCGTATTCCGTGATCAACCCGGGCGCCGTCAACACCAACACCGGCCGGGCAACCATTCCAAGCCCAGTGGTGGTGACGCCTGCCGCGTCCATCTGGCCAGCGCGCACTTTGCGAATGAAGTCCCGCTCGTCACCCTGGCTGCCGCCGGAGTAAAAGCGAAGCTCCACTCGGTTCTCGGTCTCTTTCTTCAGGCTCCGGTTCCAGGCCTTCATGACCTTCATGAACCCCGAGCCGGGAGGCGCGAGAGAAGCAAAACGAATGATGATGGGCGAAGCGGCATTTGCCTGCGGCACAGACACCGCGCCCGGCAACAAGAAAGCGCCTACGGCGAGGAGTGCAACGAAGGCGTGTTTCAATCGGCTCATGGTTTTCTCAAACGGGAAGGCGGGATCCTAGCGCAAACGCCACGCTTGGCACCCCTTCTGTTGGCGCTGTCCTGTGGTTCCGACGGCAGTCCTGGGGTGGGGATTCACCCTCGGCGCGCACCTACCTGTAGGAGCTTCGAGGCGCGGTATCCGATCAGCATGCTGGGGGCGTTCAGCGCCGAAACCGGCGTCCAAGGGATGACGGAGGCGTCGGCCACGCGCAGGCCGCTCACGCCTCGGAGGCGAAGCTCGGGGTCTACGGGGTCTGTCTCACGCCCTCCCATGCGACAGCTGCCGGCAAAGTGATACGTCGTGATCGTGTTCTTGCGGACGTATTTCGCGATGGCGTCATCGCTTGTCACCCGCTTGCCGGGCATCAGCTCCTTGGCACCCCAGTCGGCAAGACCACTCGAGCCGCCGATCGCTCGCGCGATCCGCACACCTCGTACCATGGTCTCCATGTCCTCCGGGTCCGAGTAATACGACGGGTCGACGAGGGCCTGCTTCGACACGTCGGTGGACTGCAAGCGCAACGTGCCTCGGCTCTTGGGCTTCCCCAGGATCAAGATGATGCCGAACATGTGATCGGTGAACTTCTGGATGGCGCTGACTTTGAAGGCCGCGCCGACCATGTTGCGCACCATCTGACGCGACCGCGGGCCGTACAGGGCATGCGGGACCACCAATGGAGGGAGCATGCGCTGCATCATTTGCCGCATCGCGGACGGTGCCGGCCAGTACACATAACAAGTGTCACTTTGCGAGGCGGGGAGGTCGCTGTCTTCGTTGGTGCGAAAGAAGCTGTAGAGCTGCGGGTAAAAGCAGTCGATGTCGTTCTTGGTCTTGAAGAACACCGGCACGTTGGGGTGGTCGTGGAGCCCGTCCCCAACGGCGGGACAGTCGGCCACGACTGGGATGCGGAAGGCCCGAAGGTGGTCGCTCGGGCCGACGCCAGAAAGCATGAGGAGCTTGGGGGATTCGAGGGCGCCGGCGCAAAGGATGATCTCTTCAGAGGCGCCGGCTCGCTGGAGTGCCCCGTCTTGCTCGAACTCCACAGCTCTGGCGCGCTTCTCTCCGGTGAACACGATGCGGTGGGCGCGCGCCCCGGTGCGCACGGTCAGGTTCGGGCGCTCGCCTGCGTCCTTGAGGAACGCGACATAGGAGCTCCGGCGAGCCTCTCCTTCGTACGACATCCACTCGTAGCCGATGACGTTGCGCATGTTCCCGTCGTTCAGGTCTTCTTTTCGAGTGAAGCCGTGCCCGGTCGCCGCGGCGATGCATGCTTCGGTCCACTCGGTCGGCGGTCGTCGATGAGGGCGCAGCGTCTTCTCGATCGCCCTGAAGTCGTCTTGGATGTCATCCCAATGCCAGCCCTCGGGCCACTCGTCGTAGTCCTCGCGTGACCCGCGGGTGTAGACCATGCCGTTCACCGAGCCGCTGCCCCCCATCACGGTTCCCGTTCCCGCGAAGATCCGGTGGTTGGCCGAGTGTGCCTGCGGGACCGAGAAGCGTTCGCCCATCACGGCGTCGTTGATGAATGCCTCTTTGTAGCCCTTCGCGATCAGGGTCTCCGGATGCTCTTCGGCTGGCGGACCGCTCTCGAGGAGGAGCACCCGCAGTTTCGGATCGTTCGCGAGTTCGGCCGCTACGATGCACCCGGACGAACCTCCACCGACCACGATGTAGTCGTACTCGTCCATTACTGTTTTCGGCTGAACAGTTTCAGGAAACCACGCCATCGTTGCATGAGGCCGCTTCCGTACATGAGCTCGATGACGCCGCTGAAGACGCCGTAGTCCTTCTCGGCAACGGGGAACACGCGGTTGGCTTGGTTGAGCGGAATGCGGTCGTCGACCACCGCCTTGATGTTGCACATCGATCGCAGCCCCTCGCGGCCGTTCATGCGCCCGTAGCCGGATGCCTTCACGCCGCCGAACGTCAACCCCTGCGCCATGTAGGTGATGCCGCCGAACTCGTTGATCGCGCTCATCCCGACCTCGAGCTTCGCTGCGATACGCCGCGCTCGGGGGCGGTTCTTCGAAAACACCGATGACGACAGTCCGTAGGAAACTCCATTTGCGACCTCGACCGCATGCGCGTCATCCCGCACTCGCATGAGGAGCATGACCGGCCCGAAGACCTCGTCCTGGGCGATGTCCATGTCCGGCGTGACGTCTGCCAGGATTGTCGGTTCGAAGTAATCGCCCTTGTCAGAGAGCGTTCGCTTGCCGCCCGCGACGAGCCGGGCGCCTTGAGACACGGCTCCATCGACCGCCTTCTCGATCACATCGAGCTGAAGCGGGGTCACGATCGCGCCGACGTCGACGATGCCTTCGCGACTGCTGCCCTGGCGGAACGCGCCTACGAGCTCGGCCGCTCGCTTCTCGAACGCGTCGTAGAGCGCGTTGTGCACGAGGATTCGCTCTGAAGCGACGCAATTTTGCCCGCAATTGATGTAGCAGCCCGCAAGCGCGGCATGGACGGCCTGCTCCAAATCCGCGTCGTCGCAAACGATGAACGCGTCCTTCCCGCCTAGCTCCATCACGACGGGGATGACCCGTTCTGCACTGGCTTCGACGACGCGTCGGCCGTTGTTCACCGAGCCGATGAAGAGAATCGTATCTACGGCAGCACGCGCTAGGGCGGCGCCAGTAGGCCCGTACCCCTGCACCGCTTGAATGAGATCGGGGTTGTGCCCGGCCTCCTCGACGACGTTGCGAAGCGCGTCGATGAATTTTGCGCTCGACCACGCCACCCATTCGGAGGGCTTGAGCACGATCGCGTTGCCCGACATCAGCGCGGGGATCAACGGGTTGACGATATTCTGAAACGGGTAGTTCCAAGGAATGATGGCTGCTACCACGCCGAGCGGGTGGTACTCGAGACGCGCCTTCTTGTGGATCAAGAAGCTCGAGGAGACGGGCTCTGGGCGAAGGTGCTTCTCGCCGTTCTTGATCATCCAGCGGAACTTTTCGCAGGTTGGCCAAATCTCTCCGACCAAGGCGTTCTCGCGCGTCTTGCCGGAGTCGCGCTGCACGGCGAGACAGATCTCGTCTTTGGCATCGACCGTGTACGCGAGCAGTTTGCGCAACACCAGGCGTCGCTCCTCAAACGAAGTCTGGCGCCACGACTCTTGTG
Organism: uncultured Polyangiaceae bacterium; assembly: GCA_964195565.1. Lineage (GTDB taxonomy): Bacteria > Myxococcota_A > Polyangia > Polyangiales > Houyiibacteriaceae > SG8-38. The sequence continues at coordinate 7,153 of CAXMRN010000094.1, read as the reverse complement.
CAACCTTCGCGCGTGCGACTGCGGCGTCGACGTCCTCCGCGGAATCGATGCGGACCTCGCCCAATGCTTCTCGTGTCGCCGGGTCGACGCATGGGATATGCGTAGCCCGCTCAGCCTGCTGGCTGTGCCGCTCTGCAGAAATCGGAATTGACATTCTGATTTTCGCCTTTATCATTCTGACTCTCACGTGTCAACGACCGCCGCCACCACAAAAGCCCAGGAATCCCTGCGAGATAGGAAGCGTGAGCTCTATCGCGAAGCGATCCTCGACGCGGCCGAGCGGGTGTTTGGCGAAGTCGGGTACGAGGCGACCAAGGTCCAGCGTGTCGCCGCCGAGGCCGGGGTTTCGCTCACGACGCTCTACAGCGTCGTCGAGTCGAAGTGGGAGATTTACCGTGCGGTCCACCGCCGCCGCCTGGGCGAAGTCATGGGCTTGGCCAAGGGCGTCCTGCAAAAGGACATGTCCTCGCTCGACATCCTCATCGCCGGCACGCGTCTCCAACTCGCGTTCTTCATGAAGCGCAGGGACTTCACCAAGATGCAGCTCAAGGAAGTCACGGCGTGGTCCACCATCGAGCTTCTGCGAAGCCCCGAGCAGGTCGAGGCGCTCGGCCTCGGCCTCGACCTCATGGCAAGCCTGCTGCGTCAATGCATCGAAGACGGGTACCTCATCGACGACGATCCGGAGCTCATGGCGCGAATGATGATCGCCACGCAGCAGGTCCGACTCGCCATGTGGATGGATCGTGGGTGCATCGAAGATCCAGATCGAGTGACCGACGCTGCGCTCCGCCACTTGCTTCGGAGCTTCTGCAAGACAGAGCATCTCGCGTCGGCGCTCGAAGCGGCGGGGCTCGGAGGGTCACCATGAGTGTTACGTTTCATGAGCTCGAGGTTGTCGCGGTCATTCGCGAGACCGAGGAGTGCAGCTCATTCGAGCTCGCTGTACCGGCTGAGCTCGCCGAGGCGTACCGCTACGAGGCCGGGCAGCACCTCACCTTCGAGCTCCCCTGGGACGGCTTCACCGTGACCCGGTGCTACTCGCTATCGAGCTCCCCGGACCTCGGAGAACCCTTGAAAATAGGGGTAAAGCGAGTGGAGGGCGGGCGGATCTCCAACTGGCTGAACGACAACCTGAAGGCTGGGGACTCGATCCGGGCGAGCGCCCCGGAAGGCCGGTTCGTCCTCGACCCGGAGACGCGCTCGGGAGCGCCCCTCTTTCTGTTCGCGGGTGGAAGCGGAATCACACCGATCATCGCCCTGCTCAAGAGCGCACTCGCCACGACGAAGCGGTCGGTTACGCTCTTGTACGCGAACCAGAATCAAGAGTCGGTCATCTACGGGGCAGAGCTCGCTGAGCTGGTCTCCGCGCACCCCGATCGACTAACGGTGCGTGACCACTTCGACTCTTCGGGCGGATACCTCCAGTCGGCGGGCGTCCGTGCGCTTCTCCACCATACGGACATCGGTGAGTTCTACATTTGTGGGCCGGAGCCCTTCATGGAGCTCGTCGAGACGACCCTCGAGGAAGCTGGGGTTCACGAGGAGCTCGTCTATATCGAACGCTTCGCCTCTCCCGCAGATCCCGATCGCGTGGAAGCCGGCGGAGTCGACATGGCTTCCTTGGACGCGCCTGACACGTTTAGCCTTTGGTTGAACGGACGCTCGCGTACGGTGCCCTACGTGATGGGCAAGACGCTTCTACAGTGTGCTCAGGCGGCAGGTCTGCAGCCCGCGCATTCCTGCGAGTCGGGTTATTGTGGCTCCTGCATGGCGCACGTGAACACCGGCAAGGTGCACATGCGCACCCACGAGGCGCTCTCGGAGCGTGACATCGCTCGCGGCGTGACTCTGCTTTGCCAAAGCGTCCCCGCCAGCGCCGAGCCTCTCGAGCTCGATAGCGACTCGACCTCCTTTCGCGCGGCATCCGCCGTCAAATCTTCCTACAGCAAGCGCGTCTCCCAGCTCGCGGCCGTCGCCGTGTTCGCCTTCATGGTCGCTGGTACGCTGGTTCTCAGATTGGTGCACTAGGTGGTAAAATGAACCCCCAGGAATCGACATGAAGGTCTTGTACGTCATTTTGGTCAGCTACGCGTCCGCCGGCCTCGCCCAGGCAGCGTTGTTGTACGCCTACCGGTCAAAGAGCGCCCAAGAGTTCATGATCAGCGATGACGCCCACCGCTCCAAGAGCGATCGGGAGCTCTACTGGAGGGTGGCCTTGAACATCGGCGTATCGATCACTCTGATCTTCTCGGTGATGTTCGGCCTTGGTGAGTACCTCTACTACGACCACGCCGTCCCGTTGTGGCGGTACGCGCTCGAGGCGGTGACCGTCATCGTGATCTATGACTTCGGGTACTACTTCATGCATCGCTACCTCTTCCACGAGTGGAAGATCCTCCGAGGCGTGCACTCGGTGCACCACGCCGCGAGGAACCCTCGGCAGATCGACAGCCTCTTGTTGCATCCGGTCGAAACGATTCTTGGGCTCGGGTTGTTCTTCGGTTCGGTGGCCTTGGTTGGTGGCGTGCACCTCTACACGCTCGGCGCGATGTTCACGGTCTACACAGCGCTCAACATTCTCAATCATGCGGGCATCGACATCCCCCACTTCCCGTTCAAGACATTGGGCGTTCTGGCAGCCAAGCACGATCGCCATCACCACAGCATGCTTTCTGGCAACTACGCGTCGATTACGCCGTTGCCCGACATCATCTTCGGCACCGTGGAGTAATCATGACAGTCAGTTTGGTAACAGGGGGCTGCGGCTTCGTGGGCGCGGCGATTGCGCGCGCGCTCAAAGCACGCGGCGATGAGGTCATCGTCCTCGATTTGGCGCCCGATTGCCCCGTTGAAGGCGTGGACTACCGGCGCGTCGACATCACCGACAAAGCAGCCGTCATCGAGGCTTGCCGTGGCGTCGACACGGTGATCCACAACGCGTCGATCGTCCACACGAAGCAGAACAAACAGGACGTCGTCTGGTCGGTGAACCTCGGCGGCACCGAGAACATGCTCGAAGCGGCGCAGCAGAACGGAGTCCCTCGCTTCATCTACATCAGCTCGGGCAGCGTCGTCTACGAGGGGAAGGACATCGAGAACGGCGATGAAAGCCTGCCGTATTCATCTGTCTCCCAGGCGCCGTACGCCGACAGTAAGATCGCAGCCGAGAAGCTCGTGCTCGCAGAGAACGGCAAGGGCGGCGTTGCAACCTGTGCGCTTCGACCGCACGTGGTCTTTGGGCCGGGAGACAATCGCTTCATGCCGGCGCTCCTCGACAAAGGGCGCAGCGGGCAGCTACGGGTTCAGGTCGGCCGAGGCGTTTGGTTCTCGGACTACACCTACGTGAGCAACCTGACCGACGCCGTCCTGCTGGCCGATGAAGCGCTCGCCAACGGCGGCGTCGATAGCATCGCCGCAGGCCAGGCCTACTTCATCACCAATGGCGAACCGATGCCGTTCTGGGACTTCATTCGAAAGGTCGCTGCGCGTCTCGGGTTCCCTCCAATCAAATACCGAGTTCCCAAGTCGCTCGTGTACGCGATCGCCGCGGTCAAGGAAGGCATCGACACGCTCAAGGGCGGCACCCTCAACGCCGAGGATGGCTTCACCCGTTTTGCCATTCGCTACATGTGCACCCATCACTACTTCAGCATCGAGAAGGCGCGCCGAGAGCTCGGCTACAATCCCTCGGTTACCGTGGAAGAGGGCATCGAACGCACCTGCCAGCATCTCGAAGCTGCCGGCCTCGTCTGATCCCTGGGTGCGACAGTTGATTACAATGCTCTTCATCCCTTAGGATTAGTCTCGTTCGCCCTTGCGGCCCGGTAGAACATCCAGAAAACCCCACTTCGTACCTGATGATGAGGTAAAACGGCGGGGTTGCTGCAGGGGCGCCAGCTGATATGAGGCTGGCGTTCGGGGGCTTACGAACCTGTCGGGGGCGAGGCGAGTGTCTAACGAGATTGTCATCCTGCTCATAGCGTGCGCCGTCCTCATTGTGTTGGGGGTGCTCGAGCTGATCTTGCATCGCGGGCGGCTGAAGCGGATTCCTATCCGGATTCACGTCAACGGAACGCGCGGCAAGACCAGTGTGACGCGGCTGATCGCGGCGGGGCTGCGTGAGGCGGGAATTCGTTGTGTGGCTAAGACCACGGGCACCGTGCCGCGTTTCATTCTGCCAAATGGTCGCGAGGTGCCGGTGTATCGACCCGGTGGAGCGAACGTGATCGAGCAGAAGCAGTCGGTGACGATGGCCGCCGCGCAGCGCGCCGAAGCGCTGGTCGTCGAGTGTATGGCGCTGCAACCATCTCTTCAGTGGCTTTCCGAGTCCAAGCTGGTCCGCGCGACCCATGGTGTGATTACCAACGCGCGGCCCGACCATCTCGACGTGATGGGCCCAACCGAAGAAGACGTCGCCCGCGCCCTTGCCGGGACCGTCCCATTCAATGGGGTGTTCCTGACCGCCGAGCGTAAGCACCGGGCATTCTTCCAACAGGTCGCGGAAGAACGCGGCTCCAGGTTTCGTGCCGCCGAAGACATCAGCAGGCCGCTCACCACTGAGGATGTCGAGCGGTTCCCGTACGTCGAGCATCAGGAAAACGTGGAACTCGCGCTCGCGGTCTGCGAGGAGCTCGGCATCGACACCGAAACCGCGCTTCGCGGCATGTGGAGGGCAAAACCCGACCCCGGTGCCATGACTGAAGCCAAGATCGAGTTCTTCGGCCGTCATGTCATCTTCGTCAACGGCTTTGCTGCCAACGACCCGATCTCGACGCGCTATATCTGGGAGCAGTCATTGCGCCGGCATCGCGATCTGAAAAGGCGAATCGCAGTGTTCAATTGCCGGTCGGACCGCCCCGACCGTTCCGAGCAGCTCGCCGAGTCGTATGCGCTCTGGACACAAGCCGATGAAGTCGTGTTGCTCGGCACTGGGCAGTACATTTTTGCGCGCGCCGCAGTAAAGAGCGGGCTCGACCCGACGCGTTTGGTTTTCGTCGACCGGGACCACCCGGCCGACATTTTCGAGATTCTGCTGGGCCTCGCCGAGTCCTCAGCCCTGGTGATGGGGCTCGGGAACATTGCGGGGCCAGGGTTGGCACTTGCGGAGTACTTTGCCAATCGGGGGACGGACGATGCCTGAAATTGAGTTATTGACGCTGTCGATCGGGCTCGGCCTCGCGGCCAGCCTTCTTTATGGTGAGTTGTTCGGGCTCGCCGCCGGCGGCATGGTCGTTCCGGGATACGTCGCGCTTTTCGCGAACAAGCCGGTCGATGTCGGCCTCACTTTGCTCGCGGCGCTTGTGACCTTTGGGTTCCTCAAGGGCTTGTCGCAGATCGCGATCGTGTATGGGCGGCGGCGGACCGCGCTCACCATCTTGATCGGCTACCTCGTCGGACTGACGTTTCGGATGTGGCTCGACAGCCAGATTACACCGTTCTCTGAAGGGGCCATCATTGGCTTCATCATTCCAGGGCTCATCGCGATTTGGTACCAGCGCCAAGGTGTCCTCGAAACGACGCTCAGCCTGATCACGGCGGCGATCATCGTGCGCATGGTCTTGGTCGTGTTCATTGGAGACGTAGCGATATGAGGGGGATGTACTGGAAGCCCCAAGGAGCGTCTCAGGTACAGCGTGCCCTGGTCGCGGCCCTTGCCGTCGTCGGCCTCGTCGCCGTCGAGGTGTTCCCGTCCGAGGAGCAACAGCCGCACTATGCGGAGAAGATGCTCGCCGCTCGAAAGGCGCAGGACGCGCTGGATGTGATCCGTGACGCGTCGGAGCGAAGGGGCCTATACCTCCGCGCGAAGACCGATCCAGCGGCCTCTAGGATGATCGGTGAGGTGCTGTCACCGATCACGAGTGGGAGCGGCAGCCTCGTGTCCAAGCAGACCTCGGTGAACCCCAACTTCGCCGCGGTCGTCGTGCAGTGGCTCAAGGAGCTTCGAGTCAAGAGCGGCGATGTCGTGGCCGTCGGGGTGTCCGGTTCGTTCCCGGCCATGAACATCGCGGTCTATTCGGCTCTTCACGAACTTGGTATCGAACCGATCATCATTTCCAGCACGGCGGCGTCGCAGTGGGGCGCCAACGACCCCAACTTCACCTGGCTCGACATGGAAGCCGTCCTGCGCAAGAACGAAGTCTTTCCGTACAAGTCGGTGGCGGCCTCTCTCGGTGGGGTGGGAGACGACGCGATCGGACTCACGAAGCGGGGCCGACGAATGCTCGAGCGCGCGATCGAGCGCAACGAGATGACGCTCCTTGCGGACATCGAGCCGCAGAGGCCAACGGCCGAGATCGTCGACGAGCAGAAAGGGCACGGTCTTGCGAACCTGGCACTGGTCGATGAGGGCCGCGTTCGTGAACGAATGCGTGTCTACTATGAGATGGCAGGGGACCGCACGATCAAGGCGTACGTGAACGTTGGCGGCGGGACCGTGTCGGTCGGGACCAAGGTCGGCAAGCGCAAGTTCCTACCCGGCGTCAACGCCCGCCCGCCGAAAGGTATCGACGAGATGCCGCCTTCGGTCCTCGGCGCCTTTCTCGAGACGGGCGTGCCTGGCATCCATTTGACCCGCATCATCGACCTCGCGGAGGAGTATGGCCTCGACATCGCACCGCGGATCACACCTGAGGTCGGGACCGGTGACGTCTTTCAAAAGCGTCAGCCGAATCGATGGCTTGCGGGCATCGTGCTGGCTCTGATTCTGCTCTCGCTCTTCGTCGTTGCCCGTGCGCCCTGGGGCACACGCATGCTCCGCACGACGATTCCCCCCGAGAGTGTCATGCCGCCACCGCCGCGGACGCCCAGCGGATTTGTCCCTCGGGTAGACAAGAGTGACGGCAACGGCACGGCGACAGATCCACCCCAGAATTGATGGCGCCCGAGAGCGTGCTATTTCATCGACACTTGGAGGTTCTCATGCTTCGTTATTCGCCTTTTGTCCTTCTCATCGCGTCGTCTGTTCTTTCACTGAGCTGCCAGGACAGCGCGGTCGTCCAGACGAGCTCTATCGAGGTCCGCGTCGATGAAAACGTTGACTTCAACCAGTTCGATACCTTTAGCGTCCTCACAGCCGATATCGTCCCGCCAGAAGACCTGCCGGACCTGGACGATGAACAGATGGCGTTCAACGACATGGTCAACGAGCTGA
>CAXMRN010000093.1:0-29045 GCA_964195565.1 uncultured Polyangiaceae bacterium | reverse complement strand
TCTGCTCGGTGGTCCGAACACCTTTCTTCCGTTCCTTCAAGAGTGTTGGCGGAAGCGCATCCCAGAGACCTGGGACGAGCGCGGCTACGATTATCCGAAGGATGTGCCCCTCGAGGAACTCATTCTGGTCCCGGACAACGCTGCGCTGTACGCGGCGTACGGCGCCGTCCTGTACGGGATGCATGAGCCGCGCGAGGTGGGCGTCTACAAAGGCCTCGACGAGCTCCGGCAATACATTCTCGAAGGTCGCAAAGAGCGGCTAGGGGAAAGCGCGGGGCCGCCGCTGGCGCGTGATGAAGCGGAGCTCACGCAATTCCTCGATGCGTATCGGATCCCGAAGTTCAACGAGCCAGAGATGCTCGCGGGCAGCACCGTGAAGGCGGTGATCGGTCTCGATGGGGGCAGCACTTCGTCCAAGGCCGTGCTCTTGGGCGAGGACGGCGAAGTTCTGATGAAGTCGTACGCGCTGTCGAAGGGCAACCCCATCCAGGACGCCAAAGAGCTCCTCGAGGACCTCCGCACCCGTGTTCACGCAAAGGGCGCCGAGCTCGATATAATCGGCTTCGGCGCGACAGGCTACGCAGCCGACGTGCTCGAAGAGTGCGTGTGCGCCGACGTCAACGTCGTCGAGACGGTCGCTCACATGATGAGCGCCACCCACTACTTCGGTGATGTCGATGTCATCTGCGACATCGGCGGGCAGGACATCAAGGTTCTCTTCATGGAGAACAAGGACATCAAGACCTTCAAGCTGTCGAACCAGTGCTCCGCGGGCAACGGTATGCTGCTGCAAGCGATGGCCGATCAGTTCGGTATCCCCGTCCAGGAGTACGCAGAGAACGCGTTCAATGCCGACCTGGCACCGACGTTCAGCTATGGCTGCGCAGTCTTCCTCGATACCGACCGCGTGAACTTCCAGAAGGAAGGCTTCGGCAAGGACGAGCTGCTTGCGGGTCTCGCGCAAGTCCTCCCGAAGAACGTTTGGCAGTACGTCGTCGGCGTGCCGCGCATGGCCGCGCTCGGGCGCACGTTCGTGCTGCAGGGCGGCACTCAATACAACATGGCCGCCGTCAAAGCGCAGGTCGACTACATCAAAGAGCGCGTCCCCAACGCCGAGGTTTTCGTCCATCCCCACTGCGGTGAGGCGGGAGCGATCGGCGCCGCAATGGAGACGCTACGGGTCGTGAAGCGGCGCGGCAGCTCGACCTTCATCGGCTTCGACGCTTCGATCGAACTCAGGTATGAGACGAAGAACGACGACAGTACGACGTGCCACTTCTGCGCCAACGAATGCTCCCGAACCTTCATCGACACCTATCGGCCCGACGGCACGACTAGCCGCTACATCAGCGGCTTCTCCTGCGAGAAAGGCATGGTCGAGTCGAAGGACGCGATGGAAGAGCTCGTCAAAGCGCGCCGAAAGATCCTGAAGGAGTTTCCGAATCTCGTGACCCACGAGGGGCTCAAGGTCTTCAAGCGGGTCGGAGGCGTCCAGCCCATGCTCGAGGCAGGGACCCCGGTTGAAGACGTCAAGGTCGAGCGGAAGTTCTTCGGGGCGATCGAGCGGACGAAGTACGACCGTACGTTCCAGCGCTCATCCAAGGCAGCGGCTGAGAAGCGGGCCAAGTGGCGCGTAGGCATTCCACGCGTCCTCAACATGTACTCGACCGCACCGTTCTTCCGCACGTACCTCGAGGTTCTCGGCGTCCGGCCGAAGAACATCATTTTCAGCGACCCGAGCTCGGAGGAGATGTTCGCCGAGGGTGGGAAGTACGGGTCCGTCGACCCTTGCTACCCCTCGAAGGTGGCGCAGGCGCACTTTCACCAGCTGTTCTTTCACAAGCACGTGAAAACTCCGCTCGACGTGATTTTCTTTCCAATCTTGACGCACGTCCCCTCGTTCGTGACGGACGCCGTCGACTACGCGAGCTGCCCCATCGTCGCGGGCACTCCTGACGTCATGAAGGCGGCCTTCACCAAAGAGCAGGACTACTTCGCGACTCGCGGCATCACGTACATGGCGCCCGCCGTCAGCTTCACGGAGCCCACACTCCTGAGGCGTGCGATGTTCGAGGCGTTCCAGGACGAGCTCGAAATCACCGAGGACGAAAACGACTTTGCGGTCGCCCAGGGAGTCGCGGCGCTCGAGCGGTTCGACGAAGAGATCCAAGAGAAGGGCAAAGCGATCCTCGACCAGGTCGAGTACGACAACAAGATCGCGATTCTGGTCGTCGGCCGGCCGTATCACCTCGACCCCGGCCTTCACCACGGCATCCCAGACGAATTCCAGGTTCTCGGCTACCCGATCCTGAGTATCCGTTCGATTCCAAAAGACCCGGAGTGGCTTGGACGTTTCTATAAAGAGGGCGAAGATGTCCTCAGCATCGGCGACGTGTGGCCCGAGAACTACTCGGCCAACTCCGCTCAGAAGGTGTGGGCTGTGAAGTTCGCCGCGCGGCATCCGAACGTGGCGATTCTCGACCTCAGCAGCTTCAAGTGCGGCCATGACGCGCCCACGTACGGCATCATCGACAGCATCGTGTCGAGCAGCGGCCTGCCGTCGTCATCCCTTCATGACATCGACGCCAACAGGCCGGGTGGTTCGATCAAGATCCGCGTGAAGACGTACGCGCATTCGCTCAAGCTCCGCGAGGAGCACCTCGAGGATATCGCCGCCCGCAAGGATCAGCTCGCGCGCCGCATCGACGAAAAGCGTCTGGAACTACTCCAGATGAAGCAGGCGCAGCTCGCGGAGCATCGACGCGCCGACCTCCAGCTCGCGCGCCAGATCAAGGAGCTCACGGAGAAGGTCACGAGTTATCGCACCGAAGCCATGGAGACCCCCGAAGAGGGCTTCACGGAGGCGGTGTCCAAGAGTTTGATTCGTCTTGGCAAGAAGACCAAGGACGGGAACATCGTCCGAGTTTAAGGGGCTGACAAATGGCTGATGGTTTTGAAATCGACATTGAGAAAGAGCTAGCGGAGTTCGAGGCGCAAGAGCGAGCGAAGCTCGGTCTCGAAGACAACCGAGAGCAATGGACGGACTCCATGATCGATCCGTTCTTCTCGGCGGCCGAGCGGCCCCGCACCACCATTCTCAACGGTGGCCTCACGTTGTCGCACGACGAGTTCGTCGCGGCGGCTCTGCAAGGGATCGGGTACAACACGCGCGTCATGGAAGTTGCCGACAACGAGTCGCTGCGACACGGCAAAGAGTTCGGCAACAAGGCGCAGTGTAACCCCACGTATTTCACGGTTGGCAATCTCGTAAAGGAGCTTTGCCGGCTGCGTGACGAAGAAGGGATGACCTCCCAAGAGGTCATCAACCAGTACATATTCTTGACGGCCGGCGCATGTGGCCCTTGCCGATTCGGGATGTACGTGACCGAGTACCGCAAGGCGCTACGAGATGCCGGCTTCGACGGGTTCCGAGTCGTCCTCTTCCAGCAGCAGTCCGGCTTCAAGCAGGCCACTGGCGAAGAGGTCGGTCTGGCGCTCAATCCCCAGTTCTTCATGGCGCTTGCCCGCGCTCTGTTCGCCGGAGACGTGCTGAACGTGATGAGCTACCGGATTCGCCCCTACGAGGTCGAAGAGGGCGCCGCCGACCGCGCGATCGCCGCCATCAAGAGCGACATTTGCTCAGCTCTCGGGGCCAATCAGAGTGTCCTAAGGGCGCTGTGGCGCGGCCGTAAACGCCTCGCCGCGGTGGAGGTGGATCGCCTTCGAGCGAAGCCCAAGGTCGCGATCATCGGTGAGTTCTGGGCGATGACCACCGAGGGCGCCGGCAACTATCACCTTCACCGATTCATCGAGTCAGAAGGTGGGGAGAACGACATTCAGACCCTCGTCAACTGGCTCCTCTACACCCTGTGGGAGATGCGGCACGACACCGAGCGTCGCATGACCCTGCGTGCAGAGGACAAGGGCTACTACGGGCTCGAAGGGTCCGATGTCGGCTACAAGATGGCGGGAGTCTGGCTAGGCGAGCTTGCGCTCCGCGCCACCTTCGCAACGTTCTGCAAAGTCACCGGCCTCAACCGCCACACGCTTCCGGACATGGACGAAGTCGCAAAGGTTGGCCACAGCTTCTACAACAACGAGCTACGTGGGGGCGAGGGTCACATGGAGGTCGCGAAGCTGGTGCTCAACGTGGCCGAGCAAAAAGCGACCATGACGCTCAGTGTGAAGCCGTTCGGCTGCATGCCGAGCTCGGGCGTGTCCGATGGGATTCAAAGTGTCATCACGGAGCTTCACCCGGACGCGATCTTCTGCCCGGTGGAAACCAGTGGTGACGGCGCGACCAACTTCTATTCGCGCGTCCAAATGTACATGTTCAAGGCGCGTGCACGGGCTCGCAAGGAGCACCAGGAGGCGCTCGACGCATACGGGGTCACCGAGGACCAGGTGCGCGAGTTCTTGAAGGGGTCGGCCTACGGAAAGACCCTCTACAAAGCGCCACACTTCAAGGCTGGCACGAGCGCCGATATCATCCACCAGGTAGGGCCGCTCATCGGAAAGAGCAGGCTCGGCCGCGCCAAGGTGCATGCCGGGCGCACTGTGACACGGACGAAGGGCTTCCTCACCAAGGACCTTCCGTACGTCAAGGAGACCTTCGGCAAGATGGCGCCCTACTTGCCGTCGCTTGGTCGCCTGATCTTCGGCGAGCTCAAAGAGAAGGTGCCGGCGCCCAAGGAGGCGTGGCAGTCCCTCATGCGGCGCGCGGTGCCCACTTCGGAGGAGGCCGTTGAGGCACAGATCCCGACCAACCACGAGTACATCCCGGCGCCGACGCCGCGCGCGGAGCCCGACCCAGAGACCGTTCGTCTTCAGGTCGTCAACTGAGCCGCCGCCCTCGGAACCCTCGGTCGCCCACTCTTTACCCCGCTGGGGGCGCTGCGTGTGCCGGGAGCTCGCCCGTGAGGCTCTTGAGGAAGGTAACGATGCTGTTGATCTGGGCGTCGGTGAGGTCTCGGCCCAGCTGGTACTTGCCCATGAACCGGACTGTTTCCTCGAGGGTGGCGCGTGATCCGTCGTGGAGATACGGCGAGCTGAGTTCGACGTTTCGGAGCGTGGGGACCTTGAAAAAGTGCTTGTCTGCCGGGTCTTTTGTGACGTTAAAGCGTCCGAGGTCTGCCTTGGTGACAGGCGTCCCACGGTCCTTGAAGTAGTCGTTCACGAGGCCCATCTTCTGGAACATCCCGCCGCCGGCGAGGATGCCTGCGTGACACGCGGTGCACCCGGCGTCCTTGAACGTGGCGTAGCCTTTCTTCTCGGCGTCGGTGATCGCGGTCTCATCACCGAGAAGAAACTTGTCGAAGCGAGAGGGTGTGATCAGCGATTTCTCGTACTCGGCGATGGCGTCGGTCGCGTTGTCTTTTGTGACACCGTCCGCATAGAGCTTAGCGAACGAGGCCACGTACTCTTGGTTCTTCTTGAGCCGCTCCACCACCTTGTCCCACTTGGCGCCCATTTCGATCGGGTTTTCGACCGGCCCAGCGGCCTGTTCCTGTAGGTCCTTGGCTCGACCGTCCCAGAACTGAACGAAGTTGTACCCAGCGTTCAACACGGACGGTGAGTTGATGGGGCCCACTTGCCCCCCAATCCCGGTGGAGGTCTTGCGCGGCTCTGCGCCTCCGTGGTCCAGCATGTGGCAGGTCACACAGGCGACCGTCCCATCGCCCGAAAGCGCGGTGTCGTGGAACAAACTCCTCCCGAGAAGCACTTTGTCCATGTTCACATCGACGGAATTCGGAAGCGGCTTGAGCGGCTCCTCCGCTACGACCGGCTGTTTGTCCACCTCGACGGCGGCCGTTTCCTCGACCGCCGGGGCCGGAGCTTCCTTCTTCGTACAACCCATGACCGCTGCCGCGGCCAGGATGATGAGAGCCCACTTCATCTGAGACATGCCGCGCAAGGTAGCAGCTAGGCTGCGATAGGGCACCCGCTGTTGTGGTGCGCGCAGGCTGGGGTTCAGCTCTGATCGTCGCAGTGAAGCGACCGATAGCCGCCGCCGTAGTACAGAAGGGGGTCCGCGTCCGTGGTGTGCACCGCCTGGACGTGTCCCACGTAAATCGTGTGGCTCCCCTCGCGATGGGCGCTGGCGACTTTGCACTCGAGCGACGCCAATGCTCCGTCGATCAGTGGTGCACCGGTTTCTCCCTCGCTCCAGCCGACCTGCTGAAGGCGCGTTTCTTCGTGCTTCGATGAGGCGAAGATGTTCGACACTTCCTGCTGGTGGGCGGCAAGAATATTCACGGCGAAGAGGCCGCCTTCTTCGATGATACCGTGCGTGGTCGAGGACTGATTGGCGCACACCAGCACCAGCGGCGGATCCGCGGACACGCTTGAGAACGCGGAGACCGTCATGCCGTGCCTTTTATCGCCGCTCCGGGCGGTCACGACAGTGACGCCGCTGGCCCAGCCCCGCAGGGCCTCTTTGAATGCTTCTTGATCGATTGCCATTGTCCGGTTTCCTAAGAAAATCCCATCGCCGCGGGCTCCGACGGGTCTAGGCAAAAATAGAACGTGTTTCAAGTGGACGTTGGGCTGCACCTTCTCGAAATTGGGCTAGTTTCCGCCCCCTATGCCCGAACAGGCCTTTCTAAAGGGGATCCAGGCCTACTGGGATGCCCTCGGTCAACCCGGTAGTCCGCCCGAGCTTGGCGACTCTCGAATCGATGCTTTCGTCGATCTCCTGCACGTCACCTCGGGTGCTGAGCACGGGTTTCGTTTGCTCGAGTTGATCGACTCTTCGTACGCGGGCATCGCGGTTGGCGATGACAGCCGTCCGTGGCGACTCCACTGGGCGATCCAAGTCGGCGAGGTCGAGCCGTTCGTTGTTCCCGGCCTCGAGGGCCTGATCTTCCTCGCCGATACGATCGCCGACCAGGAGGGCAACCACCGCGTGTACACCCTCAAGGACGGCATGCGTGGCGACCTCGAGTTTGCGGACCTCACGGGAGTCCTTCGGTGGATGACTGCTCAAGTGGGACACGCCAAGGGCGAGCACGACGACGCGGCGCTTCAAGAGATCCAGAGTGACGCGTCGGCGTTGCTGGACGACGAGTGGGAGAAGGGGCCGACCTCCGCTCTCTACATCGTCGAGGAACTTCTCGACACCCCACTGTATGAGGCCTGGGATGCGATCTCCCGAGGCCAATGGCCGCTCGTGGAATCGGACGGAAGCAAGCCGGCCGTCGACCGCGAAGATGGTTGGCAACGACGCCTGTCGCTCTGGCTCGCTCGTCGGTTCCTCGCGACCCGCGCGCTCGAGCTACCGGAAGAGATCGGGATGTCCGACATGGACGCGGTGCATCGATCCCTTGTCGAGCATCTGCTCGATTTCGAAGATGCGATCCACGCTGGCGACGTGCCGAGAGTCATCCAGGACACAGCGGGCGGCGAGAACCCGAAACTTGCGGGCATGGCCCTCGAGTGGATGGAGCGACACGACGGATGGCGCACCGCCGCGAGCGTTCCCGGGCCGGACGAAGAGGACGCCTACGTCGACGAACCACCCCCGTTTCAGCACACGCCCTTCACCCGCAAGCTGTTGTCGGCTCTGTCGGTGTCCCTCGATCGCATGGTCGAGAAGGGTGATCTGGAGCTCGATCCGGACCGCAAGGACGCCCTGCTGATCGAGCTCGTCACGGCTGGTTCGGATGCCCGATCGGTCAAACACATGCTCAAGAAGATCACGTCGACCTTGGTCGACTCGGAGCACGTCGAAGAGATCTACCCCAGCGACGACAAGATTAAGGACCGGCTCAGAGAAGACCTCGGGGGATGATCGAGCCCCCCGGCACGCAGCTCTGGGCCGACGCTCGGTGGCGCGACGGGTGGCGCGTGCAGCGCCGATGGGACGGCCAAGCAAACCGGCTCCTCAACCCCGCAGGACGCATCATTCGCCGTGGCAGCTTCAGCGACTGCGAAGGGGCGCTTGACGATGGCTGCCCCACGACTGCGCACGCGGATCATTTGGTCGTCCTGCTTCACGGCCTTGGCCGAACGCGCCGCTCTCTCTCGCGGTTGGACCGGGCTCTGACCGACGCGGGGTTCACGACCGCGCGCCTCGACTACCCGAGCACCCGGAAGCCCATTGAGGAGCATGCGGCGACGGTCGCCGAGTTGCTGGACCATGTCCCAATACCCAACAAGCTCTCGTTCGCGTCCCACAGCTTGGGCGGCCTCGTCATTCGGCAGTTGCTCACCTACGAGGCTCCCTGGCGCTCCGTCGTCGAACGCATCGTCATGGTGGCGCCGCCGAATCAAGGTGCGTCGCTGGCGGCCTCACTCGACAAGGGGAACGTCATGCGTGGGATCCTCGGGCCGTCGTACGGTCAGATCGCCCGAGGGTTCGCGACGACACTTCCGGTGCCGGACGTCCCTGTCGCGATTTTCGCCGGAGACGTGGTCGGAGTGCCGGGCGACGGGCTGGTCACCGTCGACGAGACGCGTCTCGACGGTGCCAGCGAGCACCACATCGTCCCCGCAATTCACACATTCTTGATGAACCACCCCGCCGTGATTCGAGGCGCGACGTCGTTCCTAGGGCGCGCCCCAGATGGCTGACGAGGGTCTGAGCACCCCGGCCTCGCGGTCGTGAAGTGCGCCTTCTCGGTCGGCTTCTAGGAGTAGCGGCCCATCGAGATCCACGTAGGCCGCGTTCGACGAGAGGCACAGCGCCGGCTCGATGGCGAGCGAGGTGCTGACCATGCATCCCACCATCACCAGCAGGTTCAGGCGGCCCGCCTCTTCGATGCAGTGGAGCGCCTCGCTGAGCCCTCCAGCCTTATCGAGCTTGACGTTGACCATGTCGTATCGGTCCTCGACCTCGGCAAACGACCGCCGGTCGTGAAACGATTCGTCAGCGCAGATCGGAACGGCGCGCGCCAGGTCAGTCAGGGCCGTGTCGTCGTCGGCCGGAAGTGGCTGCTCGACGACCACCACGCCGAGCTTAGGCAGCTCCGGCATCCAAGCGATGAGCTGATCGGCAGACCATGCCTCGTTGGCATCGACCACGAGTTCGGCGTTCGGTGCAGCGGCGTGCACGGCGGCGATGCGTTCTAGATCCTCGCCGCCGTCGACTTTGACCTTGATCACACGTGCACCGGCGAATCGCTCCGCGTCGGTGCGCATGCCCTGCACCGAATCGACGCTCACGGTACGCATCGTGAGCACCTCTGCGGGCGGACCCTCGAGACCGGCCAGCTTCCACACGGGAGCGCCCCTGCGCTTTGCCTCCAAATCCCAAAGCGCGCAGTCGAGCGCATTTCGGGCGGCGCCGGCCGACATGGACAGCACTTTTTCCCGAGCGTCCGACCCCGCAAACCCATCGCAAACCGCCTCGATGAGCGTGCACACGGAGTCTGTCGACTCCCCGTATCGTGCGTAGGGCACGCACTCCGCGCGACCAACCCGCCCGTCGTCATGCAGCTCCACGACGACGACTTCGGCCGCAGCCCGAGCCCCGCGAGCGATTCGAAATCCACCTCGAATCGGCCACGACTCTACTCGGACCAGAGCCCTCATCGTATCGAGCTACTCGGTAACGCCGGTAGCTTCTTTGATCGCCTTCGGGCTGAGCGTCTTGCACACGAACACGTGCACGTCCCAGAGGTCGCGCGGGCGCTGCCCGGCTTCCTGCAAGAGCTCCATCGTCTTCTTGGCAGCTTCGAGGAACTGCGAGTACGTCGTCGCGTTGGGCGTCGTGTCGTACTTCGGGTCGATGTCCAAGATGAGCGCCTGCTTCTTGAAGAAGGTCGGCTTCACGAAGAGATGGTCGTTCGGGTAGACCAGCGCGTGGAGCAAGGTCGAGAGCGGCCAGGTCGCGCCGTCCTCGACATCGAGGGCAGCGACGTACGAGTCGAAGCGAATCGGGTACGTTCGGTCTCCGTAGAGCAGCTCCCTGAGCGACAGCGCGACGGACTCGCGGGTGTCCTCGGGCAGGTTCTTGAAGCGAGTCGCCTCCGCCTTCTGCGTCGTGCTCTTCGTGCTGGTGAGGAACTCGTAGATCATCTGATGGATCTCTTCGTAACTCGTGTTGCCAATCAGCTCGTCGAGGTTCTTCTGGCCGAGCAAGTCTTCGGCACGCTCGATCGCGGCTTCCTTGAGCTTCTCGGCGCCCTTGGTTCCGGCCTCGCCACGCTCGGCTTTGATGTAGGCCTCATCTTCGAAACCGACCGGGTAAAGCTTCATGAAATACGCCACCTGCTGCTCGAACGTGATGTCCGGCTTCTTCGGTGGGGCCTTCGACTTGCGGGTCGAGCCTGGCGCCGGGGCCTGGTTACGGCGCGCGATCCGGTCGATGCGCACGGCCTCGTTGCCCATCACCTCGATGATTTCCATCTTGTCCCAGTAGTCGGGCCGAAAGCTCCGCTCCGCTCCGTCTTCGAACAGGAACGTGCGCTTGTCGGGGATCTCGAGGAGAAGCACCGAGCGGCCCCAATCTTTGCGGCTGGTGTGTTCGAAAACGCGGGGTGGAACAGAAGGAGTAGTCTCTGGCATCGATTACGGTTCCTCGAAAGTCGGGTAGAAGCCGGCCCTTGGGCTCCGAAAAATGAGCACGTCGTGTATCACGGACGTGGTGCGGTTGCATCCGCTTGCGATCCCCGCGATGTAGCCCTAGGAGCATCCCTCCGCAACCTCCCGTTCTCATTAGAGTTTAGGCATAATGAACCATTCCTCGGTACTCCGTTTCGGAGCCCTCATCACCCTCGGGACCGCGGCCTTGCTCGGCTCGGCCTGCGACCCGGCCCCCAAGAGCGACCCTGAGCCGGCTGCTGACCCCGCACCGAGCGCCGAGAGCGACCCACGGGTCCCGGGCATCGACACCGTCGATGAAAGCCTCCAACAGCGCCTCGACAAAGCGCTTGCCTCGCAGGGAGCCGGCTACATCCCGCGCACCCACCACTTGAATGAGGATGGGTCACCTCGCTTCACCAACCGGCTCATCGAGCAATCGAGCCCGTATCTTCTGCAGCACGCGCACAACCCGGTGAACTGGTACGCCTGGTCCGACGAAGCGTTCGAGCGGGCGCGGCGGGAGAACAAGCCAATCTTCTTATCGGTGGGGTACTCGACCTGCCATTGGTGCCACGTCATGGAGCGCGAGTCGTTCGAGGATGAAGAGATCGCTGCGTTTCTCAACCGCCACTTCATCGCGATCAAGGTTGACCGCGAAGAACGCCCCGACATCGACAGTGTGTACATGACCGCGGTCAACATCCTCGCGGGGCGCGGCGGCTGGCCGATGACGGTGATCATGACGCCGGACAAGGAGCCGTTCTTCGGAGGCACGTACCTCCCGCCTCGCAAGGGGGTGCGCGGAAACCGGGCTGGGCTGATCGACATCCTTGCCGAGATGCTGGCCGCCTATACCAACGAACCTCAGCAGGTCGTGGCGCGCGCCCAAGAGCTCAGCCAACGCGTCGAGCAGGCAGTGGCTTTGCAGGCGGGCCCCGGAGTGCCGAGCGACAAGGTAATCGCCGTCGCGGCGCAAAACTTGGCGAGAGGCTTCGACCGCGTCGATGGCGGATTCAGCGGTGCGCCCAAGTTCCCTCAGCCATCGCGCCTCTCGCTGCTGTTGCGATACGCGCGGCGAACCAACGACCCCGGCGCGACCGCGATGGTGTCGACCACTCTCGACAAGATGGCAGCGGGTGGAATCTATGATCACGTCGGCGGCGGGTTCCATCGCTACTCGACCGATGCGCAATGGCTCGTACCGCATTTCGAGAAGATGCTCTACGACAACGCCCAGCTGGCGGTCGTGTATCTAGAGGCGTGGCAGCACACCGGCGATGCGTCGTACCAACGCATCGCGCGGGAGATCTTGGACTACATCGCGCGCGAGATGACCGCCCCCGAAGGCGGTTTCTACTCTGCGACGGACGCGGACAGCCCGACGCCGAGCGGTCACGATGAAGAGGGGTGGTTCTTCACCTGGACACCAGACGAGCTCGAGTTGCTCCTGGGCCCGGAAGACGCAGCGGTAGTATCAGCAGCCTACGGCGTCACTGAGCGGGGCAATTTCGAGGGACGAAACATCCTTCACCGGGTCAAGACCAACCGCGAGGTCGGCACCACGTTGAAGCTCTCGCCCAAGCGCGTGGCAGAGGTGTTGGAGGGCGCACGGAGCACTCTGTACGACGCGAGGGCGTCGCGGCCGCCGCCAATTCGCGACGAGAAGATCATCGCCGCCTGGAACGGCATGATGATTAGTGCGTTCGCACAGGGCGGGTGGATGCTCGACGAGGCTCGGTACACCGAGGTGGCGGCACGCGCCGCCAGGTTCGTGCTCGACACGATGCGCGCGGAGGATGGGTCGCTCGTGCGCACCTCCCGGGATGGGAAGTTGGGTTCCGTTTCGTTTCTAGATGACTACGCCTTCATGGTCGGCGCCTGCCTCGACCTCTACGAGGCGACCGCTGATGTGAGTTGGCTCGAGCGCGCAATCGAGCTTCAGACCGACCAGGGCGCGCGCTACCTCGACGCGCAGAGTGGCGGCTACTACCTCACTCCAGCAGACGGAGAGACTCTCTTGGTACGGGAGAAGCCGGCCTACGACCGCGCCGTGCCGTCGGGGAACTCGGTGTCTGCCCGAAACCTCCTTCGCCTGCACGATTTCACCACCGATGCCAAGTGGCGAAGCGCGGCGGAGAGCCTCTTCGCTTCGCTGAGCTTCCGTGTGACGCGGTCGCCCAACGGCTTTCCTCTGTTGTTGGTCGCGCTCGACCACTACTACGACGTGCCCCTCGAAGTCGCATTGGTTGCGCACGTCGAACGCGGTGACGCGGCTCAACTGGCGGACCGGTTGCGTAGGACGTTCGTGCCGAACAAGGCGTTTGTCGTTCTGACCGACTCCGAAGCAGCTGGGCAGCAAGCACAGGTTCCCTGGCTCGAAGGCAAGCGCGCGATGGGCGCAAAGAGCACGGCCTACGTGTGCGAACGTGGCCGGTGTGATCTCCCGACGCCAAACCCGGCTGTGTTTCAGAAGCAGATCAGTAGGCGAAGGCCGTACCCAAGCTTCGCCAAGGCGTCGCCACCTCGCCTCCCGTTTGAACGCGCCAAGTGATGGCCGGGCGATCCGAGGAGTGGGTTCTCGCGAGTCACAACGCGGGGAAAGTTCGAGAACTCACTGCGCTCTTCGCACACCTTCCCATCACCCTTCGCACCGCGGGCGAGCTCGAGCTTCCCGAGCCCGAAGAAACCGGCGCGACCTTCGAGGCGAACGCCGAACTCAAAGCGACTGCCGCGGCCGCCGCCACCGGCCAGCCGGCGATCTCGGACGACTCCGGCGTCGCGGTTCACGCCCTTGGCGGCGAACCGGGAATTCACACCGGGCGCTGGGCGGGTGAAGGGCGCGACTTCGACCTTGCTCGCCGTCGTGTGCGCGAGAGGCTCATCGAGATCGGCCCTGAGGCCAACCACCGCGCGACCTACGTATGCGTCCTGAGCGTAGCCTGGCCCGATGCGCGAATCCGCACCGTTCGCGGTGAGACGCTCGGAACTCTGGTGTGGCCCATTCGAGGTGACTTGGGTTACGGCTTCGAGCCTATGTTCCTGCCGGATGGCTACGCGGTCACGTACGGCGAGATGACGCCGGAGCATCGGTTGCGCGTCAACGCGCGCGCCGCCGCCATGAGAAAGCTCGAAGAGCGCGTCTTTGGCTCGAGTTCCTCTACTTGAGTTCCTCTAGGGTCGGCACTTGAGGTCGGAGTAGGGACACACAAACCGAACGTGTAGATGATCCGCGTGTTTGGGGAAGTGTCGGATCAAGCCGTCAGGCTCATACTTCCCGCGAGGGTACTGGATCCATCGCTCGAGCTGCGCCTTCGTGGCGCCTCTTCGCTTCGCGTAACGGTAGAGCTTCGCTTGCAGTCGGTAGTCGATGAAGATCATCTCGACTTGGCCGTTGCGAAGCCAGTACTCGAGCAGAGTCCATTGTCGGGCGACGTCGAGGTTCGAGGGCTTGAAGTCATCGAACTTGCAGCCGTTGGACCCGCACTCGTCTTGGTAGTAGCTGATATCGGCGTCGCGGCCGTTTTGGTGGCTCTTGTGGTCGCGTAGCTTGCCACCATTGCGGTCGCTGATGTCGTGAACGCGCACCACCTTGGTGTGCTTGAACCTCGCGTCCACCGTGTCGAACGCGCCTACGATCCATCGCGTGGTTTCCTCGGTGCCGTACGTGCGAGCTGGTGTTCGGATCACGTAGCCACGGTGGGAAGGCAACCGGACCGCGTTTTCGAGCCGTCCTCGGTTGGTGGGTCCCACGGCTTCAGACGGGCTGACTGGCGTTCGTGTATAGATGCGAACGCTCGTGCCAGCGCGGGGGCCTCGTTGTTGGAGCCTCGGGTTCCAACGGCTGAGGTCCCGTCCGCTCACGTCATAGCGGTTCGCCGCCGCCAACAACGTGTCGCCACGCTCGAGTCTGAATACCACTTCCGGTCGTGGCGCGCCGACGTCGATGGTTTGCCCGGGGTAGATGGTGTCCGCGTTGAGCCCAGGGTTGGACGCGAGCAGCTCGGCGATGGAGGTGTCGTGCTTGAGCGCGATGTCGGTCAGGGTGTCGCCGCTTTGCACCCGGTAGGTTCTTCCGCGCTTCTTCTTCTCGGCGGGCTTGTCGTATGTGCGCGCGGCGACAGCGGTGGCAGGGTCGCGTGCGGCCACCCGCGGAGCATGGTCCTCTGGCCCATCCGCCGAGGGTGCCGCTGCCCCGTAGTCGAAGGGTGGCGTCCAGTCGATTCCCCCGTCTGCTCCGTCCCCTGTGGGGCTCGGGGCGGTGGCGACCTTGGCGGCAGGCTTCGACTTCGACGGCTCTTTCTCCACACTCGGACCGACGACCAGTTTCTGACCGATCCGGATCAGGTCACCGTGGAGGCGGTTCCACTCCTTGATCTGCTCGACCGAAACCCCGGCACGCTCCGCGATCAAGCTGAGCGCGTCGCCCGGCTTCACGACAACGACGGGTGCGTCAGCTTCCGCTCGGGACGGCGCCATCACGGCGAGGCACAGCAGTGCGATCCCGAACGTTCGGAGCATCCCGATCCGGTGTATCGAAGATCGCTCTATCGGCCAACAAACAGGTACAAACCGCAGGATGTGGCGCCCGGGCGCAGGACTGATACTTTGATCCGATGGGTTGGGGTGCGCTTCGCATGACTTGGGTTTGGACCGTGGCACTCGTGGTGTTGACGGCGTGCCAACCTAGCTCTTCACGGACTGCGCGCTCCGTCGATGCTGGGCCGCCACGATACGAAGTGTCCTGCCCCGCTGAGAGCGATTGCAACGCGTCGGTCGCGTTACTGGTCGGACTATCAGTGCCGAGTGAACCCACCCGTTGCACAGCCGCTCTCATCGGGCCGCGCACGGCCATCACCGCCGGACACTGCGTGGCTCCGGAGCTCGCCGGAGCGGGAGTCTGTGACGGCGTTTGGTTAGGCTTTGCCGAAACCGCCAGCCGTTCAACGGAGTGGATCGCTTGCAAGCGAGTGACGGCCGCCTCGACGCCCGGCGCCACGTTGCTGTCGCCCGACTACGCGATCTTGGAGCTCGCCGAGGAGCCTGCACGTCCGGCGATCCCTCTTGGTGACCGAGATGTGGCACTCGGCGACATCGTCCAGATGGTTTCGGTGACGGCCGACCGTTTCTACGACGACGTTCATCAGGTGCGGAGTCGGCGGTGCGTGGTCGACGACAACGACAAGCTGACTCTCTGGAGCCCGAGTCCCTCTCGTTCGATTCGTGTGCTTTCCTCGTGTCCGATTCGCCAAGGAAGTTCCGGCGCACCGGTGCTGGACAGCGACGGCCGACTCCGTGGGCTCGTCCATGCCGGCGGTCCGCCGTTCTTCGCATTCGGCCTGATGACGCTACTGCCGCAACCAGTCGAGCGCGACGACAGTTAGCACCGTCACCACGCCGATCAGCATGACCAGCAAACTGGCTGGAAGTGGCGGCGCGGCCGGCATGCGCACTCCGGCCGTAGGGGGAATCTGCATTCCTCGACGCCCGCTCTTATCCCCGGGCCGATGGGGTGGGTCGGAGTCGATGGGCGCATCACTCGTTCGCGCGATCTCCATGAGTTGTCGCTTCCGTGACTCGCCGGCCGGGAAGAGCTCGGCCATCCAGTCTGCGATCTCCGCAGGACCGACGAGGTCTTCTTGGTTCGCGAGGAACCGTTGAAGCGCTTTGCCCATCTCGCGTGCGGTTTGCCAGCGTTCGTCCGGGCTGCGCTGCAGGGCCTTCAGTACGATCGCGTCGAGTTCAGGTGGTACGTCGCTTCGATGGTGCGATGGCGGACGAATTTCGCCGGAGAGCACCGCGTACATCGTGTTGACATCGGTGTCTCGGAGAAACAGCCGACGCAGTGTGAGGAGTTCCCACAGCACTGCACCCAAAGCCCACACGTCGACCCGCCGGTCGACGACCGCCGCGGTCATTTGCTCGGGCGCCATGTATGGGAAAGTGCCTTTGACCTGACCCGCTTCGGTGTGGTGAACGCGTTGACTCGCGTGCGCGATTCCGAAGTCGACGACTTGCGTGGCGCCGTCGTAGGTCACGAAGAGGTTCTCAGCGGAGACGTCGCGGTGCACGACGTGCAAAGACTCTCCATCCGCATCCGTGAGCTCGTGCGCGGCATGAAGGCCTTCGCAGGCTTGCGCGATGACCCGTGCCATGCGGGCGGGCAGCAGCGTCGAGGTTCGCTGATCTGCGTTCGCCACCACGCGGCGATGGACGCGCGACAGCGACTCGCCGACCAGGTACTCCATCGCGATGAAGTACTCTCCATCCGCTTCGCCGAAGTCGAAGACGCTGCAAACGTTCGCGTGCGTGATCCGCGAGGCAATCCGTGCCTCGTCGAGAAACATTTCGACGTACTCTTTCTCATCCGCGAGATGAGCGTGGATACGCTTTAGGGCGACCAGCTTCTGAAACCCCGGAGCGCCCTCGGCCCGGGCCAGATACACACTCGCCATGCCCCCCGAAGCCAGCTCGAAGCACAACTGGTAGCGGCCTATCTTCTCAGGGGCTGCCGGCGCAGGAACCTGCGAATCCGCGGAGGGCCTCCCTCGGTGATTGGGACGAACGGATGCCATGTCTTTTGCGCTCGAATCCTCCATCGGAGCTTCCAAATAGGGACGGAACAAGCCTCCCCATACCGTCTACATCAAAGTATTACACTAGAATCACATCTTCCAGAGGATATTTCTCAGCGGCGAGGTCTCCAGTTGACTTTGCCCCGTGAAGGCCCTATCTATTAGGCTTCTGAAGGTTCTGGCCTAATGAATTTAGGAGAAACATACGTTCTAGATGGAATCGATCGGCAATTGCTGGACGAGTTGCAGACCGATTGCAAGAGATCTCTCAAGGAGATCGGCGCCTCGGTGGGCCTGAGCGCCCCGTCGGTCATGGAACGGGTGCGCAAGCTCGAAAACGCTGGGATCGTCAAGGGTTACAGAGCACTCCTCGATGCTCGCAAAGTCGGCCTCGATATCTCCGCGTTCATCGGTGTGTCGATCAGCAACCCAAACTTACTCGCGGCCTTTGAAGAGTGGGTCGACTCGATCCCGCAGGTCCTCGAATGCCACCACGTAACCGGTGGCCACACTTTGCTTCTCAAGGTAAAAACGCAGAACACCAAGGACCTGGAGCAACTCATCAGTCGCGTCCGGTCTATGGAGGGGGTCGCCAGCACCGAAACCATGGTGGTGCTCTCGACCCATACCGAGAGGGTAGAAATCGCCTTACCCCCCGCCGAGCCGGCACCCGAACCGCGGCGCCGCAAACGTCCCCGCCGCCCCCCAGAAACCCAAGCCCCTTAACCCTTCCAAAAAGGGGACAGTCCCCTTTTCCGAAGGGTTAATTTCAACCCCTGACAGACCATGTGAACATGCAGTACGGACTCCCTGAAAAACACGGTCTCTACGACCCCGAGAACGAGAAGGACGCGTGCGGCGTTGGCTTCGTAGCTCAGATCAAGGGCGTGGCGTCCCATCAGATCGTCAAGGATGCCAATCGCATCCTGCACAACATGGACCACCGCGGCGCGCGCGGCTCCGAGACGAACACAGGCGACGGCGCGGGGATGCTCACCGCCGTCCCAGACAAGCTCCTTCGCCGCGCGGCGAAGGAGGAGCTCGGCGTCGACCTTCCCGAGGCCGGCAAGTACGGCGTCGGCAACATCTTCTTACCGACCGACGAGTCGGAGCGCGCCTACTGCAAGGCCGCCTTCCTGAAGGCGATCGAAACCCAAGGTCAGAAATTCCTTGGGTGGCGCTCCGTGCCGACCGATCCGGACGGCGCCAACCTCGGGCCAACTGCCGTCGAGAGCATGCCGCACATCGAGCAGCTCTTCGTCGGGGCGGCGGACGGACTCGACCAGGACGCGTTCGAGCGACAGCTCTACGCCATCCGTAAGAGCGCCGCGAGCCCACTTCGCGTGGACGAAAGCCTGGAGCAACGGAAGATGCTCTACGCGTGCTCACTGTCGAGCAGGACGATCATCTACAAGGGCATGCTCGCCTGCGAGCAGGTGCTTCCGTTCTACGGGGACCTCACCGACCCGGACTATCAGACGCACTTGGCGATGGTGCACTCGCGCTTCGCGACCAACACGTTCCCGACCTGGGAGCGCGCGCAGCCGCTCCGGTGCCTCAGCCACAACGGGGAGATCAACACCCTTCGCGGCAACAAAAACGCGATGCATTCGCGCCAGGGCGTCGTCGAGGGCGACCTCTTCGGTGACGATTTGCGCAAGCTTTTCCCCGTCGCAGAGCCAGGGCTCTCGGACTCGGGCACGCTCGATAACGTCCTCGAGTTTCTCTACATGAATGGCCGGACCATGCCCGAGGCCGCCATGATGATGATCCCCGAGGCCTGGCAGCGCCACGAGCACATGCCGCAGGTCAAGCGCGACTTCTACGAATACTACTCGTGTCTGATGGAGCCGTGGGATGGCCCTGCTTCGATCGCATTCACCGACGGCACCATCATCGGTGCGGTTCTCGATCGGAACGGCCTCCGTCCGAGCCGCTACTACCTCACCCATGACGACCGCGTGATCATGGCCTCGGAGGTCGGCGTGCTTCCTGTTCCGCCAGAGACGGTGAAGCACAAGGGCCGACTCAAGCCCGGTCGCATGTTCCTGATCGACTTCGAGCAGGGGCGAATGATCCCGGACGCCGAGCTCAAGAACGACATCGCATCACAACGCCCCTACGGCGAGTGGCTCAACGAGCAACGTCTCAAGCTCACCAAGCTTCCGGTCCACGGCGAATCGCACGGGTTCGACCCCGAGACGCTCCTGTCGCGCATGCAGTCGTTTGGTTACACGACCGAGACGATGCAGTTCATGTTGCGACCGATGATCGAGCAGAAGCGCGATCCGGTTGGGTCCATGGGCAATGACTCGGCACTCGCGGTCCTGAGCGACCAGCCGCGGCTGGCCTACGACTACTTCAAGCAGCTCTTTGCGCAGGTCACCAACCCGCCGATCGACTCGATCCGCGAGGAAGTGATCATGGCCGTCGAGTGCTACATCGGACCGGAGAAGAACCTGCTCACGACCACCCCGGAGCACGCCCACCGACTTCGAATTCCGCACCCAATCCTCACCAACGAAGAGGTCAACGCGCTCAAGACCATCGATGAGCGTGGCTGGCGGAGCAAGATCATCGACGTCACTTGGCCCCAAAGCGAAGGCGCGGACGGCCTGGAGCCTGCAATCCAGCGCATTCGCAAGGAGGCGGAGCAGGCGGTGGATGAGGGGTACAGCCTCATCGTTCTCACCGACCGGGCGGCCGGCAAAGAACGGATCCCCGTGAGCTCGCTCCTCGCGACTGGAGCCGCTCACCACCACCTGGTCGCGACCGAAAAGCGAACACGCGTTGGAATCGTCGTCGAGACTGGCGAGGCTCGCGAGGTCCACCATCACTGTTGCCTCGTCGGCTACGGCGCGGACGCGATCAACCCTTACTTGGCGTTCGAAGCGCTGTGGCAGGAGCGCCGCCTCGGCACGCTCGACGCCGAGACGTTCGCCGACGACGACAGCATCGTCACCGGGTATCGCAAGGCCGTCGCCAAGGGCATGCTCAAGGTGTTCGCCAAGATGGGCATCTCGACGCTCCAATCGTACAAAGGCGCGCAGATCTTCGAGGCAGTGGGCCTCAACAGCGCCGTCATCGACCTCTGCTTCGCGGGGACGGCGAGCCGCATTCAGGGCGTTGGATTCAACGTCATCGCGCAGGAGCTCGTCGACCGTCACACGCGGGGCTACCCGGA
Organism: uncultured Polyangiaceae bacterium; assembly: GCA_964195565.1. Lineage (GTDB taxonomy): Bacteria > Myxococcota_A > Polyangia > Polyangiales > Houyiibacteriaceae > SG8-38. The sequence goes on along the minus strand of CAXMRN010000093.1, from coordinate 8,765 downwards.
CGAAGACGAGCCCCGGCTTCCGATCCTTCCGAACGACGGCCAGTTCCATTGGCGCGCCAACGGCGAGCGTCACATGTGGAACCCGGAGACGATCTCCAACCTTCAGGTGGCGGCGCGCACGAAGAGCAGTGACGCGTACAAGCGGTTCGCCGACCAGGTGAACGACAGCGCTCGTGACCGGTGCACGCTCCGGGGCTTGATGCGGTTCAAGAAGGCCAACAGCATTCCCCTGAGCGAGGTCGAACCCGCGAGCGAGATCGTGAAGCGGTTCGCGACCGGCGCGATGAGCTTCGGTTCAATCTCGTTTGAGGCGCATTCGACGCTCGCCATCGCGATGAATGAGCTTGGCGGAAAGTCCAACACAGGTGAGGGCGGCGAGGACCCGGAGCGCTACTTGCCCTTGCCGGATGGTTCGAGGAACCCGATGCGATCTGCGATCAAGCAGGTGGCGTCGGGACGCTTCGGGGTGACGATCAACTACCTCACCAACGCCGACGAGATTCAAATCAAGATGGCGCAAGGCGCCAAGCCTGGCGAGGGCGGCGAGCTTCCCGGCCGCAAGGTCGACGAGAAGATCGCATCGGTGCGTCATTCGACTCCGGGCGTCGGCTTGATCAGCCCACCGCCGCACCACGATATCTACTCGATCGAGGATCTCTCGCAGCTGATTTACGACCTCAAGAACAGCAACCCCTCGGCGCGTATCAGCGTCAAGCTGGTGAGCGAGGTGGGCGTCGGCACCATCGCGGCGGGAGTCTCGAAGGCGCACGCCGACCACATCCTCATCAGCGGTCACGACGGCGGTACCGGCGCCTCGCCACTAACCTCGATCAAACATGCAGGCCTGCCCTGGGAGCTCGGCATCTCCGAGACGCATCAAACGCTCGTCATGAACGACCTTCGCAGTCGCGTCGTCTTGCAAACAGACGGCCAGATGAAGACTGGCCGTGACGTCGTCATCGGCGGTTTGCTCGGCGCCGAAGAGATTGGTCTTAGCACCGCACCCCTCGTCGCGATGGGTTGCATCATGATGCGCAAGTGCCACCTCAACACCTGCCCAGTCGGAGTCGCAACGCAAGACCCGGAGCTTCGCAAGAAGTTCAAGGGCAAGCCGGAGCACGTGATCAACTACCTCTTCATGGTCGCCGAGGAGGCGCGAGAGATCATGGCTTCGCTCGGCTTCCGGACCTTCAACGAGATGGTGGGCCGCGTCGACATGCTCGACACCGTCGACGCCATCGTGCACTGGAAGGCGCAGGGAATCGACCTCACTCCGATCCTGACGCCCGCCAAGAAGAAGAATGCGGTCACCGAGGTGTACTGCACGAAGCCTCAGGACCACGGTCTCGACAAGGCGCTCGACAACCGACTGATCGAGCTGGCGCAACCGGCGATCACCGAGGGGAAGCAGGTCCGCGGCGAGCTCAAGATCAAGAACACCAACCGCACAGTTGGAACCATGCTCAGCCACGAGATCGCCAAAGTGTGGGGCGAAGACCTCCTCCCCGACGAAACCGTGCGCTTCAAGTTCGAGGGCTCCGCGGGGCAGAGCTTTGGCGCCTGGCTCGCCAAGGGCGTGACTCTGGAGCTCGAGGGCGACGCCAACGACTATGTAGGCAAGGGCTTGTCCGGTGGAAAGATCATCGCCTACCCGTCGAAGAAGGCGACCTTCGTGCACGCCGAGAACATGATCATCGGCAACGTCGTCTTGTACGGCGCGGTCCGCGGGAAGGCATTCTTCCGAGGCCGCGCCGCGGAGCGCTTCTGCGTTCGTAACTCGGGCGCCTGGGCCGTCGTCGAAGGTGTGGGCGACCACGCTTGCGAGTACATGACGGGGGGCCGAGCGGTGATCTTGGGAGACACCGGTCGCAACTTCGGCGCAGGCATGAGCGGCGGCGTCGCGTATGTCCTCGACACGAACAACGACTTCGCCTCGAAGTGCAACCAAGAGATGGTCGACCTCGAACGCCTCGAGTACCAGGAAGAGATCGCGATCGTGAAGGGGCTCATCGAAGAGCACTTCGCGCATACCGCCTCGGCAGTTGCCGAGCGTTTGCTCCAGGACTGGGACAACGCCGTACAGACGTTCGTGAAGGTGATGCCAATCGACTACAGGCGCGTGCTGCGGAAGACGGGCGACCTTTCGGTAGGTGTCCCCGGCCCCGATGCCGCCCAACCCCAGGGCCTTCCGGCGGCGGAGTAAGACGATGGGCAAGCCAACAGGGTTCAAGGAGTTTCCACGAGAAACGATTCCGTACAGCGACCCGCTGGAGCGAGTCTCCGACTGGGACGAATTCACGGTCGACGTGCCGGAGGAGCATCTCCGGACGCAGGGTGCGCGCTGCATGGATTGCGGCGTTCCGTTTTGCCAGTCAGCTACCGGTTGCCCGATCGACAACCTAATCCCCGAGTGGAACGACCTCGTGTACCGTGGACGGTGGCGTGAGGCAGTGGATCGTCTGCACAAGACGAACAACTTCCCCGAGTTCACGGGTCGGGTCTGCCCTGCACCATGCGAGGGCGCGTGCGTGCTCGGCATCAGCGAGCCTGCGGTCACCATCAAGAACATCGAGTGCGCGATCGTCGACAAGGGCTTCGCGGAGGGCTGGATCAAGCCGGAGCCTCCGACGGGACGGACCGGCAAGAAGGTGGCCGTCATTGGAAGCGGACCTGCAGGGCTCACCGCGGCGCAGCAGCTGAACCGCGCAGGACACAGCGTCACCGTGTACGAACGTGACGACCGCATCGGCGGCCTGCTGACATACGGCATCCCGAACATGAAGCTCGACAAGGGCATCGTGGACCGCCGCCTCGACATCATGCGCGCCGAAGGCGTCGAGTTCATCCCGAACGCGCACGTCGGTGTGAACACAGACGCTCAGAAGCTGCGGACCGAGAACGACGCACTGATCCTCGCGTGCGGCGCTACGAGGCCTCGGGACTTGCCCATCCCCGGGCGCGAGCTCAACGGCGTCCACTTCGCGATGGAGTTCCTGCTCAAAAACACCAAGAGCTTGATGGACAGCAAGCTAGAGGACGGCGCGTACATCAGCGCAAAGGGCAAGCGCGTCATCGTCATCGGCGGTGGCGACACGGGCACTGACTGCATCGGCACCTCGATTCGTCACGGATGTACGTCACTGGTCAACTTCGAGCTACTGCCGAAGCCTCCAGCCGAACGCGCGCCGGACAACCCGTGGCCCGAGTGGCCCGCCATCTTCCGGGTGGACTACGGCCACCAAGAGGCAGAGGCGAAGTTCGGCAAAGATCCACGTGAGTTCCTCGTGCTCAGCAAGCGCTTCCTTGATGACGGAAACGGCAACCTCACCGGCGTCGAAACCGTGCGCGTGGAGTGGACCAAAGATACTGAGGGCAGGTGGCAGATGAGCGAAGTGCCCGGCTCCGAGGAAACGTTCGAAGCAGACCTCGTCTTCTTGGCCATGGGCTTCCTCGGTCCCGAAGACACGCTCGCCGAACAACTCGGCCTCGAGCGCGACGCCCGCAGCAACTTCAAAGCCGACTACGGCGAGTACGCCACCAGCACCGAGGGCGTCTTCGCCGCCGGGGACTGCCGACGCGGACAGTCGCTGGTGGTCTGGGGCATTGCCGAGGGGCGGGGCGCGGCCAGAGCAGTGGACGCCTTCCTGATGGGAAGCTCGGATCTCCCCGCGCCCGATTAACCCTTTGAAAAAGGGGACTGTCCCCTTTTCTAGGGTTTTCTAGATCATCCGTTGAAAGCGGACTAATCCGTTGATATTGTGTAACGGTCTCTTCAGTCTCTTCTCTACTGAGGTCGTTATGCAGTATTGCCAGATTCACACGTTGCTTGCCGCCGCCTTGGGGTTCGTCGTCGACTCGGGCGAGACCTGCGACAAGGGCGCCGACAACGGCGCGGCACCGGAAGCATGCGCGCCCGATTGTCTCTTGAACGTCGGCGGTGGTTGTACGGACGACGATGAATGTACTGCGGACGCCACGTGCGGCGAAGAAGATACCTGCACGGTGCCAGATCCGCGGACGATAGATTCTGACGGCGACGGGATACCCGACGTCGTCGAAGAAGGTGACTTTACTCTTCAAGGTGGGCGCGGTGTCGGCTGTCACGTCGAGGTGACAGGTGAACAGGGTCCTGCCGGTGTGCTTCTTCTACTGCTTGCCTTTTGCTTGGGGATTCGTCGCTACACGCGCAACTAGCGGCCGAAGCTTGCTTGCTACTCGCCGAGTGGATCTGCCGGTCCACTCGGCGTTCTTATTTCTGATCGTGGTCGTGAAGTCATGACGGGGTATGTTCTCGGCGATTCCTGTTTCCGTTTCAGCGAGGTGGCCCGCGATGCGACGATTTACCCTTTGCTTCTTGCTTCTTGCTTTTTCAATGGTCGGTTGCGACAGCAGCGACAGCAGCGGCACAGGTGGTACCAGCGGGGATCTCGAATGGCCGCCGGACGCGACCGTCTATTTCGACGACCACCGCGTCTTCAACGCCGACTGCGCTACCGATGAAGATTGCGCGATGGCACTCGGCTACTACCACGCGTTCGACCGATTCGTGCAGATGGACATCCGTCGGCGCTTCTCTACAGGGCGGCTCGCCGACATCTTGGAACCGTCACTTGCTGGGCCGTTGTCGGATGACTTCGCCGACCTTCGTGCGCTCTTCTCGACGCGAGATGGCCAGCCGGCCGAGCAGTTCCTCTACGAGCAGAGCTCGCCTAAGACCAAGGGCCTGCTCGATGCGTACGCGGTGGGCGTCAACAAGTGGATTGAAGACATGCAGAACGGAGAGAACGGCGCGACGTTCCCTCGCGAGTTCACGAACCGCGTCTTGACGTACAGCCCAGACAGGGTTCCGGCATGGACCCCGCAGGACAGCGTCGCAGCGGTTCTGGCGTTGGTTGAGAACCTCACCAACGACGAGTCGGCGCAGGTCGCGGCGGGCAACGCGCGCGAAGCGATTGGCGACGACGTCCGGTTTTCAGACCTTTGGAGCCGCCGGCCGCTCGAGGAATCGTCGATTCTTCCGTTGGACTGGGAGCCTGCGCCTCCACCGTCCGGCGACGCGGCGACGAAGGCTGTCGACCGGGCTCGACTCCGGGCCCGCGCTAACATCGCGCCCGTGATTCGGCGCCTGCACGAGAAACTCCAGCGTACCGTCGACCTGCGGCGGATGATCCTCGGGCCCGGCGACCGCGGCGTCGAGATCGGATCGAACAACTGGGTGGTCGCTCCGTCCCTCACGACGGCGGGCAACGCGCTGCTTTCCAACGACCCGCATCTCGGGATGTCGCAGCCCGCGACCTGGTACTTGGCGCATCTCGACGCCACGACCAACGGCACTGGCGAGATTCACTGCGCCGGTTCCACCTTTGCGGGCCTGCCTTGGATCATCGTCGGGCAGAACGCGAGCATCGCGTGGGGTCTGACGACCACGGTCATGGACTTCAGCGACGTCTATTACGAGACCTTGGTAAAGGACGGTGATGGCAACCCGACCGGCGTGATGTTCAAGGGCGAAGAGGTTCCGTTCACGCGGGTTCCGTTCATCATTACTTTCAGTGACGGAAGCACCGAAGAGAAAGAGCTCTTGTTCGTGCCGCACCATGGCGCGGTGCGCGAGATCGACACGGACAACGATACAGCCGTCACCCTCCGCTGGACCGGAAGCGACGCCGATACGGACATCAACTTCCTCACGGAACTCGTCAGAAGCACGACGGTTGACGAGGCGCGGGTGGCCCTCGAGAACATCACCACGCTTGGGCAGAACGTTGTCGTCATCGACCCCCAGAACAACATCGGCTGGTTCCCCTACAACCGCCTCCCCAAGCGAACTTGGGCGACCAGCCTCGCAGGAGACGCGCCGCCTTGGTTGCCGCTCGATGGTGGGGGTGACTACGAGTGGGACGAGTACTTTGCCATCGAGGAGCTTCCCCAGGCGATGAACCCCGAGTCTGGCTACATCGCGACCGCCAACAACGACATGACCGGCTCGCTCTTCGACGGGGACCCCACGACCCTTCCCAATGGCGACCCGCATCCGCCCTACCAAGTGGAGGCGGCGGCAGGCTTTAGGCACGCTCAGATCGTCAATCTCATCGAAGGGTTCGGAGACCAGCACACCCGGGATACCATGGACGCCATCGTCGGCGACGTCTACTCGCTCATCGGGGAGACAATGTTTCCGGGCATCTTGGCGATCGCAAACCACCCGAGCACGATGCCCAGCCTTGATGGACAGAAGGTCATCAACGCCCTCAAGGACTGGGACTTCACTTGTCCGACCGGTCTCGATGGCACCAACTCAGAGATGTCTCCCTTGGTCGCCGACCAAACAGAGCTAACCGCCGCGTCGGGGTGCATGGCGTTCCACGCGCTGCTCAACGAGCTCCGCTTTCGCATCGAGGAGAACGAGAATGCTCCGGTCAGCCGCAAGCCGAGCTTCGCCATGTTCTACTCGATCGTCGACCCGACCCAACTAGCCGCCGGGGACGTCTACTGGGACAACCCAGGCACTCCGGCACCGGATGTAGAGACCAAGTACGAGGTCATGTTCGAGTCGCTCGAAACCGCCGGCAATTTCCTAGTCGGTCAGCTCGGCGCGGACGAGACGCAATGGGCCTGGGGTCGGCTCCACGGGCTTCAACTCAGCTCCGACCTCTCGACCTTCGCGATCTTCGAGTACGACAACCCACCGCCAGGCGAGCCGCTCTTCGCCAACGATGGTGGGCTCTTCACCGTGGACGTCGCCAACCCCGGCGTGAGCGACTTCGTGCAGACGGCCGGGCCCTCTACGCGTTTCGTATGTGAGGCAACCCCCGATGGGCCGAACTGCACCATTCAGCTACCGGGTGGACAGTCGGGCGACATCAACTCGCCACACTACGAGGATTTGCTCTTCCCGTACCTCGCGAACGAATCCATGCCGCTGGTCTTCGACATCAACCAAGCGGCGGCCGACGCCGCAGAGACGATCAACTTCGAGTAACGGGCCACCCCGGCGATCCCGCCGCGAGATACTCTTCTCGCAGGATGGGCGCCGTCTTGCCGGTGCCATCCTCGGTCCAGCCGGGCGGCATTGCGAGATAGCCGACACGCCCTCGCAGCGTCTTGGCGTTCCACGCGTCCTCGAGCATCGCCCTCCATTCGTGGAAGGCGATGCGTACGGGATTAAACGTGTGGATGTTCTTGGTGAGGCCGTAGTCAATCGCCTCGCCCTCGGGCTCGAACGTCCCGAACATCTTGTCCCAGATGATGAAGATGCCCGCGTGGTTGCGGTCGAGGTAGATCGGATTGCGACCGTGATGGACGCGATGGTGTGAAGGCGTGTTGAAGACCACCCCGAACCAGCCGAGCTTGCCGATGAGCTCGGTGTGGAGCCAATACTGATAGAGTAGGCTGATCGACTTCTGGATGAGGATCATCTCCACGGGGAAGCCGAGCAGAGGAAGCGGCACCCAAAACAGAAACCCGGTAAACGGCGTCGTCCACGATTGCCGGAGCGCTGTGGAGAGGTTGTAGCGCGTGCTCGAGTGATGATTGACGTGCGCCGCCCAGAGCGTGCGCACTTCATGATGGAGCCGGTGAAACCAGTAGTAACAAAAATCTTCCGCGAAGAGCAGCAGCACCCACGACCACCACACCACCGGGATGTCGAACAACCGAAACTGATAGAGCCACGCGAGCCCAGCAAACGGCACCAGAGCAAGCACTGTGTTGATCGCCAAGAAGCCGAGGCCCATCGCAACACTCGCGACAGAATCCTTGACGGTGAACCCAGCCAACGGAGTGTCGGTGGCTTCCTTCTGCTCCTGCCGGTGCACGAGCCAATGCTCGAGCAAGAGGGTTCCCAGAAAAAAGGGGATCGCGTAGTAGATTAGCCCCATGCGCAAAGGACTACGATCAACCGTCGGCGCCTACAAGCGCGACGCCATGTCGCGTCGGAGCGCGGCACGCCATGCCGCGAGTACCTCGGCGGCCTTCGCGGTCGCGTCGTCCGAGACGCCGACCTGTAGCCGCGCCAGGGCATCGAGCTCGTCCGCCCGTATGTTCTGAACCATCGCGCGCCCTTTGTCCGTCAGCGCGATGATCGAGGAGCGCTTGTGTGCCGGGTTACCCTCCCGCGCGACGAGCCCACGCTGGAGCAGCGAGTCGACATGCTGCTGGACGTGTTGTCGTGAGACGCCGCGCTCTCGCGCCAAGCTGGGAACCGGGGCGGACCCATTCAGCCACAAAAGCTCGAGCAGGCCCCGGCCCGCGGCACTGATCCCGAGCTCCGAGTTCAGCGATTCAGACCAGCTTTTTAGCGTCTGAAACAGCGATTCGGTCTCTTGGAAGAGCCCTTCGGGCCACATGACAATATAATTGTCAAATTGACGCTATCTTGTCAATAGAATGGGATCAAAAAGGCTAAATTCGTGCTTGACCGAGGCCCGTTCCGAGCTAACTTCGGCGTCCCTTTGCGGGGGTCTGCGGGCATTCCGCCGATCGATCATTGAAAACTGAATCGGAATCAATAGTTACGTACTCGGGTCCCGAGTCGTGCATCAAATCGCACGACTAGGGTCAATTCAAAAAGAGTGGTCTCAAACTTCGGTTGGAGACCGCAATCCGAGAGCAACACGCAATAATCAAATGTGATGCTCTTGAGCGTCTGGCGGGAGCGCCAGAACTCAGCAGGATTAACCAGCTCAACAGTTCAACTGGAGAGTTTGATCCTGGCTCAGAGCGAACGTTAGCGGCGGGCCTAACACATGCAAGTCGAACGAGAA
>CAXMRN010000092.1:0-20716 GCA_964195565.1 uncultured Polyangiaceae bacterium | reverse complement strand
GCTCCCACAGGAGGTCGCCGGTGTGGCGCGGGCGCTGGTGCTCGGGGACGGTGGCGCGCTTGGCTACACACAGCGGCGGACGATCGCGGCGGTGGGTCTCGCACATCTGTTCGCGGTCTCCGGCCTCCACGTCGCCCTGGTCAGCGGAACGTTGGTTCGCTCCCTGCACTGGCTACTCCGGGGCTCCACGCTCGGCTTCGACCCCAGACGATTGGCCGCCGGCTTGGGAGTGCCGCTAACGCTGCTGCACGCTCTCTTCGCCGGTGGGTCGCCGAGCGCGTGGCGTGCAGCGACCACCGCAGCGCTCACTTGGGCGCTCGTCGCCTTAGGCCGACGTCCCACTGCGACCGCCGTGACCGCCGCGGCGGCACTGATGCTCTCTGCCCCGGATCCGAGCTTGGCCCTGCGACCGGCATTCCTCCTTTCGATCGTCGCGACATCCGCAATCCTGAGTGTCCCTCGGTCTTCCGGCTCCTCACGCTGGCCGCGCCTTGCCGCGGCGGCAACTATCAGCGCACGCACCCTCGTCGCGACGACACCCATGGTGTGGTGGTGGTTCGGCGGCGTTCCTCTCGTTGGATGGTTGACCAACATCATCGTGCTGCCGCTCGGCAGTTGGGTGGTCATTCCCATCGCCCATCTCTTCGCCCTCACAGCTTCAATGCCGGCGGCAGCGGAGCCCCTTGCGACCGCGCTAACCGCCGCGGTCCACGTGCTCCTCTCCCTTTGCGATGCATTCACTCCATTCGCGGTGACCCGTAGCCTCCCGCCCCCCGATGTCCCGCAGGGGCTCGTCCTGCTGGCAGGCTGTCTCCTCCTACTGATCGCCCGCAACTGGCGTCAACGTCTTGCCATCGTCGTCGCTTCCGCGCTCTTGTGGCTCGGGGCGGACCTCGCACTGATCGCGCGCGAGCAGCCCCACAACCTGCTACGCGTCTCGTTTGTCGACGTGGGTCAGGGTGACGCGACCCTGATCGACTTCCCGGACGGGCGGCTCGGATTGGTCGACACCGGCCAAGGCGGCCGCCATCCGGCCGGCCGTGAGCTTCGCGGCCTCCTCGCTGCCCGCCGTCGCTCACAAATCGACTTGCTGGTCATCACGCACGGGCACCCCGATCACTACGGCGGTCTCGGGGACCTGGTTGGCGAGGTGGCCATCGGAGAGCTCTGGCTGAACGGGCAGCTCGTCACCGAAGAGCGCGACGGCTCCATGGCACGACTCGTGTCCTCAGCCATCGAGCATGGCACTCGTGTCCGCTTCGCCCCGGAACTCTGCGGAAGAACGCCACGCTTCGGAGGCGCAGAGCTCGAGGTCCTGTGGCCGTGTCCCCGGTACGACCCAGCCCTGGGGCTCAACGACAACTCGATCGCGCTGCGGCTCGCCTTCGGCCGACGGTCGTTCCTGCTCACGGGTGACCTCGAGCGCGACGCCGAACGCTTGGTCGTGGCCGCCGGGCGCCTCCGGCCCGCGGATGTACTCAAGGTCGCTCACCACGGCTCGAGGACGTCGACCTCCGCATCCTTCTTGGCAGCGGTCCGCCCTTCCCTGGCGGTGATCAGCAGCGGCGCCGGCAACCGCTATGGTCACCCAGGCCCCGCGGTGCTCGCCCGGCTACGCAACGCGGGCGCAAGAGTTCATCGAACCGATGTGCAGGGCGGAATCATCGTCTCCACCGACGGCGAACAGCTCGGGGTCCACCGCTAGCCGCCGATCGGCTTCTCGAACAAGCGGTAACGCTTGTAGATCTCGGAGCCCATGCTCCGAATCGCCGCGTTGATCAGCCGGTTGTCTTCGAGCGTCCAACCGAGCTCCGCCCACTCGTACCCTTGCTTCAAGCCGCGCCTCACGAGCTCCGCAATGACCGCCAACGCGAGCGGCGCATAACGCTTCTTCCCGCGAAGGTCCGTCCGAATGCCGAGCAGCATTAAGCGGGCCGACTTCGGCCGCCGGATCTTCAATCGCCAGATCAGCTTTGCGACCGTCACTGGATTCAACTTCCCTTTGAAGTCGAAAATCGCTTCGTTCATGTTCGGTAGGCACACGCAGATCGCCACCGGCTGTCCGTCGATCTCGGCGAAGAACGAGAGCTCCTTGTCGAGAATGAGCTGGAGGTCGGCCGCCATCTTCTTGGCTTCCGAATCGGTCGCGGGAACGAACCCCCAGTTGTGTTGCCACGCGTCGTTGAAGACATCGAGAATGTCGCGGACCTCGCTCTTGAGCTTCCGTGGGCTTACCGAGCGAAAGCGAACCTCTGGAAGGCTGGTGATCGCCTCCCAGGCCCTTTGCGCACGTGGCGGGGCCGGGACGACTTGGTGCTTCCACCCGTAGCAGTCCTTCGCCTTCGTCAGGCCCGCACCCCGCGCGAGGGCCTCCTGATACGGGAGATGGTGCGGCGACATGATCGTCGGGGGTGAATCGAACCCCTCGACCAGCATCCCGGTCTCCTCGTTGATCGACAAGGAGAACGGCCCGCGCATCAGGGTCATGCCCCGCTCTGCGAGCCACGCCTCGGCCGCTGCAACCAACGCGGACGCGACCTCTTGGTCGTTCACGGTGTCGAAGAAGCCAAAGAACCCGGCATTGTCCTGGTGAATGCGCAGGTGCTCGTGGTCGATCTGCGCCGAAATGCGGCCAACCGCCTTCCCGTCCTTCCACGCGGTGAACAACGCGACCTCGGCGTGCTCGAAGAACGGGTTCTTCTCCGGGGTCAGCCTGTCGGTGATCTCCATGTTGAGCGGCGGCACCCACGCGGGGTCGTCACGATAGATGTCGAAGGCGACCCCGATGAAGTCCTTCAGGTCGCGACCCGGCTCGTGCTCCTTGATCTCGACGCTCATGCTTTGAGTGGCCCAACCATGTCTTCGGGGTTGATCGCATCGTCGAACTGCTCACCCGTCAGCAACCCGAGCTCCACAGCCGCTTCTCGCAGCGTCGTATTGGTCTTGTACGCGTGCTTGGCGACCTTGGCTGCGTTGTCGTAGCCGATGAGCGGATTGAGCGCAGTGACCAGCATGAGGGAGCGGTGAAGCTTGTCGTCGATTGTCTCGAGGTTCGGCTCGATGCCGACGGCGCAGTTGTCGTTGAAGCTCTGACACGTATCGCCGAGCAACCGAATCGACTGCAAGAGGTTGTACGCCATGACCGGCTTGTAGACGTTGAGCTCGAAGTTGCCCTGGGAGCCTGCAATGCCAATGGTCGCGTCGTTGCCCATGACCTGCGTACAGACCATCGTCATCGCCTCGCACTGGGTAGGGTTCACCTTGCCCGGCATGATCGAGCTCCCGGGCTCGTTCTCCGGGATACGAATCTCGCCGATGCCGGACCGCGGACCCGACGAAAGCCAGCGCACGTCGTTTGCGATCTTCATGAGCGCCACCGCCAGCTGCTTGAGCGCGCCACTGGTGCCGACGAACGCGTCATGAGCCGCGAGCGCCGCGAACTTGTTCGGCGCCGATACGAACTCCTTGCCGCTCAGCGCTGCAATCTTCTTCGCGACACGGTCGGCATACTGCGGGTGGGTGTTGAGGCCCGTACCCACAGCGGTCCCGCCGAGCGCAATCTCGCGAAGCTGAGGCATCGTCGCCTCGACCGCAGACAGCGCATGGTCAATCTGGGAAACCCAGCCGCTGATCTCCTGTCCGAGCGTGAGAGGCGTGGCGTCCTGAAGATGGGTCCGGCCGATCTTCACGATGCTGGCGAACGCCTTGGCCTTGCCGTCGAGCGTGTCGCGGAGCAGGCGAACCTTCGGAAGCATCTCTTCCACCCCGATGACCGCTGCGATGTGCATCGCCGTCGGGAACGTATCGTTCGAGGACTGTGAGCGGTTGACGTGGTCATTCGGGTGGACGGGCTTTTTGCTGCCCATTTCTCCGCCGGCAAGCTCGATGGCACGATTCGAGATGACTTCGTTGACGTTCATGTTCGACTGCGTGCCGGAACCCGTCTGCCAAACCACCAGCGGGAAGTGCTCGTCCAGCTTGCCGTCGATGACCTCGTCGGCCGCGCGAACGATCAAATCGCACACGTCCTTCTCGAGGTTGTCGAGCTCGTGGTTGGTGAGCGCAGCAGCTTTCTTGAGGATTCCAAACGCATGGACGATCTCGATCGGCATCTTCTCTTCGCCGATGCGGAAGTTCATCCGCGACCTCATCGTCTGTGCGCCGTAGTACTTGTCCGCAGGTACCTCGATCGGGCCCATCGAATCGGTTTCCACACGCGTCGTCATCTGACCTCCGGGCGCTCACTTACCGCGTCCTTGACCCAATGTCGATTCCTCGTAGGAGCCCTGATAGATGCTCCCGGCGCGGCCTCAACTCCCCTCTGTGCCATGCCCTGCCTGCGGGCGTGCGGTAGACCCGCTTCGCGCGCCGAGGGTGCTGTGGCTCGAAGACGGGGTTCGGTTCCTCTGCGGCGAGGAATGCGGTGCCCGGTTCCTGCGCGGGGAGCATGAGTTCGACGCGCCTGCACGCCAACCAGCCAAGCGGCCCGAGGTCGAACGGCCATCCATTCCGGATCTGGTTCGCGAAGCCACGGTGGTCCGGGATGAGAACGACGAGAGCGACCACAAGGAAGCTCGAGCACACCGGTACGACCCAGTCGCGGCCGCCGGCCTCGGTGTTCTGGCGCTTGGCCTCCTTCTGCTGACGCCGAACCCGGAACTCGGGTGGCTCGCCGCGTTTCTCATCGTTCTATGCGCGGCGGTCAACACGCGCATCCAGCTGACGGCGGTACGCACCACCGAGTCCCTCCGCGCAGTGGCGCCGCTCGGTCTCGCGCTGGCGGCCGCGTCCGGGGTGCTGATGCCTGACGCTGAATCTCAGCGCTGGGCCCTCGCTGGAGCCGCCGTCGCTGCGATTGCGGTCTCCACTCGCAACTGGGTTCACTGGTCTCTCTCTTCTTCGCTCCGCGCCGGGGCGCGAGAACTTCACGCAACCCTGCCACGCAACGCGCGCGTGCCTTCGCACGACGGCTCGGCCTACGAGGAGGTGCCCACCGATCGCTTGCGCCAGGGCGACGTCGTCGTCGTCCTCGAGGGAGAACTGGCACCCGCGGACGGGGTCATCGAAGAGGGGTCGGGGTCGGGCCTACGGTATCCGAAGGCCGTGCACGCCAGGCCCTATGTCGAAGGGGACTTCATCCTTGCCGGCACCCGCATGTTGGAAGGCGCGGCCACGATCCGCGTACGCCGAACCGGTCACGACCGCGGCGTCGTCCGAGCGGTCGAGCTCGGCCGCCGCAAGCAACAGGACCGCGCACCCACATCTCGACTCCGCTTTGTGATCGCGCACTGGGGCTGGCTTCTGTTGGCCCCGGTCGCGGGTGCGGCGTTCGTGTGGGCCGGCCCGGCGGGCGCGGCGACCTTCTTGCTCGGGGTCCCGGTCCTCGGCTTCTTGGCCTCGCTCGATCTCCCCCTCGACGCCGGCGCCCTCGCGTCCGCGCGCCGAGGCATGTACTTCGGCAGTTCGCGCGCGCTGCGAGACGCGGGACGAACCGGTACGACGGCCGTCTTGTTGCGCGGCGCCCTCACCGCCGGGGAGCCCATCGTCCAGCAAGCCTATTCCCTCGGCAGCACGGACCTCGACGTGGTCCTCGCGCTCGCCGCCACGGTCGAGAAGGCGGCCGAGGACCACCCGATTGCGAGGGCGATCCGGCGCTACGCCGACGAACATGGCCACGCAGCCGCCGCGGTGCGCAAAGAGCGCGTACACGCGGGACTCGGGGTCACCGCCGTCACTTCCCACGGTGTCCCAGTCGTCGTGGGACGGCGGCAGCTCCTGCTCGATGAGGGCATCAGCGTCGCCAACGCCGACAGCGACGCCACCCACATCGAAAGCGAGGGGCTCACCCCGATCTTCATCGCGCTCGACGGCCGCCTCGAAGCGCTGGTGGCGATCCTCGACCCCATTCACGTCGGCGCGCGCGATGCCGTCCAGCGCATCGCCGACCTGCCGTGCGACGTGGTCGTACTCTCCGGAGACGACCGGCGGACCGTGGAGCGAATCGCGGCCCAGCTGGGCTCACCACAGGTCAAGGCCCCGCTCCTGCCGCACGAGCGCGTGACCGAGGTGCGGGCGCTCCGAGAGACCGGCGGTATCACCGCGACGATCGGTCGCGGTGGGGAAGACGACGCAGTACTCGCCGCGGCGGATGTCCCGATCTCACTGCGTGTGGTCGGCTCAGCGTTGGAGGACCGTGGCGTGGTCGTCGCCAGCCACGACGTACGCGACGCTGCGGACGCCTTGTGGGTCGCCCGGGCCGTCCGCCGGGCGACGTGGCGAAGCATCGGCGCGTGTACCGTGGCCACCGCCCTGGTAGTGCTCGGAGCCACGATGGGCTGGATGACACCGGTCATCGGCGCGCTAAGTGGCGTCGCGACCGACGCGTGGGCGCTTCGGGCTGGCTCCCGCCTGCTTCGCCGTGTAGATCTCCGGGTGCCGATGCAGCAATAGCGGAGAACGAACGATGAGTGACAAGGCATGGGGCGGCCGGTTCGAACAAGAATTGGACGCGATCGCAGCGAGATTCAGCGCAAGCGTAGATGTGGATGGGCGCCTGTGGCCGCAGGACATCGACGGCTCGATCGCGCACGTGCGCATGCTCGCCGATCAAAACATCCTCTCTGCGAAAGACGCCGAGCAGATCATCGCTGGCTTGGGAGCGATCCGCGCATCGATCGAGCGAGGTGAGTTCGAGTGGGACCAAAGCAAGGAAGACGTCCACATGAACATCGAGGCCGCGCTGACGAGCGCGATCGGTGACGTGGGCGGCCGCCTTCACACCGGCCGAAGCCGTAACGACCAAGTTGCGACCGACATGCGGCTCTGGACTCGTCAGGCGTGCGGCGCTGCGATGGCCGACATCGACGCACTCCTCGAGGTCCTGGCAGACAAGGCCGACGGACACCTCGACTTTCTGATGCCGGGGTACACCCACCTGCAGCGCGCGCAGCCCGTCAGGCTGGCGCACCATCTGTTGGCGTGGGCCGAAATGCTCGAGCGGGACCGAGGCCGCCTCGCGGACGCCGCGAAACGCATGAACGAGTCTCCCCTCGGCAGCGCGGCCCTCGCGGGCACGACGTTCCCCGTCGACCGAGAGGCGACAGCCCAAGCGCTCGGTTTCGATCGGCCAATGCGGAACTCTCTAGACGCCGTCGGCAGCCGGGACTTCCTTCTCGAAGCGGTGAGCGCGCTCGCGATTTGCTCCGTGCATCTGTCGCGGATTGCGGAGGAGCTCGTCCTGTGGTCGAGCCAGGAGTTCGGTTTCGTACAGATGAGCGACGCGTTCACGACGGGCTCGTCGATCATGCCGCAGAAAAAGAACCCCGATATGCCCGAGCTGGTTCGCGGCAAGACGGGCAGAGTCGTCGGCTCACTCGTCAACCTGTTGGTCATGCTGAAGGGGTTGCCGCTCGCGTACAACCGAGACCTCCAAGAGGACAAAGCACCGGTCTTCGAGGCCTTCGATACCGTCCAGGACTGCCTCGCTGTGCTGACGGGCGCCATCGGCTCGGCCACGTTCGACAGGGCGCGGATGGCCGCCGCTCTACAAACCGGTTTCCTCGACGCCACCGAAGTCGCCGACTGGCTCGCCTCGCGCGGGGTTCCCTTCCGCGACGCGCATCACGTGGCGGGCAAGCTCGTCCAGCAGGCTGTGCAGGAAGGCAAGACTCTCGCAGAACTGCCCCTCGATGCCTACAAGGCGGCGCACGAGGCATTCGATGACACCGTCTTCCAAGCACTCGACATGGAGACCGCCGTGGAGCGGCGCGACGTGGTCGGCGGCCCGGCACGCGGCCGGGTCGCAGCGGCCATCGCCGACCTGCGGGGTCGACTCCAAGCGCGGCGCGGCGCATAAAGGTCCGCCATGTCGAACGTGCACATCCCCGAATCGCCCTGGTTCTCGTATCGAGATGGTGAGCTGTTGTGCGAGGAGGTCTCGCTCGGCTCGATCGCGGCGGAGGTCGACACGCCGGCATTCGTGTACTCGGGCGCCGCGATCGACGACGCGTATCGCTCCATCGACGAAGCGCTGTCCTTCGCCCCGCACCTGATCGCCTACGCGGTCAAGGCCAACGGCAATCTGTCCGTGCTTGCAAGGCTCGCTTCGCAGGGCTGCGGGGCAGACATCGTGTCGATCGGCGAAATGCATCGTGCCCTCAAGGCTGGATTCCCCCCGGAGCGCATCGTCTATAGCGGCGTTGGGAAGCGACGTGAGGAAATCCTCGCGGCCGCCGAAGCGGGGGTTCGAGCGCTGCACGTCGAGAACATCCAGGAGCTCGATGTCATCGAGAGCGTCGCGCGGGAGCTTGGCCGCCCTCTTGCCATCGGTCTGCGCGTCAACCCGGACGTGGACGCCAAGACCCACCCGTACATCGCCACCGGGCTTCGTGAGTCAAAGTTCGGCCTGGCCGTTCCGGTCGCTGAGTCGGTCATTCCGAGCATCCTCGAGAATCCGCACTTGGAGCTCGAAGCGGTGGCTTGCCACATCGGTTCGCAGCTCTCGTCTCCGCAACCCCTCCGAGAGGCGATCGAGATCCTCGGCAACTTCGCGAAGCGCTGTATCGACCAAGGTGCGACGCTACGCGCGATCGACGTGGGAGGCGGCTGGCCGATGCACTACGGGCGCGAAGTCGACCCATACCCACCGGCCGCGACCTTTGGCGAAGCAATCCGCGAAGGGCTCGAAGCCGCCGGCATGCTCCGCCCCGGGATCGAAATCATCACCGAGCCGGGACGTGCGCTCGTGGGCGACGCGGGAGTGCTGCTGACGCGAGTTCTGTACACCAAGGCGCAGGGTGATCGTCGCTTCGTAATTGTCGACGCCGCCATGACGGAGCTCATTCGGCCCGCGCTCTACGGCGCGTACCACGCCATCATGCCCATCGCGGAGCCCCACGCGAACGCAGATCTCGTTGCCGTCGATGTCGTTGGTCCGGTGTGCGAGTCAGGTGACTTCATCGCCAAGGACCGGACGCTTCCTGTAGTGAAGCAAGGGGACCTACTTGCCATCCGCGGAGCCGGCGCGTACGGACGGGAGATGCAGAGCATGTACAACGCACGCCCCCTGCCCCCCGAAGTGCTCGTCGACGGATCGCGCTCACGCCTCGTGCGTCAGCGAAGCGGTCCCGAAGCGTTGTGGCAAGGCGAAATCCTCGCATGAGCGGGGTGACGATCGTGGGCACCGGGCACCACGTCCCTGGCGCCCCGGTGCGGAACGACGCCCTGGCGCGAGTCATGGAAACCAGCGACGAATGGATCCAGGCGCGCACCGGCATCCAGCAGCGCTACTTCGCGCGGGATGGACAGGGCCCGAGCGACCTCGCCGTCGACGCGTCCAAAAAGGCTCTCGCCGACGCCGGCATCGAAGCATCGGACGTCGACTACATCATCTTTGCCACGATGACACCTGACCATTTCTTCCCGGGGTCGGGCCCTCTTCTCGGTGCAAAACTCGGCATTTCAGGGATTCCCGCGCTCGACATCCGCCAACAGTGCGCCGCCATCCCCTACGCGTTCCAGCTCGCCAATGGGCTCGTCCAATCCGGCGCAGCGGAGACGATCCTGCTGGTGGGTGCGGAGGTCCACGCGGGGTTCATGCCATGGACCGACTGGGACGTCGTCCGTTCCGAGGCCGAGCGCGAGGTGTCGGCCGAAGCCTACGAGCGGGCCACACGGCACCGTGGCCTCGCGATCATTTTCGGTGACGGTGCGGCCGCCATGGTGCTTCGAAAGAGCGGCGCCCCGGACGGCGGATTCATCGGCGCCGAGCTTCACAGCGACGGCGACTCCTTTGACCATCTCTTCGTCCCGGGCTGCGGATTCAAAAGCATCCCTTACGTAACCCCCGAGGCCCTGGCCGCGGATCAGCACATTCCACAGATGCGGGGGC
Source organism: uncultured Polyangiaceae bacterium (assembly GCA_964195565.1). GTDB lineage: Bacteria > Myxococcota_A > Polyangia > Polyangiales > Houyiibacteriaceae > SG8-38. Next base: position 10,827 of record CAXMRN010000092.1, on the reverse strand, counting down.
CGGCGCTTCTGAAGAAAGCCGTCAAGACGCTTTCGGCGACGGTGAGGTCGCTCTGCGATACCCACGGCATCTCCCAAGACGACATCGATTGCTTCATCGCACACCAGGCCAACGACCGAATCAATCAAGCCGTTCGCAACGCACTCAAGATTCCGCCCGAGAAAATGCCCTCGAACATCGCGCGCTACGGAAACACATCGGCGGCCACCATCGGAATCCTCACGGATGAGCTGAGGCGGGACGGCACGGTCCGCGAAGGCGACTTGCTTTGCTTCCTCGCGCTCGGCGCCGGACTGAACTGGGGCGCCGCCCTTCTACGCCTGTAGGCTCTGCCCTGTAGAACCGGGCTACGGCGAACCAAACGGTTCGCCTTGCAGTACGTCGGGGCGCTCGCCGATCTTCGGTCGAACGACGCCGCGCTCGGTATAGATCGCGTCGACGAGGCGCGCCGGCGTGATGTCGAAGGCCGGATGCCGACAGGGAATACCGTCGGCCACTACGATGGCGCCACCAATCACCGCCACCTCGTCTCGGGATCGCTCCTCGATCGGAATGTCAGCGCCCGTCGGCGTTCGAAGGTCCACCGAACTCCACGGTGCGGCCACGGTAAATGGCACCTCGTGCTGATTCGCGAGCACCGCAACCGAGTATGTCCCGATCTTGTTGGCTACGTCCGAATTCGCCGCGACTCGATCGCTCCCAACCACGACGAACCCAATCTCCCCCGTCTGAAAGAAGTGACCGGCCATGTTGTCGGTGATCACCTCGACGGGAATGCCGTCCTGATGAAGCTCCCACGCGGTGAGTCGCGCGCCCTGCAAGAACGGTCGCGTCTCGTCGGCCAAGACGCGAACCTTTTTGCCCTGCGCATGCGCCGCCCGAATGACACCGAGCGCGGTGCCGTAGCCACCCGTCGCGAGAGCACCGGCATTGCAATGCGTGAGGATCACCGCGCCATCCGGAACGTCAGCCGCGCCCAGCTCGCCCATTCGCCGGCAAGCCTCCACATCCTCGCGGTGAATCGCCTCGGCCTCCTCGAGCATTCCGTGGTAGCGCACCTCGGGCGCAAGCTCGTAGAGCTCCCCCGCCTTGCGGGACATCCGCGCGATCGCCCACCCGAGATTGACCGCGGTCGGCCGAGTCGCGTTGAGAATCCGCCCCGCCGTCCCGTTGGCGACCAAGAACATCTTGCCGTCACCCTTCTCGTCTCGCGCGACCATGGCCAGCGCATACGCCGCCGCGATCCCGATGGCGGGCGCGCCGCGGATCACCATGTTTCGAATCGCATCGGCGACCTCGTCCGGCTTCCGGTACCGGTGATACCTGACCTCGGCCGGAAGGAGCCGTTGGTCGAGCATCACCACATCGCGTGTGGCCGGGTCGAACTCGACTGCAAACCAATCGGCGCCACTCAACGGAGCCCGCGAAAGGTCAGCGCTCATTGTTCGTCCAGCAGCCGGCGGAGGATCTCGTTCACGGCCTTCGGGTTCGCGGCGCCCTTGGTGGCCTTCATCACCTGCCCGACGAAGTAGCCGATGACGCTGGTCTTGCCGTCCTTATACTGGGCGACCTGGGAGGAGCTCGCGTCGAGAATGCGGCGAACCTCTTCCTCGATGGCTCCCGTGTCGGTCACCTGAGCCAATCCTTGCGCATCGATGATGACCTTCGGGGCGCTGCCAGTCTCCACCATGGTGGCGAACACCTTCTTGGCGATCTTTCCGTTGATGGTTCCGTCTTCTACGCAGCCGAGGAGTTCTGCAATTGATTGCGCGGCGACGGGGAATGACGCCTCGACCCCGTTGGTCGTGACGTGCCGCAACACCTCCGACTGCACGAAGTTGGCGACCTTCTTGCCAGCGTCCTTGCCCTTTTTGCCCGAGTGCTCGACAAACAGGTGCGTCACTTCTTCGAAGTACTTGGCGATCGCGGGGTGCGCCGACAGAACGCCCGCGTCGTACTCCGTGACGCCGATCTCCTTTTGCCACCGGGCTCGCTTCGCAGCGGGGAGCTCGGGAAGCTCCGAGCGGAGTGCTTCGATCCGCTCCTCACTCACTACGACGGGCGGCAGATCTGGGTCGGGGAAATACCGATAGTCGTGCGCCTCTTCCTTGCTGCGCATCGAAATCGTCTTCCCCTGCGCCTCATTCCAGGTCCGGGTCTCTTGAACCACAGACCCGCCGTTCTGCAGGACCCCCTCCTGTCGCGCAATCTCGTGCTCGATCGCCTTCTTGACGAAGCGAAACGAGTTGATGTTCTTGAGCTCGGCGCGTGTCCCGAACTCCTCTTGGCCTACCGGGCGAATCGACACGTTCGCGTCGCAGCGAAACGAGCCTTCCTCGAGGTTGCCGTCGTTGACACCGATGAACATCAATATGTCGCGGAGCTTCCGGAGGTAGGCCTCGGCCTCCTCCGCGCTCCGCAAGTCCGGGTCACTCACGATCTCGACCAGGGGTGTGCCACCACGGTTGAAGTCCACGAGCGTCACCGTCCCCGAACTCGCACCGTGAATGTTCTTCGCCGCATCCTCTTCGACATGAATGCGGGTAACGCCGATCCGCTTCGTCTCGCCATTCACCTCGATATCGAGATGCCCCTTGCCGTTCAGCGGCAACTCGAACTGCGAAATCTGATAGCCCTTGGCCAGGTCCGGATAGAAGTAGTTTTTTCGAGCGAACACACTATGTGAGGCCACGTCACATTCAAGGGCGAGGCCCGCCTGCACCGCAAGTTCGATGGCTTTCGCGTTCGGTACCGGAAGCGCCCCCGGCAGCCCCAGGCACACTGGACAGGTGTGCGCGTTCGGAGGCGCCCCGTAGTCGGTCGGGCACCCACAAAACAGCTTCGTTCGCGAACGCATTTGGGCGTGCACTTCGAGGCCGATCACCGGCTCATAGGCGGTCATGACGGGCGGTTATAGCGCACCACGGACGGAAGGCCATGGTGTGTGGGCCCTAGATACATTGGCATTTCGGTATGGATTTACCCATTATGGAGAAGGGTAAGAATGCCTTCGGAAACTAGGCAGGGGGGGAAAACGCCCGGGACCTTTCGGGTCCTGGTGGTGGACGATAGTCCGGCGATTCGTCGGCACGTCGTGCAGAAGCTCGCACCGATGAGCTTCGACATCACAGAAGCGAGCTCCGGCGAAGAAGCGCTGGAGCTGACCCTCGAGAAAACGTTCGACCTCGTCGTGAGCGACATCGAGATGGACGCGATCACGGGAGTCCAGCTCTGTCGAGTCTTTCGAGGCGACCCGGGCATGAAGGACGTCGCCTTCGTTCTGCTCACTGCTGCCAAGGAAACGAAGACACGCTTCTGGGGTCGCAACGCGGGCGCCGATGTCTACCTCGCCAAAGAACACATGGATGAGAAGCTGCTACCCGCGGTTCAGGAGCTGATGAAAGGCCGGACCCCGCGCGACAGCATCCGCCCTGAGCTGACCGGAACGCCACTCGAGCGGGTCAGCGCCGTGCTCGAGCACCATCTGTTCGACGTAGTCGTCCAGTCCGAGGTCCGCCGCTTGATGGACCACGTGCACGATCGAATCGAGTTCGGCGACAAAGTGTTGGAGCTCGCGGCCGAAGTCATCGGCTGCCCTTACCTGGTTCTGCATCTGCTTGGGCCAGGCGGGCCCACCTACTCGATTCGCGCGCGAGGCCCGTGGCCTGAGGGCGAATCGACCGCCGGGCTTGCGGCTCTTGCGATCCCAGAGAAAAGCATCGGGGCCACGCACACGACCGTCGAGGCAGACCCGAAGTTCGGCACCGGCCACAACGTCGTCGGCGGACGCTCGTTCACCTGTGAGATTCGAGTCAGCGACGAACCCCTTGGCGCGCTCCAGGTCTTCGGCGGCCCCAACTCCTGTGCGGAAACCGACGTGCGCAGCGTGAAGCTGATCGCCGAAGCGCTGGGCGTCGTGGTGAAGTCGCTGTTCCTCGTCGAAGAGACACAACTGCTCGCGCTGACGGACGGCCTCACCGGGCTCTACAACCGCCGCCACGCCAGCAAGCGCCTCGAAGAAGAGATCGCGCGTGCCCGCCGCAACAGCACCGGGCTATGCGTAGCGATGTGCGACGTCGACCACTTCAAAGCGATCAACGACGAATTTGGTCACAGTGCGGGCGACCACGTCCTTCAGCAGATCGCGAATTCGCTGACCGAATACGTTCGTCGAAACGACATCGTGTCGCGTTGGGGCGGCGAGGAGTTCTTGGTGATCTTCTCCGAGATCAAGCTCACCGCGGCACGCATCGTCGCCGAGCGGCTCCGCGGCCGACTCGCGAGCACCCCACAAGTCGAAGGCGGCCCCGAACAGATCAGCGTGAGCATCGGATTGGCGATGCTCCAGAAGGGTGTCACCGCAGACGCGTTGATCGAGCAAGCCGACCAGGCGCTCTATCGCGCGAAAGCCCGAGGCCGCAACCGAGTGGAGGTCGCCGGCGAGGAGCGACGCAACATGCCCTCGACCGTCATGGAGAAGCAAGACGGCGGCAAGCGGAAGCCCGCTGACCCCAAGCGTGCCGACGCCAAGCAGGCGGACACGAAGTAAAATCTCACTCGAGCCCGGCGGGCCGGGATTCGAGTAATCCGCACCCGTCTTCGACCACCTGCCCCGCGGCGCAAAGCGCTTCTTCCTCGAAGGGAGGCGCGACGAGTTGGAGCCCGAGGGGAAGCCCGGACGCCGAGAGCCCACACGGTGTGCTGATGGCGGCCAAGCCCGCAAGGCTCGGCGGCAAGGTGAAGATGTCCGCGAGATACATGTCGAGTGGGTTGCTGGTCTTTTCGCCGAGCGCGAACGCTGGCGTAGGCGTGGTCGGCGTGCATACGACGTCGCAGCTCTCGAAGGCGGTATCGTAGTCGCGCCGGATCAGCGTGCGTACGCGCTGCGCCTTCAAATAGAACGCGTCGTAGTAGCCAGCGGAAAGCGCGTAGGTCCCGAGCATGATGCGTCGACGCACTTCCGGGCCGAAACCTTGGGCGCGCGTTTGCGTGTACGTGTCGTCGAGGTCTTCGCCCCGAACGCGAAGCCCGTAGCGAATGCCATCAAACCGAGCGAGGTTGCTCGAGGCCTCCGCGGTCGCGATCAGATAGTAGACCGACACCGCATGCTTGGCGTGAGGGAGCGAGACATCGACCAAGGTCGCGCCCTGCTTTTCGAGCGCACTCAGCGCAGCCTCGACGCCGGCCCGAACGTCGGCATCCTGCAGTCCGTCGAGGAGGTCGCGAACTACCCCCACGCGAAGCCCCTTCACACCGCGGTCGCATGCGGCGACGTACTCTCCGGTCTCGCGATCGGCCGAAGTGGCGTCTCGGCGATCATGCCCGGCCACCACCTGAAGCAATTGCGACGCCTCGCGCACTGACCGCGCCATCGGACCGATTTGGTCGAGAGACGAAGCGAACGCGACGAGCCCATAGCGAGAAACTCTGCCGTAGGTGGGTTTGATCGCGGTGATGCCACAGAACGCAGCGGGCTGTCGCACCGAGCCGCCGGTATCACTACCGAGTGCGAGTGGAGCCAAGCCGGCGGCGGCCGCGCACGCCGACCCGCCTGAGGAGCCGCCCGGCGCGCGATCCAAAGCCCAGGGGTTGTGCACATTGGCAAACGACGAGTTCTCGTTGGACGAGCCCATCGCAAACTCGTCGAGGTTCGTCTTGCCGAGGATCACAGCGCCCGAAGCGCGCAGCGCCTCCACCACGTGGGCGTCGTAAGGAGGAATGTAGTCACCGAGGATCTGCGACGCACACGTCGTGCGAACTCCACGTGTGCAAAGGTTGTCCTTTACGGCGATGGGCACGCCGGCGAGTGGGCCGAGCTCCTCACCTGCATCTCGTGCGCGGTCGACCTGCGCGGCCGCCGCAAGCGCACCTTCGTGATCGATCGTGAGAAAACACGAGAGCTTCGGATTGAGGGCTTCGGCACGGGTCAGGTAGGCACGCGTGACGTCCACGGCGCTGGTGCTGCCATCGGCGACCTGCTCTCGAATCTCAAACGCGTTCTGCCACGGGAAGTCGTTCATCCGTCGACCTCGAGGACCAGGGGCACTGCGAACCCTCCCGACTCGCTCTCCGGCGCCTGCCCGAGGATCTCGGCGCGGTCGCTGCATCGCTGCGGCACATCCGGCCGCATCGGTGCGTCCATCGGGATCGAGTGGAAGGTCGGAGGCACGTCGGAGACGTCGAGTTCATCGAGCCCCTCCATGTATCCGAGGATCGCATCCAGCTGCTCCTGCATCTGGCGCGCCTCCTCATCGGACAAGCTCAGCCTAGCCAGCTTCGCAACGTGCAAGACCTGCTCAAGGGTGATTTTCGGGTCCGCCATGGGCCGCCGAAGGTAGCAGACGAGGGGGAGCCCGCTACTCGATCGTCCCGCCATCGGAGGTGCTCACGCCGCTGGTGTCGCCGCCGCAGAGCACCGTCAGGACGGCGCCGGTGTCCACGGACCCGGTAACCTGCCCGGACACACAGAGGGTTGCAGTCCCTCCCTGGCTCAGCCCCACCTCGGCGGTGGTTGCCGTCAGGTCGGCGCAGGAGAGAGACGCGCCGTTCGTTGACCCGGCGATGAGGTGATCCACGGTCCCGGTGGCGGTGAGGCTTGCACCATCGATCGTTCCGACCGTGAGGCTCTCCCGGTCGATTCCCTCGAGCACGAGAAGCGCGGCATTGTGTACCTGCGCGTTGCTGATATCGCTCACCGTACCAACCACCGTCATCGACAAATGCGATTGGATCGAATCACTTACGCCCACCCCCAGCAAGTCGTTGGATACCTGGGTGACGACATACGGGAGCAAGTTGCTCTCGGCCGACACCTCGAGAGTGACGTCGCCAAATTGCGCAGCATCGATCGTGAGGGTGACCTCCACCGCGTCGTTGACGTCCACCTGAGTGAACGCCGACACCGTTCGGGTTTCGCTCTGGAGATCCCGGTTGCCCTCCTGGGTTGCGCAAGCGGCCAAACCAACGGCTGACAGGCATATGATAGCCAACGCGATCCTCGTGCTCATGGGTCTATGTCTCCTTCGCTCCATCTCCGTGAAGAGCGACGCGCAAGTACGCGATTTCCGGATTGACAGCAACCCGTCTTCAGGTGCGGCGCGCACAGAGCATGCTTCGGTGTGGACCGAACGCGGAGCCGTGGTTGCAACGCCCGTGCCTTGAGGAGTACATCTGCACTCCGACCCCAGGAGATGTTCATGAGCAATTTCCCCGCCGCCGAACCACACGGCCCCATCGAAGAGATCTTTACCGACGCCTACTGGGTAACTGGATCAGTACAGTTCAAGCCGCTGGTGCGATTGCCGCGCAACATGATCATCTTGCGCAACGGCGAGGAGCTCACGCTCGTCAACGCGGTGCGCCTCAACGAGGAAGGCGAAGCGGCGCTCGCCAAACTCGGCAGGGTCAAGCACGTGATCCAAATTGGTTTCCACGGCATGGACAACGCCTACTACATCGACCGCTACGGGGCGAAATGCTGGACCGTGCCGCGCGAGGGAGAGACCGGCGACGTAGAGCTGGCCGAAGATACCGAGCTACCGATACCCGACGCACGGGTTTTCATGTTTCACGACACTAAGCTGCCAGAGGCAGCGATCTTGCTCGAGCGCGAGGGTGGCCTATTGATCACCTGCGACAGCATTCAACACTGGGCGCCACACAAGCTCATGTCCGGTGCGGCCAAGTTGATCACGCGCATCATGGGCTTTCAATTCCCGGCGCAAATTGGACCGCCGTGGAGAGGCGTCCAAACCCCCGAGAGCGGCAGCCTCAAGGCCGACTTTGAACGGCTGGCCCAGCTACCGTTCAGCCACATCGTCGGCGGACACGGCGGCCTGTTGAAAGACGACGCTCAGGCGCGACTCGCGGAAACGATGACTCGCGTCTTTGGTTAGTCCGAGCGCACGATGTCGCACGATGTATAGATGAACCGGCGGATCCCGAGCCGCTTGTGCGAAAGCTCACGCCAAGCTCCTCTTTAGGGGCCGACGCTCAGGGACGCCGGAAGTACAGGTAGTAGTTCTCATCGAGAAGGTCGATTTCGGACGTGAGCACGAAGCCGGCTTGCTCGACCTCCCCGACGACCGTCGCCTTGCTAGCGCGAACGTGCCTGAGGACACTCGCACCGCTCTCGCCGTCCACGCGCTTCATGTCAACCAGTACGAGCGTTGCGCCTGGGCGTAGGTTCAAAAACAGCGAGCGCATGTAGGCTTGGGGGAACTCGATGTGATGGTAGGTGTCGCACATGAACGCCAGGTCGATGGAGCCGGGACCGAGGCCGGTGCTCCTCTCTCTAGCTTGGATCACGGTGACGTTGGTGAGGCCTTCCGCCTCGACGCGACTGCGAATCATGTCGAGAAATTCGGGCACAATGTCCACTGCGTAGACCAGGCCTCCGACCCCTACGCGTTCTGCGATTCCCGTGGTCAGCAGGCCGGTGCCAGCGCCGATGTCCGCCACCGCCATCCCCTTGCGAAGGCCGATGGCATCGACGATGTCGCCTCGACGCCGGACGATTTCGCGGGTTTCGGCTTCGAGGATACGAGTGTACCGGGTGGGCCCATCGGGTCGGAAATAGGGGTCGTTGATACCCGGATGAACACTGGGCTCACCTTCTTTCGGCTGTGCCGATTCGGCGACTGGCGGGGCCTCCGCAGTGCCCGTGGGGCTCGCAGCGACAACGGTCTCTGTGGAGCTCGTGGTTCGTCTCGCGCACCCGGACGAGCAAAGCAAGGCAACGAAAAAAGTCCAAACCACACGCGAAAGCAACGGCATCGTCAGGAGTCTACGATAAGTTCGATTGGGTTTGAGCACACGTCGTCGAAAACGGGCACGGGTCATAGCCAGAACAAAAGCCCCTCGGGCAGCGTGCGCAGCTCCGATTGAAATGACACCGGAAGTGACACAGCTCCTGGCCTATTGAGGCGAGGTCTGCGTACTCACTCACCAAAACTGGCCTTTCGATTGACGAAAGCACCCAAAACGTCCTACATTTTGCTTGAAGCGGACGTTTGCGGTGTCATTAGAAATAATCAGTTGGGTAGCTAACCAACTTCGCCTCGCCCTCCTCGAAGAACAGCAGGACGGCACGGTGACGGGGAACACGAACGCGCTCGCCGCGCTCGGAGGCCAGGCCCCCCTAGATCTGCTCTCGGGCGTGCAGCGACTGCTCGGCGGCGCCGATGCCCAATCGCTGCAGGACGTCCTCGATAGCGCTCGCCAAGGCACATCGTCCGCGTTCGCGCCGAGGCCTGGCGTTCAGGTGCTCGCAGTCCCTGCCGGGGACGGGCGCGCTGCGGTGTTGATCACCTCGCAGGAGAGCCCAGTCGCAGAAAGCATCCAAGCCAAAGCGGCGGCGGCCGACCTTGCCGCAGGCGTTTCCCATGAAGTCGCCAACGCCCTGAGCGCGATTGTCGGCTGGGCCCAAGTCGCGCGCGAGCGTCCCGACAAGGCCCCGCCCGGGGAGGCGCTGGCATTGATCGAAAAGAGCGCTCAGGTGGCCCGCGACGCAACTCAAGACCTGTTGAGGATGGTGCGGCACACCAACCACGAACAGGCACGCAGCGATCTGTCGGCGGTCATTCATGACGTCGTTCGACTGCTTCGTCCCGAGGCGCAGAGCAAGCGCGTCCACGTGCGCGCCGAGGTCGAAGATTCCTGCTGGGTCGAGGGGAAGCGCTCTCAACTGTTCTCGATCGTCTGGAACCTCGCGCACAACGCCGTCCAGATGGTTCCCGCAGGCGGCGAAGTGTCGATCCATACCCGCGCCCGCGGAAAGCTGATCGACCTCGAGGTGCGCGACAACGGGCCGGGGATGTCCGAATCACAAAAAGAGCGCGCGTTCGATCCGTACTACACCACGCGCACCGAAGGCACCGGTTTGGGATTGGCGATTGTCCGCGGGACCGTGGAATCGCTGGGCGGCCGAATTCGCCTCGACACCTCGCCCGGCAGGGGCGCGAAGTTTCGCATTCAGTTGCCCGAAGCTGGTGTGAAGCGCGAGTCCGAGACGGTCCCCAAACAGACCCGAATTAGCCGCGTCATGAAGCCGGAGCAGGGGGAGCAGGCTCACGTCCTCGTGGTCGAAGATGACGAAGGCGTGAGAGGGCTCATCTCCATGACCCTCGGGCTCAGCAACGTACAATCGACTTGCGTGGGCACCGCTGCCGAGGCGCTAGCAATCAGAACACCGTTCTCCGCAGCCTTGATCGACCTCACGCTTCCCGACGAGCGCGGCGACATCCTCCTCGGAAGACTACGCGAGAAGGGCTTGGTGACGCGCGCGGCGATCATGAGCGGCGCCCCGCCTCCCGACGATGCAGACCCGAACGGCCAACCTGAGCGCTGGCTCCGCAAGCCGTTCGACCCGTCCGACCTGCTGCAGGTCGTACGCGAGTTGATCGAGCCCAACCCGGGAACTCAAAGCGCAGCGAACTCTTAGTCCAAGCGCTCCGCGAGTGCTTGGATGTGGAGCGGCCCAGTGCCGCAACACCCGCCGATGACCGAGGCCCCCGCGTCCTTCCATCGTTCGGCGAGGTCCGCGTAGCCCTCGGCCGCATGGGGACTCGTGACGCCCCACCCCAACCCCTCGTCCTTGCCGCCTGCGTTGGCATAGACCCCGAATGGCACGCCAAGGGCGGCGACCGCATCGACATACGCACCGATCCGAGTCGCCGCGATGCAGTTGACCAGGATCCGCTCGACGCCGGTCGACGCCGCCTCCTTGGCGATTCGCGCGAGCTCCAAAGGCGAAAGCAACTCTGCGAAGGGACCCGCCGTCAAGGACAGCCACACCGGCAACCCCGTCGTCAGGGCTTGCTCCACCGC
>CAXMRN010000091.1:0-3475 GCA_964195565.1 uncultured Polyangiaceae bacterium | reverse complement strand
GCTTCCCGAAGAGGTGAAGATGGTCATGCCTGGCGACAACGTGAAGATGAAGGTCAATCTCATCGCGTCCGCCGCGATGGAAGAGAAGCAGCGCTTCGCGATTCGCGAAGGCGGCCGAACCATTGGCGCCGGCGTCATTTCGAAGATCATTGAGTAACGGACGGGTCAAAATTGCGCTCGCGTGCGAGGAGTGCGGAGGGCGCAACTACCAAACGACAAAGTTGAGAAAGGCCGGCCAGCAGGAGAGACTGACGCTGAAAAAGTTCTGTCCCAAATGCAACCGGCGAACGGAACACAAAGAGACCAAATAGAACCCCCACTCTATCTCCTAGGCCAGTAGCTCCAATTGGTAGAGCAGCGGATTCCAAATCCGCGGGTTGTGGGTTCGAATCCCTCCTGGCCTGCCGCGAGGAACAACGATGGCGATCACAAACGAACAAGACAAAGCGAGACCGACCGGAACGCTCGGCGTAGAGCGTTGGGTGCAGTTCGCGTACGCCGCCTGCGCGATTACGCTGGCGTGGTTCCTCATCAAGTCCAGCAACGCGATTTGGTCGATCCTGGCCGACACGGTCGATGCGGTCCCCGAGCCGAATGCCACGATCATCGCCGTTGGTGCGGGCCTCGTGTCGTTCATCGCGGCGGTCGCCATGTATCGGTCCAAGAAGATTCACACGTTCGTCGTCGAGGTGTGTGTCGAGCTCTCGAAGGTGACCTGGCCCACCCGCAAGGAAACCTGGTCGCAGACCATCGTCGTCCTCATCGTTTCCCTCATAGCTGCGGTCATTCTCGGCGTATACGACGCTGTTTGGTCCCACATCACCGACCTCATTTACAACGTGTGATTCCAATGAAGTGGTACGTCGTCCAGGCCTATTCAGGCTACGAAACCAAAGTGAAGCTCTCGCTCGAAGAGCGCATCAAGCAGGCCGGCATGGAAGGCCGCTTCGGGAACATCCTCATCCCGAAGGAGAACGTGCAGGAGAGCCGCGGCGGCCAGCGCCGGCTGAGCACCCGCACCTTCTACCCGGGCTACATTTTCGTCCAGATGGACCTCAACGATCAGACTTGGCATCTCATCAAGGACACCCCCAAGGTCAACGGCTTTGTGGGCGGCCGCCACCCGTCCCCGGTCCCCGAGCGCGAGATCGCGGCGATCGAGCAGCAGGTCGAGGAGGGCGCCGCCAAGCCCAAGCCGCGCGTCGAGTTCGAGAAGGGCGACCACGTGAGGGTCACCGACGGCGCTTTCGCCAACTTCACCGGCGCAATCGAAGAAGTGAACCACGACAAGCACAAAGTCCGCGTCCTAGTCTCCATCTTCGGCCGAGCCACCCCGGTAGAGCTCGCCTACGCCCAGGTAGAAAAAACCAACTAGCTGAGGGGGCCCAGGCGGGGCATCTGGCGGCTTACCTCCTCGCTCTATCGCTGCGAAATACTTATAGTATTCCTTGCTCATCGCTGTGGGGGCGCTCGCCAGCTGACCCACCTGGACGCCCTCAGGGCTAACTGATCGAGATTTCATATAAATCGGGTTGCATTATTCGTGCCTTGAGGCATGACTCGCCGCTCCGGAGAAGCCCGTACGCATGAAAAAGGTCATCGGACAGATCAAACTTCAGCTCCCCGCAGGGAAGGCAAACCCTTCTCCGCCGGTCGGGCCTGCGCTCGGCCAGCACGGCGTCAACATCATGTCGTTCTGCAAGGAGTTCAACGCGAAGACCCAGAAGGACGCCGGTCTGATCATCCCCGTGGTGATCTCGGTGTACCAGGATCGTTCCTTCAGCTTCATCATGAAGACGCCCCCCGCGGCCGTCTTGATCAAGAAGGCGATAAATCTGAAGTCGGGCTCTGCGCGTCCGAACAAGGACAAGGTCGGCAAGATCACACGCGATCAGGTGAAGGAAATCGCACAGGTCAAGCTTCAAGATACCAACGCGGGCTCGCTCGAGACATGCATGCAGAGCATCATCGGCACGGCGCGTTCCATGGGGGTCGAGTTAGTCGACTAACTCTCTCGAGCGATTGATTTCGCTCCCCTGTACCACCCAGGGGCCCAGTTGGTGGTAGGCGGCTTCGAGTCGCCGCAAGGAGTCAGAATGAAAACCGGAAAAAAGCGCGCGGCCGCTTTACAAAAGCCCGATAAGAGCCGACGGTACGCGCTCGGCGAAGCCGTTGCGTTGCTCAAAGAAACCGCGTTCGCCAACTTCGATGAGTCGGTCGATCTTGCGGTGCGACTCGGTGTCGATCCGAAGCACGCAGACCAGATGGTTCGTGGCGCCGTCGTTCTGCCGCACGGCACGGGCAAGACCAACCGGGTACTCGTTTTCGCCAAGGGCGAGAAGGTCACGGAAGCGGAAGCAGCCGGCGCCGATTTCGTCGGCGGCGATGACTTGGTCGCCAAGATCAACGAGGGCTGGCTCGATTTCGACACCGTCATCGCCACGCCGGACATGATGGGGCAGGTCGGCCGTCTTGGTCGCGTCCTCGGTCCTCGTGGCCTGATGCCGAACCCCAAGGTCGGCACTGTGACCTTCGATGTGAGCAAGGCCGTTGGCGAGGCCAAGGCCGGCAAGGTCGAGTTCCGCGTCGAAAAGGCGGGCATCGTGCACGCCCAGATCGGCAAAAAGTCCTTCGGTGAGCCCGAGCTCGCTGGCAATGTGAAGTCGCTGGTAGGCGCCCTGGTCAAGGCCAAGCCGCCCGCCGCCAAGGGCACGTACCTCCGCAGCATCACACTGACTTCGACCATGGGCCCAGGCATCAAGATTGACCCCGGCACTATAGAGGTGGAGGCGTAATCATGAGCCTTACACGAGAACAAAAGACGGCTCAGGCCGCCTCCGTCCGCGAGAGCTTCGACAACGCGAGCGCCACCGTGCTCGTCGACTTCCGAGGCGTGAACGTCGAGCTCATCACCGACCTCCGTTCGCGTTTCCGCGAGGCGGGTGTCGAGTACAGGGTCGTCAAGAACAACGTCGTCCGCAAAGCGCTCGAGGGTTCGGAACTGGCCGACAACACCGAGTTTGCGGCGCACCTCGCCGGTCCGACAGCGATCGCTTGGAGCTTCGAAGATCCCTCGGCTGCCGCTAAGGTAATCAAGAACTTCCGCAAGGAGTTCACCGACGTTCTTCAGCCGAAGGACGAAGACGAAAAGCTCCTCGTCAAGTGCGGCCTTCTCGAAGGTCAGGTGCTCGACGCGAAGCGAGTCGAAAAAGAGCTCGCCTCGCTTCCAAGCAAAGACGAGATTCGCGCTTCGCTGCTCGCGCAGCTCATGGCGCCCATGCAGAACCTGGTCGCGCAGATCAATGCGCCGGCCCAAAACCTCGCTCTCGTTCTCGATGCGCACCGGCGCAAAGAGGCAGGCGAGTAATCCAACAACAAATTTAGCCGTGTCGCACGCACGGTTAGCGGAGAGTCAAGAATGGCAAATATGAATACGGAACAGATGGTCGAAGAGCTCAGCTCGTGGACCGTCATG